>JBKJUQ010000268.1:0-14089 GCA_046590685.1 Hymenobacteraceae bacterium
GACGACGCAGAGTCGCGACGCCGACGCCGCGCGCGCGGCGCTGCTCGACAATACCCGCGTGCTCGAAACGCAATTCCGTAAGCACCTCGACGCGCTGCTCACGCAGACGACCACCGCGAGCCGGCTGCTCACCGAGACGTCCGACGCGCCAGCCGAGCTGGCTGGCACCCTCGCCGAGGCGCTGACCGAGCTGCACCGGTTGACGCTGCCGGGCACGGAGCTCGACGAGGCGTTTCAGCTAGTCGTTCAGCCCCTGCACCGGACGCTGACGAGCCGCTACGCGGCCCGTCGCGAAGTGCAGGAGATGCTCGTTCGGACCCAAAAGCTGCTGAACATCCGCGCCACTCTCGTGCAGCAAGCCACGGAAGCGGCTGGTAAAGTGGCCCTGCTCAGCACGGGGCTCCAGCTCGGCGCCAACACGCTCCGCACCGCGCAGGAAAGGCTTTCGAATGCGGCGGCCGCTCCCCGCGGGGGCTCGGGCGGGCGCGGCTGGCGCCCGTGGCTTCAGCGGGCGGCCGCTACGGCGCGGGCCAGCAAGCCTTCTTTGAGCGCCCAGGCCGACACGCGCAGGCGCGTCAATCCGTAGGTGCGCAGGCACCAATCAATCAGCACCCCGGCTACCACGATCATATCGGCCCGCATCGGCGTCATCCCCGGCAAGGCCACCCGCTCGGCGTGCGGCAGGGCTTTGAGCTGCGCGAAGTGATGGGCGAAGGCCGCCAGCGACAGGTCGCTTTCGGGCGGGGGATTGTCCATTGAGCGGGCCTCGCCGCGGCGAGCCGCTTCCAGATCGCAGAAGGTATCGAACGAGCCGCTGGCGCCCACGAGCGTGGTCGGCTGATAGCGCGCCACCGCCGCCGTGAGCGGGCCCAGGATCCCGGCGAGGTACGCTTCCTCCGCTGCAATTTCCGCCGGCGTGATCGGGTCGCGCCAAAAAAACTGGTCGAGCAGACGCTGGGCGCCGATCTCGAAGCTTTGCTTCCAGAAGATATTCTGCTGGTTGGCAATGATGAACTCCACCGACCCGCCGCCAATATCCATCAGCAAGCTCGGTTCTTCATCGCCGAGCGGGACGGCTTCGCGGACGCCTGCCCAAATCAGCTCCGCCTCCTGCCCGCCGGCAATCACCTCCACCCGAATCCCCGTCTGGGCGAACACCTCGGCCAGGAAGGCCGGTCCGTTCGCGGCAACCCGCACCGCGCTCGTCGCCACGGCGCGGATATCGTGCTCGCTCACGCCGTGCAGATCAATCTCCTCGCGAAACGCGCGCAACGCCTTGATGGCCCGGGCCTGCGCGGCCTCGGCGATGCGGCCATCCGAAATCCCCCCGCCGCCGCTGTCAGCGGCTCCGGCGCCCAGCTTGACGGCCGTGCGGGTGCGCACGCGCACCTGCGGCGGCGCGCCTGGCTGGAGCGCGGCAATGAGCAGGTGAAACGTGTTCGTGCCCATATCGATCAGGGCCAAGCGACGGGAAGCCATAAGAAGGCGGGAAGGTGGAAAGGCGGGAAGGGAGGCGGAAGGTATGGGTTTTAAACTCCCACCTTCCCACCCTCTAACTCTCGTGAAAAAACCGCCAAAACGTCCCCAAGGGTAGCGTACGGCCCGCGCCGTCGGGGAGATACAGTTCGCCGACTTCCCGGTTTGGTCCGGGGCCAAATAAATCGCGTCCCAGCGAATCAAGGATTAGCCCGGAGAACCCCAGCGAGTAGAGATTCAACAGGAAAAAATGCGGCTGGGTGTCATCGAGCAATTCTTTTGAGAGCGTGAGCAGCTCGTAGAGGTGATCCTCCAGTACCCATTTCTCGCCGTCGGGGCCCCGACCGTAAGCGGGCGGATCGAGTACGATGCCCTGGTAGCGCGTGCCACGCCGCGCCTGCCGCCGCACAAAGCCGAGCGCATCGTCGACGAGCCAGCGGATGCCATCGAGCCCGGAGGCTTCCATATTTTCGCGGCTCCAGAAGTTGACCTGCCGCACCGCGTCGAGGTGGGCGACGTCGGCACCCGCCGCGCGCATCGCCAGCGAGGCGGCGCCCGTGTAGGCGAAAAGGTTGAGTACTTTGGGCGGTGGGCCACCGCCGGCCGTCAGAGCGCGGCAGCGGGCGTACAGCCAGCGCCAGTTTACTTCCTGCTCCGGAAACAGGCCGACGTGCTTGAAGCTGCTCAGCCCGAGCCGGAAGCGGAGCGGCGCGCGGGCTGCATCGGGTAGCGCGTATTCCAGCCACCACTGCTCGGGCATACCGGGCTTGATTTTCCATTGGCCTTTATCTCCCCCCGCAGGCCCCCCACTACTGGCCGCGCGGGTGAAGGTGGCGCCGGCCCGACGGTCCCATTCAGAAGGCGGCAGAGCAGGCGCCCACAGGGCCTGGGGCTCGGGCCGCGCCACTACGTGCTGCCCGAAGCGTTCGAGTTTAGCGAAGTGACCTGAGTCGAGCAGCTCGTAATCAGGAAATCCGGTGGGGGTAAGAAGCGATAGCGTGGGCGAAACAGTCATCAGCGTAGCTTTGGCGGGCGGCAAAGATGGCACGTACCGCGAAGCTCCCCTTTCGGAACCACTCCCGCGACGTTGATTCAGGTACTGCGAGACCCGCGCTTCGCGGCCCGCTCCTCCTTCTCCGCCTCCTAACGTTCTTCCTCCGATGAACTTTACCAAATACCACGGCGCCGGCAACGACTTTCTGCTCGTACTCGCCGACCGCGCCACCGGCGAGCTGCCTTTTGACCCGGCCGACGAGGCTTTCGTGGCACGCATCTGCGACCGCCATTTCGGCGTCGGCGCCGACGGCCTGATCGCGCTGCGGTCTGCCCCCGGCATGGCTTTCGAGATGCTGTACTACAACGCCGACGGCCGGCTGGGCTCGCTCTGCGGCAACGGCTCCCGGTGCGCGGTGCGGGCAGCCATCGACGCGGGCTGGGTCGTTGGGGAGGGAGCCGAGATCATCTTCCTCGCCGCTGATGGCCCCCACACGGCGACGCTTCTGCCCGATGGGCAGATTCGGCTTTCGATGCGCGATGTGGCTCCCCCGCAGGTGCTACCCGATGTGGTCACTGGTGGCGGCGAACACCGTGCTTACTTCCTCGATACCGGCTCGCCGCACGTGGTGATATTGCACGCCTGGGGCCTCAACGAGGTCGATATCATCGCCGAAGGCCGCGGCTGGCGCTACGACCCGCGCTTCGGTCCCGGCGGCACGAATGCCAACTTCGCCGAGCGCCTCGACGGCGCGCACCTGCGCATCCGCACCTACGAGCGGGGCGTGGAAGCCGAAACCCTGGCCTGCGGCACGGGAGTGACGGCTACTGCCCTCGTGGCGGCCCAGCACTACGGGATATCCTCCCCCGTGCACCTGCACGCGGTCGGCGGCGAGCTGCTCGTCACGTTTGAGCGGCGGCCCGACGGCTCGTTTACCCACGTCACGCTCACGGGTCCCGCCGAGCGGGTGTTCGCGGGCGATTTTTGATTTGCAGTTTTTAATTTCCGATTGAGCGACTTCTAATTGAGCGGTTTCGCATATGCCAGCCGGCAATCGAAAATCACTCAATCAAAAATCAAAAAACCAGCATGTTTACCGGCCCCCGAGTTACTCTGCGCGCGCTGGAGCCGACGGACCTCGCGTTTCTGGTGCGGCTCGAAAACGACCCGGCCCTTTGGGACGCGGGCGATACGCGCGTGCCTTATTCGCGCCACGCGCTGGAACAGTACATCGAGCGCGCCGCCGTGGAAGACATCTGGAGCGTTCGTCAGATCCGCTTCGTGATCGGCACGGGAACGGAAGGTGCGCGCGCGGCCGGCGTACTCGATTTGTTCGACGTCTCGCCCGCTCACCGCCGCGCGGGCGTCGGGATCGCGCTTTTGCCAGACGCGCGCGGTCAGGGTTTGGCCGCCGAAGCGCTTAGTCTGTTGCGCGAATACGCGGCCGTAGCCCTGCACTTACGCCAGCTCTATTGCGCCGTGGCAACGACCAATACTGCCAGCCTGCGGCTTTTTCGGGCCGCTGGATACGGCGAAGTCGGCGTCCGCCGCCAGTGGCTGCTGGGCCTTCGGGGCGAATGGCAGGACGTAGTAGAGTTCCAGCTTCTTTTGTAGAGCATTTAAAAAGGAGGGATTAAACGATTTAGCCAACGCGCGTAGCCTTTTGAGGACATAGGCCGTAAGGGAAGAAGGATTTCTACCCTTGCTCTTTGCGATGACTCTATCGGATACGCCCGGGGCAGCGCCGGCGGCGCCCGCCCGTCCGGCGGCTGGTCCCGCGGAAGCGCCTGCTTCTGTGGTCTCGATTGACCCGAATCTGGTGGGCAGTTTTACGGCCGAGGCCCCGGACGTAGTGTGCTTTTGCCATCTGGTATGGGAGTTTGTCTGGCAGCGGCCGCAGCACCTGCTTTCGCGCTTCGCGCGCTATTCAAGGGTGTACTTCGTGGAAGATCCATGCTGGCACCACGACCCCACCGACCGTCAGATCAGCCCGCACCTCGAAATAAAGGTCAAGGAGAACAACCTCAAAGTAGTGCTCGCGCATCTGCCGCGTCAGCTCACCGACGAGGCCGCGGAAGCAGTGCAGGAGCGCCTGCTCCATGCCTACTTTGCCGCCGAGCGGGTAAGCGATTTCGTGGCGTGGTACTACACGCCGATGGCGCTGGGCAAGAGTCGCTCGTTCCGGCCGCTCGTCACGGTGTACGACTGCATGGACCAATTTTCGGCGTTTGCGTTCGCGCCACCGGCGCTCAAAGCCCGCGAGCAGGAGCTGCTCGACCGCGCCGACCTCGTGTTTACCGGCGGACAGAGCATCTATGAGGCGAAAACCAGCCGCCACCCGGCCGTGTACGCCTTTCCTTCCTCGATCGAGAAAGAGCATTTCGCGCAGGCGCGGACCGGCCTGCCTGACCCGGCGGACCAAGCCAGGATTCCGCACCCGCGCATCGGCTTCTTTGGGGTGATCGACGAACGATTCGACCTTGAGCTGGTGCGCGCGCTCGCCGCCCGCCGCCCCGACTGGCATCTGATCCTGCTCGGGGCGGTGGTTAAGATCGACGGGGCGACCCTGCCGAAAGCCGCCAACATCCATTATCCGGGGGAAAAGGCGTACGATGAGCTGCCCGCCTACGTAGGCAATTGGGACGTAGCCGCGCTGTTTTTTGCCCTCAATGAGAGTACGCGTTACATCTCGCCCACCAAAACGCCCGAATACCTCGCCGCCGGCAAACCCGTGGTCAGCACGCCGATCCGCGACGTGGTGCGGCCCTACGGCGACCTCGGCCTCGTGCAGATCGCGACGACGGCCGCTGAGTGGGAAACGGCCGTGGCCCAAGCGCTTCGCCAGGGCCAGAGCGCCGCGTGGCGCGCCGAAGTAGATATGCTCCTGGCCACCATGTCGTGGGACCTGACGTGGCAGCGGATGATTACGCTCGTGCAGGCCCGGTTGGCGACGGCCGGAGCCGGCGACCAGGATCAGCGGCCGGCGCTCCGGACGGAACAACGGCGCGCTCCTCTTGTAGGCATTAACCGCTCCGGCGGACTCTCACCTTCTTCCAAAGACCAGGTTTGATTTCCTGATTGTCGGGGGCTGGCTTTGCCGGCGCCGTGCTGGCTGAGCGTCTCGCGACCGAAGCGGGCAAAAAAGTCCTTGTCGTCGATAAACGCCCCCACATCGGCGGCCCTGCTTTCGATCACTGTAACGAAGACGGCATCCTGATTTATAAGTTACGGGCCGCACATCTTCCATACGAACTCGAATGACGTTTTCGATTATCTCTCGCGCTTCACCGACTGGCGCCCGTACGAGCACCGCGTCCTGGCGAGCGTAGACGGCCAGCACGTGCCGATGCCGATCAACCCCGATACCATCAACCAGCTGTATGGCTTGAAGCTGACGAGCTTTGAGGTGGAGAAATGCTTCGAGTCCGTGGCGGAGAAGGTAGAAACCGTCCGCACGGCCGAAGACGTGGTGAAGTACCAAGTACTTTTTACCAAATACTAACCACCAACGCCATTACGCCGCCTCGCTCACGTGCAGCAGGTCGAGGTCAAGAATCAGCTCGCCGTCGGCGTCGGTCTGGTAAGGGCGGACGAAGCGATGGTCCCAGCGGATTTCGTCGAAACGATACGACGAGCGGGCGTGAATGTCCTGCGCGTACGTATCGTCGTAGCCGCGCATCAGAATGAGCAGCTCGCCCAACTGCTCGCGCAATTCCTCGGGGGTCAGCTCGTAGAGTGGCGATTCGGCGTCGATGGCGTGAACCAGCGTCCAGTTCAGGGGAAGAAACATGACCTGGTCGCGCTCCAGCTTCAGGGCGAAGTAGCGTCGGGTGCCGTCGGGCGTAGCCAGCGTGATGAGCACCCGGGCCGTGAAGTCGATTACGGTGTTGTTGCGCTCATTGGCGATGCGGAACATCAGCCGGCGGTGGCCGCCGTGGGCCGGGTCGGGCGGCGTGATGATGGCGTGGTCGGAGAACAGAATTCGCGCTTTGGGCTTCGAAAACCGGGCGTAGAGCAGCCCCGTGATGATGGCGAAGGTGAGCACTCCAACCAGCGCTTCGAGCGACGAGAGCAGTCCCGCGGCAATACCGCTGGGTGAAAGCACCCCGTAGCCGACCGAGTTGAACGTCTGCACCGAGAAGAAGAACACGTTCAGAAACCGCTCCCCCACCGTAGGCGCTTCCGGCGCGCCGAGTACCTTATCATAGCCGATGGCCAGATAGCCAAGCGTGAAGAACACGTTCAGGCTCGTGAACCACCCCACGATAGCGGCCACGAAACGCGCCCACGACATCGACACCCAGTAGTGGTACCAGTCGCCCTGGAGCCAGGCATTTTGCGCCTTCGCGCGGCGCACGTTGAACGTGCCGTCGCGATTGATGAGCCGCTGGCGCGCACCGGCGAGCTTTTCGCCCAGACCGGGGTCCTGGGTTGGGAGGGGAGAGGAAAGACGGGCCATTGCGGACGCGAAGGTAGCGGGCGGCCCTAACGCAGGAAGCAGCTATTGTTAGGTCAAGGGCAGGAGGGCCGACCAGAACGCTGCCCTCTCCCGGCTGCTACCCCCTAACTTCATCCCGGCGGGCCGCCTTGGTCGGGCGGTAGGTTTGAGCGGGCTATTACTCGGCAGCGAGCTGCACCAGCAGCTTCCGCGCCGCCGCGCCGCAGCGGAGCGTGTAAAGTCCCGGCGCGAAGGGCAGCCGCAGCCGCGAAGTCCCCGGCGCGAGGTACGTGCTATAGACAACCCGGCCGAGCGCATCGAGCACCTGCACCGCGCCCCCGGTGGCCGTAGTCACCTGCACCTCCCCGGGCGCCGGGTTCGGCCAGAGCGCGAGCGCCGCCTCAGCGGTTGGCTTGGGCACCCCAACGACCGCCATCCCGAGCCGCGCGACGAAGAATTCTTCCAGCGGAGTTGCCGGCGCGCCCGGCGACGTCAGCACCACGGGGCCGAAAGTAGCCTCCCCCTGGTGCTGCCCGTACAGGTACAGCGCCGCGTCCTGGACGTGCAGATCCGTCAGAAACGTAGGCTGGGGGAAACCGGACGGTAACGCGTTCGGATTCGTCACCTCCGTGACCCCGAACCACTCGTTGGTGGCACTCAGGCCGGCCACGTAAAAGGTACGGTTCGGGCGGGCGGGCAACGTGTAGGCGCCGAACGTCAGGCTGTCCTGACTGAGGCCGGCCAGATAGGCCGTGCCGTCCGGCGCGACATCGACGTAATTGCCCTTATCCGTGTGCCGCAGGGCCAGCCGCTGCCCCTGCGCCCCCAGGTGCGCCACGTAGACCCCCCCGCCGAGCAGCGTATCGGTTCCCGTCGCGGACGGGTAGAAGTGTTCTTGGGGCTCCAGAAAATAACCGGCTACGTAACGCTGGCCATTCGCCCCGAACGTCAGGCGCGCCGAGGTGCCGGTCCCCAGGTCATACGCCCCGCGCCACTGGCCCGCGGCATTGAGGTGCGCCACGAACACGTCGGCCGGCCCCGTGGCCGGAACGGCGGGCCCGGGGCCGCCGCCCCAACTAACCGTGCGCCCCCGCAGCGTATCGGTGCCGAAGATGGCGAGGGCGTCGATGACGCCCACCAGATACGCATCGCCCGCCGCATCGACCTTGAGGTCGGTAAGCATGCCGATATCGCACTGACCGCGCGGGCCGCGGATCCACTGACACCGGCCCGCGGAGTCGAGGCGGGCGATGAAAGCACCGTATATGGAGCGCCACGGCGCCGCCGGTAGGCGGAGCGCATCGATCTGCAACATGACGCCGAAGGTTCCCGCCACGTACAGGTTGCCGCGGACGTCGGGCGCCAGCAACGTCGGGCTGACGCCGTCTCCCCCTCGCCCAACGCCGAACAGGCCCCTAACCCACTGCCACTGGCCGGCGGCGCTCATCTTGCCCACAAAGCCCTGCCGCTCGCCGGCCGGAATCGTGGGCGGGAAGCGCAGCAGCTGAGACCCGAACCAGGTAGAGTCAGCGCAGACTCCGCTCACCAACACGTTCCCAACGGCATCGCTCGCCACCTGCTGCACGGCCGGAAGTTGCCCGTGGGTACCTGCTGCGATCCGGACGGCCCACCGACAAGCCCCGTCGACGGCGTACTTGGTTATAAAAGCCGCCCCCCCGGTGGCCGGCAGCAGCACCCCGTTACCAAAGTCGAGGGCCGTCGCGCTGGAATCAGTGCGGTAGTAGCCCCCCACGATGGTATTGCCCTGCCCGTCAACGGCAGAAGAGATGCCGTAGCTGATGCCCCGGCTGACGGGGGCTTTAACCCAATCCCAAAGAATCTGAGCGACCGCCGACGGGCTATTCGCCACCAACAGCCCGCCCGTTAGGGCGCAGGTAAGCGAGAGGTAACGAAAAGTAGTCATCGGCTGCTCTAGCTAAGGAAAGCTAAAGCTACGCACTAGCCGAACGGAGACTAAACGAGCGGAGCGGAGCCGGGCCAGGCCTAACTTAATCCCAGAGTTGGCGCGTCCCCGTCAGGGGACACCGTTCGGTAGCCTCATCGTCCCCACAACGCCGCATGTCCCCGTCAGGGGATACCGATGGGCGGTTTGGGGATCCCCTGACGGGGATACCCGCAATAACCTACAGCTTGAGTTAAGCAGGCAGAAACGCAACTACCGGAAAGACGACCCGGCGGACGATCCCGGCCTCAGGTCGCCGGCTTGAGGGCGCGGTAGACCACGTCGTGCATCCGCGTGCGGATGTTGTACTGCACGAGGCGCGGGTTGTTGGCGTCGGGGAAGACGCGGTTCGACAGGAAGATGAACACGAGCTTGTTCTTGGGGTCGGCCCAGGCGCAGGTGCCCGTGAAGCCAGTGTGGCCAAAAGTGCTCGCCGGCGCCTGCCCGGACGCCGCCCCGCCGCCGTGGGTGGGGTCGGCGCGGTCCCAGCCGAGGCCGCGCCGCGAGACGTCGGAGCTGCCGCGCGCGAACTCCTGCACCACGGGCGTGCGGAAATAGCGCTGCCCGCCGTAGTAGCCGGCCTGCAGGTTCATCTGGAAGAGCGTTGCCAGATCGGTGGCGGTGCCGAACAGCCCCGCGTGCCCGGCAATGCCACCCACCAGCGCCGCGCCGGGGTCGTGGACGGTCCCCCACACCTGCCGGTTGCGGAAGGTGGTGTCGTTCTCCGTCGGGGCGATGCGGGTGCGGGCGATGCCGTGCTGGAGCGGGTTGTACGTGAGCGTGGGCAGGCCGAGCGGGTCGTAGAAGTTCTGCTTCACGAACTCGTCGAGGTGCTGGCCCAAGAGCTTTTCGGCGAGGCGCCGCAGCAGGATGAAGTCGAGGTCGGAGTACTTGTACTCGGGCTTCTGGTTTTTGGTGCGGGCGGCCACCGGCGAGGCCAGGGTCCAGCGCCAGAGCGAGTCTTCGGCGGAAGCGCGGGAGTAGAGCGAGTCGGCGACCTGGTTCGGGAACTCCACCGACGTGGCTTGCGCGTACCAGCCGGCGGCGGGCTGGTGCTGGGGCGTAAACGTCTGCTGCCAGTACGGAATGAACGCCTGCAAGCCGGCCTGGTGCAGCAGCAGATCGCGCACCCGCAGGTCGGCTTTGTCGGTGCCTTTCAGCTCGGGGAGGTAGGCGCCGAGCTTCTCGTCGAGCGCCAGCCGGCCCTGATCTTTCAGGAACATCACCGCTTGCAGGGTGCTCGCCACTTTCGTGATCGAGGCGATATCGTAGACGGTGGTCGTCGTGACGGGCGCCGACGCGGCGTCGTACGTCAGGCGGCCGTAGCCTTTCTCCCAAACCACCACGCCGTCTTTCACCACCAGCACCTGGCAGCCGGGCGTGGCGGCGTAGGCGATGGCCTCGTGGGCGAGGTTGTCGAGCTGCCCGAGGGTGCGCGAATCCATCCCGACGCTTTCGGGCGGCGCGAAGCGCAGGCGGCCCAACGACGCCAGCGCGACGCCCATCCCGCGCTTCGCCTTCGCGCTGGCCGTGATCGGCAGCTTGCCCACCGCCGGCACCGCGCCGAACAGCACCTGCGGGACCACCCGCTGACTCACAGCATTGTCTTCGTAGCCGCAGACGAGCGTGAGGGCGTCGTCGAAGCTTTTGAGGGCGTAGGGGTTGCCGAGCGGCACGGCCACTACGCGGGCGCGGGGGTTGTCGAGGCGCAGCTGCTTGATGAACGCGAGGCCCGCGTCGCCGAGGCCGAAGTTGTGCGCCGCGGGCGTGTTGTTCATCCCGTGGTACGACACCACGATCACGTTGAACGGCCGCAGCTCGGGCAGCAGCTTCTGGAAGACCGAATCGGGCGCGTAGCGATCGGCCACGGGGAAGGTGGCGAGCGGCACGTAGTGCGCCATCGTCCGCTGAAAGTCGTTGTTGGCGCCCAGGCCGATCGTTACGGACGCGACGCGCAGCGTGTCGAGCGAGCGGAAGGGGAGCAGGTTGCGCTCGTTGCGCACCACGGTCGTCGCGTGCTCGTAGAGCTGCTGCTGCACCACGTAGGCATCGGGGCGCTCCATGGCAGCGTTGGCGAGGCGGTCGGGACGGAAGGTGGCGGGGTCGACGGGGACGCGGCGGTTGAGGCCGGCCCAGTACTTCGCCTTCAGAATCTTGCGGATGCTCTGCGCGACGGTCGACGAATCGAGCACCCCGGACTTGAGGTCTTCCTTGATGCGGTTGATCGCCGTCGGCACGTCCTCGGAGTACAGCAGCACGTCGTTGCCGGCGCGCAGGGCGAGCGCGTCGACTTCGCCGGGCTTGTAGTACTTGGCCACGCCCTTCATATTGAGCGCGTCGGTGAAGACGAGGCCGTCGAACCCGAGCTCCTGGCGCAGCAACCCCGTCACGACGGGCGCCGAGAGCGTGGAGGCCCGGTTGCGGGTGGTGTCGAGGGCGGGCACGTAGAGGTGCGCCACCATCACGCCCATCACGCCGGCTTCGATGGTTTTGCGGAACGGGTAGAGGTCTTCGTCGCGCAGCTGCTCCAGGGAGTGCGTCACGACGGGCAAGGCCAAATGCGAATCAGTGTCGGTGTCGCCGTGGCCGGGGAAGTGTTTCGCCACCGCCACCACGCCGTAGTCCTGCAACCCCTTGGTGTAGGCCACAGCCCGGCGCGCCACGTCTTCCTTGTTTTCGCCGAAGGCGCGGTTGCCGATGACGGGGTTGAGGGGGTTGACGTTCACATCAACCACCGGCGAGAAGGAGATATGGACGCCGAGCTGCTTGAGGCGCAGGGCGATCTCGCGGCCCATCTGGTACACGTAGCGGTCGTCGTCGACGGCGCCGAGCGTCATCTGCTTGGCGTAGTGCAGGCTGGAGTCGAGGCGCATATCGAGCCCCCACTCCACGTCCATCGACACGAGCAGCGGCGTGCGCGCTTCCTTCTGGAAACGGTTCGTGAGCACCGCCTGCCGGTAGGGGCCACCCTGCATAAAGATGAGGCCGCCGATGTTGTAGCGCGTAATGAGCTCGTCGATGCGGCGCACGTGGGCGGCGTCTTTATTCGAGAACGCGGCCACCATAAACAGCTGCCCGAGGCGCTGCTCGGGGCTGAGCGACTGGTAGACACTGTCGATCCAGGCCTGTTCGGGCAGCTCGGGCGGCCGCACCGTCGCGGAGCGCGACGCCGGGCCCCACATCGCCAACGCCCCCAACAGCAGCACGGCACCCCACAAAAGCTGCTGACGGATCGAACGCATTAGGGGACAGGGCGGTGGAATAGAAACGGACACGCGGGGCGTAACCGGGGCGGGCAGGCCACACGTTCCGCAGAACAGTGCCGGTGCGACGGCCAAAATTACGCCGCCCCCCGCGAAAAGCCCCATCCGGCGCGGCCGGACGGGGCTTTTATCTTGCGGCGGTCCGCGGGTGTACGGCGCTGGGTAGGGGGAGGTTAGGGGGTGGCGGGCGTTGTCCTCACCCCAACCCCTCTCCAAAGGCGAGGGGCTTACGATCGCTGTAGAGCAGATTTAGGGTCGGTGTACGGCCGTACCGCGAAGCTCCCGCTTCGCTTCACGCCGCGCGCCGGGCGAAGCGGGAGCTTCGCGGTACGAGCCCGTCCAGTAACGCCGAATCTGCTCTGGCGTTCGCCTCCCCCTCTCCCTTGGAGAGGGGGCCGGGGGGTGAGGACGGCGCGCGGACGGGGGGCATCCCCCGTGCCCTTTCCGATGTCGGGAACCGGGCGGGGGATGCCCCCCGGGCCCTTCCCGACGGAAGAAACCCCACGGGGGGCATCCCCCGCGCCCTTCCCGATGGAAGAAACCCGGCGGGGGATGCCCCCTCTGCCCTTCCCGACACGCGAAAGCCGGCAGGGGATGCCCCCTGCCAGCTTTCCGATACCGGAAACCCCGCGGGGGGCATCCCCCGCCGCGTCGGGCCTAGCCGACCGGGTCCGGGGCCGGATCGTCGGCTTTACTCCCGAGGTGGACCTGGCTGAAATCGAAGTAGTCGTAGACGCGCGTGCGGTAGTCGGGGTCGGCGGCGAAGTGGTCGCTGAGGTCGAGCCAGAGGCGCCACTCGGCAATCGCCACCGCGCGCCAGTCGGCGGTGATATCGGTGGAGAGGGCGGCCTGCCGGGATTCGTACTCGGTGTCCGACTTGACGGCCGCTTGCAGGCGCGCGAGCGCCTCGCTGACCTGCGCGGCGGTCGTCGGGTCGCCGGGCTCGGCTTCGGGGTTGACGAACGGCTTGGCTTCGGCCAGCACGGCCTTCGCGAAGCGCTCGAAGAGGGCCTGGTACTCGCTTTCGCCGGCCTCGTTGAGCTCGGTGAGGCCGCCGGGCAGGAACGCGTCGTACGCGCTCGACTTGGGGGCGTAGCGCAGCCCCACCAGCTTCATCACGGCGCGCAGCACCTTGTCGGCGGCGGGGCGCACGTCGCCGAAGCTCTCGACGGTATTGGCTTCCAGGCTGCTCACCACCTTCTCGTTGAAGCTGGTGGCGGCGGTGCGCACGGCGGTAGCCTTTGCCTGAATGGGGGCCGGCAGCGCGGAGTCGGCCGCCACGGCATCGGCGGCAAACAGGGCCTGCGCCTTGGAGTTGGGGCGCGAGACGTCGAGCGTCAGAAAGAAGTTGGCCGTGTAGGAAAACAGGGGCTTTGCCATGGGATGAGGGGAGGGGGAAAAGGGATGAAATCACCAGCTCCCGACCGCCCGCCGGGAGTACGGCGAAGATAAATGGTATTCGGGAATTAGGTATTCGTTCCTCCCCTCCTACCGCACCAGCTTGCGGGTGGCGGTGCGGCCATCGGGCCACGAGAGGCGCAGCAGGTAGAGCCCCGCCGGCTGGTGAGTTAGCTCCACCACCGTTTCCGCGCCCGCCAGCTCGCCGGCCGCCACGGTGCGGCCCCACGCGTCGAGCACGGCAAACGTACCGCGGGTCTCCGCCCCGCCCCCGGCTGCCCGCACCGTAAAGCGCCCGTCAGGGGCGGGGTTGGGCCAGACTTCCAACTCGCCACCCGCTTCGGCTTCGGGCAAGCCCACCGGCCGGCACACCAGCGTAGGCGGCGCGCCGCCGGCTTGCAGGTAGCCATTCGCATCCGTTTTGAAGGCCCACGCGCTCCGCGGCCCCAGGTCGGGGGGGCGCGCAAACAGAAACCCTACGCCGACGAACCCCCCATCGGCCGCTTGCTTGACGTCCCACAGGTAGTTGTGCGAGTAGCCGCCCGTCAGGTGGCGGT
>JBKJUQ010000261.1:0-4265 GCA_046590685.1 Hymenobacteraceae bacterium
CCCACCACCGAGCCGATGATGTAGTACGTGTCGGCGGGGTTCGAAATCCAATCGCGGATGGCTTCGTTGGTAGCATCCTTGAGGGTTTGGCTGCCGCTGGTCGCGGGCCGTACTTCGGCGCCGAGCATCCGCATCCGCGCCACGTTGGGGCGCTGCCGCTCCATATCCACGGCCCCCATGTACACGATGCATTCGAGGCCGCGCAGCGCGCACACGGTCGCGGTGGCCACGCCGTGCTGCCCGGCGCCGGTTTCGGCGATGATGCGCTTTTTGCCCATCCGCTCGGCGAGCAGAATCTGCCCGACGGTGTTGTTGACCTTGTGGGCGCCGGTGTGGCAGAGGTCCTCGCGCTTGAGGTAGATGGTGGCGCCGTAGCGCTGCGAGAGCCGGTGGGCTTCGAAGAGTGGCGTGGGCCGGCCGACGTAGTCGCGCAGCAAGAGCTGGTACTCGACCTGAAACACGGGATCGGCGAGCACGTCGAGGTACGTGGCCCGCAGCTCTTCCACCACCGGGAAGAGCATCTCGGGAATGAAGGCGCCGCCAAACGCTCCGTAGTAGCCGCGCGCCGTGGGTTGATAAGCTGATTGAATCATCGAATGCTGAAAGGAAAAGGAAGAGGAAAGAAGGCTTAGGCCCGTAGGCCGGTTAGTACCTGCTCAACAAGCGCGACGTCCTTTTGGCCCGGCGCTGTTTCGAGCTTGCTGTTGAAATCGAAGCCGGCGAGCCCCGGCAAGTCCAGCGTCCGCAGTGCGGCCACGTCGGCCACCCCCAGGCCGCCGGCCAGCAGGTATGGCGTCGGCAGGTCGTAGTCGCGCAGCAAACTCCAATCGAACGCGAACCCGTTGCCGCCCGCCGCCGGCCCGGCCGTATCGAACACGAAAAACGCGCAGTGCGGCGCGTAGGCATCGAGGCCGCGTGGGTCGAACGTCGTTCCCACCCCGATGGCTTTGATCACCGGCAGCTCCGCCGCCAGCTCCGCGCACTCGGCCGCCGACTCCTGCCCGTGCAGCTGCACCGCGTCGAGCCCGAACTGCGCCACCAGCCGCCGAATAACGCCCGGTTGCTCGTTGACGAACACCCCCACTTTCGGCACCGCCAGCTCGTGCATCTGGGCGGCATCGAGCGTGACCGCCGCGAAGCGCCGCGACGTTGGGGCGAAGATGAACCCCAGCAGATCGGGCCGGAGCGCGGCCACAGCGGCTACGTTGGCGGGCTCTTTCATTCCGCATACTTTCACCAGCCGACGGCCCGGAGCGGGCGTCGGGAGCGGATGGCGCGGGAACATTGCGGGGACAGGCATCAGGGAGAAACGGAAGATCTAACGGGCTGCCTCCAGCTCACGCAGCTGCTGCACCATCGCCGCGCAGGCACGCTCCGGGCGGCTGTGGCGCATGAACGCCTCGCCGATCAGGAAGCCGTCGAACCCCGCGTCGCGCAGCGTCTGAATGTCCTGGGCAGTGCGCAATCCGGACTCCGCCACGCGGCCCAGGCCGGCAGGCAGCTCCTGCACCAGCTCAAGGCTGCGGTCGAGGCTGACGGAGAAGTCGCGCAGATCGCGGTTGTTCACGCCCACCAGATCCACCGCATCGAAGGCCACGTCGAGGGTTCGCCGCAGCTCGTCGCGGTCGTGGACTTCGAGTAGCACTTCCAACCCCAGCGCTTTGGCCTGCTGCCCGAGCGTGCGCACCTGCGCGGGCTCCAGCACGGCGGCGATGAGCAAGATGGCATCCGCCCCAATGCTACGGGCTTCGAGTAGCTGGTACTCGTCGATGACGAAGTCTTTGCGCAGAATCGGGCATAGGTTGAAACGACGGGCCGTCGTCAGGTCGTCGTTCTTGCCGCCGAAAAACTCGGTGTCGGTCAGGATCGAGAGCGCCGACGCCCCCGCCTGCATGTAGCCCAGCGTGGTGCGCTCAACCGGCGCGAACTCGTTGATCCAGCCCTTCGAGGGCGAGCGGCGCTTGAATTCGGCGATGATGCCGCTCAGCTCCGGCCGGCGCAGGTACGAGAGCAGCGAAAGCGTCGGCGATTGCAGGAACGGGCTGCGTTCGAGCAGCTTGGCGGGTGCCAGGCTGCGGCGCTCGGCTACTTCCAGTTGCTTGTGCGCCACAATGCGGGCGAGGACGTCGGGAGGAGAAATCGTGGGGGTCATCGGTTGAAAGATCGACGTTGTGCGGACTTCAGTCCGCAGTTTATTGAGCGTTGAATGTCGTGTAAGGCGGCCAGAAAGCCGCGTCAATGTCTAAGCTTGAGTAGCGAGCAACGTGGTAAAAGCCCGCCGAGCGCCGCCCGAGCGAATCGAGACATACGCCATCGCCAGCGCATCGGCCAGGGAAACTTTCGGATTCAGGCAGCGGATGCCGAGCGCGGCGTTGGCCGCCACCGCATTTACCTGCGGCGTGGTGCCCTGCCCGTCGAGCACCTGCCGGAACAGCCGCGCCGACTGTTCGACGGTTTGGCCACCGGCCAAGTCTTCGGGCTTGCATACGGGCAAGCCTAGGTCAGCCGCTGATAAGAGCGTTTCGCCGCCTTCCGAGGTGGCGATCTTCGCTTCCCCCGTCAGCGAAAGCTCGTCGTAGCCGTCGAGCGCGTGCACCACGACGTAGCGCGTGCCGCTTTCCTGCAACAGATACTGGTAGAGGCGCAGCAGCTCCAGGCTATACACGCCGAGCAGCTGCGCGGCGGGCCGGGCCGGATTCACCAGCGGGCCGAGCATATTGAGGAAGGTGCGCACGCCCAGCTCGCGCCGCACGGGCGCGGCGTGGCGCATCGCCGGGTGAAACGCCGGCGCGTGCAGAAAGCAGATGTTGGCCGCGTCGAGCTGCCGCTGGAGCTGCTCATTCGAGGCGTCGAACCGGTAGCCAAAATGGGCCATTACGTTCGACGATCCCACTGCCGACGACACCCCGAAGTTGCCGTGCTTGGCCACTTTGTAGCCCGCACCCGCCACCACGAAGCTCGCCAGGGTGCTGATGTTGATCGTGTCCTTGCCGTCGCCGCCGGTCCCGACGATGTCGAGCACTTCGTGGGTATCGAGGCCGGGGTCGCGGCCCAGCTCCAGCAGCGCGTCGCGAAATCCCGCCAGCTCCGGCACCGTGATGGGCCGCAGGCGGTACACGGTCAGAAACGCGGCGATCTCGGCTTGGTTGAGCTCGCCTTCGCCCAGGCGGCGCATCACGGCGCACGCCTCGGGCCGGTCGAGGGTATGGTGGTCAAAAAGGGCAGTCAGAATAGATTTCACGTTGTTTGGTATTTGGTATTTGGTATTTGGTATTTTGTATTTGGTACTTAGTACTTGGTACTTGGTATTTTGTATTTGATATTTGGACTATTACTTGTCTAAGTACTAAGTACCAGATACCAAGTACCTACTCCCCAAGCCAATTCCGCAGCAGCGCGTGGCCGTGCTCGGTGAGGATGGATTCGGGGTGAAACTGCACGCCGCGCACGTCATATTCGCGGTGGCGCAGCGCCAGGATTTCGCCGTCGTCGTCCAGGGCCGTCGCTTCCAGGCAGGCGGGCATCGACGCGGGCCGCACCGCCCACGAGTGGTAGCGGCCCACCCGAAACCGCGTCGGCACCCCCCGAAACAGCCGCTCCTCCGGCACCGTCACGTGCGCGTCGGTTGCCACGCCGTGCAGCACGTTCGGTAGATTCAATAGCGCTGCGCCAAAGCATTCCGCGATGCCCTGGTGACCCAGACACACGCCCAGAATCCGCTTGGTGGGCGCGTATCGCTGGATGAGGGCGGGCATCAGCCCTGCTTCCGATGGCACGCCAGGGCCCGGTGAGAGCAGAATTGCGTCGTAGGCCGCCACCTCGTCGAGCGCGAGTTGGTCGTTGCGGCGCACGGTCACCTGACCACCGTGCCCAAGCTCGCGCAGCACCTGCACGAGGTTGTAGGTGAAAGAATCGTAGTTATCGAAGACCAGGATGGACATAGGTGGTTTGGATGAGCAGAAGAGTTAGATGAGTAGGTGAGTAGATGAGCCGGTGAGTAGATAAGTGAGCGATTGGTAAATGAGTAGGTGCGCGCTGTGCTCGGATACTGGCGGTGCCGCCGCTACGAGTGGTATTCTGTCGACGGGAGAGCGGACGCAGTGCATATCCAATAACCGTTTCAGCATCTGCTCACCTACCCATCTGCTCACCTACCCATCTGCTCACCTACTCATCTAACCAATCTCCACCACCGGCACTTCCTCGTGCGCGGTGGCCGCTTGTTGCAGCGCCTGCCGCAGCGCGGCGAGCTTATGATGCACCTC
>JBKJUQ010000313.1:0-7167 GCA_046590685.1 Hymenobacteraceae bacterium
CCCGGCCATACCGCCTTCGGGAAGCGGGGTGGTTTCGTATCCAAGCCGGTTCTACCAGCCTATTCCTCCCCCGGCCCCGGCCGGTCTTTCGGGCGCTCGCCAGCATGCATCCGCGCCAGAACGGCGGTTTGCTCGTACTGCCGCCGCGCCTGCTTGTGCTTCTTGTAGAGCTTGCGGCCGGTGGTCATCACCTTTTTCAGGTAGTTGTCAAAGGCCGTCAGCAGCGCGTTTTCCTCCACGGTACTTTCGGTGCTGGTGTTCTGCCCCTGGTTCTGCTTCCGGTTGTCGTTGGCGATCTCGGTCGCCGCATCCGTCAGGGCCTGCGTCTCACTCGCGCTCTGGCCGCGCGGCGCCAGCAGCGCCGTGTTCGCCGCGATGGCCGCATTGAGCGCTGCCAGCCCCTGCCCCACGCCCTCCGCGTTGCGCCCGTCGATAGCGCGGCGCAGCTTCGCGAACCCGAAGTCCTTCACCGCCACCGTCAGCTTTTTGGCTTCCACCAGCCCCAACCGAATTTCCAGCCGGTCGAGGTACGGCTTCACGTTGTCCATCCGCTCGTAGAGCTGCCGCGTCAGCTGCGCCGTTTCCCCGATCCGCAACCCCCTCCTTCCCCCGTTTCGCTCCGTTTCGCGCGGGGCTCTGCCCCATGCGGGCTATTAGCAGGTCTCCAGACCTGCGGCGCGGCAGCGCCTCCAACGCCCTACCGCCCCCCCCCGAAAGTCCGCTTCTCCCCCTCCCCCAAAGCCCTCTTTCCTCACCCTTTCACCGGGGTTAGAGCGTAGCAACAGCATAGCAGTACCCACCCAAAAGCAAGGTCAACCCATTCCTGTCCTATAGACAGCGCATAGAGAGCGCATTCAAGTAGCATCCCGCGCTCGGTTTTGTCCTATCCCGCTTCCCCGCTCCCTTACCCCAGCACTTAGCGGGCGGTCGTGGCATTGCCCGGCCGATCAAACGCCGTCACCACCAGTCGACTCCCCGCCCTAACCGTGCCCTGCACCGCATAGTGCCACCAGCCATTCGGGTTCGGGGCCGGCGCTGCCACTGCCTCACCTTCCTCCAGCAACGTGCCATCGGGCGCTTCCAGGCGTACCCACACCCGCGTCACCTTAAAGTCGTTGCCCGCACCTGCACCGTCTGCCCGGGCGCCAGCGGGGCTGCCGGCGCCGCGTAGTCCTCTACACGAGGTAGGTTGCGCGCATCGGCCAGCGCCCCTCGCCCGATTCAGCGCCTATCAGCCTATCTTCGCTTCGTTAAGGTAATCGAGGAGGTGCAAGCGTGTACCTTGGAACAGATTACCAATGTGCTGTTTTGAGGGCAAGGGAGGCACCGGCGCACTATGAGTAAAACCCGTACGCCAACCCACAAGTCCAGGCTGATGCGCAACCGCGGGTTCGGGGTGCTGGCCTGGCTGCTGGCGGCCTCGTGCACGGCGCCGCAGAACAAGCAGGTCCGAACCGACCAGGTCGTGCGGGCCACGAGCGACAGCGTGGCCCTCGCCATCAAGCAAGGGTTCTCGTGGTCGCAAGCGGAAAGCACCGTCGTGAACAAGCCCCCGCCGCGGATCCTGACCAGTCGCATCGTCAATTCGCGGTATCCGGTCAATAAGCTGTTCGGCATCTGGGTGCTTGATCTTACGGCCCCGCACGCCGATTTCTGGCTCGACGAAGACTCGTTTTACCTGGCAGAAAACGATGAAGAAGGGAATCGGCCTTACCTGATCGAGGAAGATTCGATCCACATCTACTTCCAGACCCAAAAGGCGAAAGCCCGCATCGTAAAAGCCACCGGCGACACCCTGATCCTGCGCATCGATGGCGGCGAAGACAACGTGTACCTGCGGTGGCAGGAGTAGCGCGGCTGGGTTGAGCTGCGGGAGCCGCCACGTCTCTACCACCCAACCGGGTCGTACACAGAGGGCAGAAGCGTAGAACTCTCCTACCCTATCCCATCACCTCGCAGACCTACACCATATTGCCCTTTTGAGCACTATTAGGTCGATTTGTTGCTAAATTGACAAAAATTCGCGCCTTTATCCAGTAATTTTTCTTACCTTAGGCTCGCCGAAGCAACTTCCACTAACCCCAGCACTCTCGGCGTCTGTGTATGAAGAAAGCGTTACTCGTCGCGGCCGCTGCCGTAGGCCTTCCTCTTTTGGTCGCGGCGCAGCCGGCGGCAGACCGAACAACCCCCACCGAAACCCGGTACGCGGCCGATTTCGCCGATGCCTACCGTCGCTACCCGGCCGTGCCGAAAGGGATGCTCGAAGCGGTGGCGTATACCCAAACCCACATCCGGCACATCGGCGCCGATGAGCAGCCGGGCTGCGTCGAAATGCCGCTGCCTTCGGGCGTAATGGGCCTGTTTGCCGATGGCAAAGGCTATTTCCGCGAGAACCTGCAACGCGTGGCGATGCTTTCGGGCATCAGCGCGGAGCGCATCAAGGCCGATCCGCACAGCAATATCCTGGCGTACGCCGCCGCTTACTCGCGCCTGGCTACCGCCCGCCGCCTGACCAGCGCCGCGCCGGCGAGTCACCTGCCGGTGCTCATCGAGCTGAGCGAGCTGCCCCTGCAAGCCGATGCGGTGGGCTCCTTCGCCCTCGACTCGCACCTCTACAGCGTGCTCGCGTTTCTCAACAAAGCGGATAACCAGCAGCAGTATCATTTTCCGAGCTATCAGCTCAACCTGCGGGCAGTTTTCGGCGCGAACTACCGCGTCCTGAGCGCGGGCACCGCGCAGGTGTCGGCGACGGAAGTAAAGGCCGACGGCCTCGCCTTCGACGCGGGTCAGTCGTCGTACGCCCGCGTGGAATCGACGAACTACGGGCCGGCCATTACCGACTTCACCACCTGCAACTACAGCTCGCGCTCGGGCGTGGCCGTCACGCACTATGCCGTGCACACGGTGCAGGGCACCTACGCGGGCTGCATCTCGTGGTTTAAGAACTGCAGCGCCAGCGCTTCGGCGCACTACGTTATCCGTTCGAGCGACGGCCAGGTGACGCAGATGGTGAGCGAGGCCAATAAGGCGTGGCACGTCGGCTCCGAGAACCCCTACACCATCGGTACCGAGCACGAAGGGTACGTGAGCGATGCGTCGTGGTACACCACCGCGATGTACAACAGCTCCGCCGCCCTGGCGCGTGACATTGTGGGGAGCGGCTACGGCATCAGCGGCCTGCGCACCTTTTACGGCGCAGCCACCACGGGCACCTTTAGCACGGGCGCGTGCGTCAAAATCAAAGGCCACCAGCATTTCCCTAACCAGACCCACACCGATCCGGGCGTGAACTGGGATTGGGAGCGCTTCTATAAGCTCGTCAACAACGCGCCAGCCATCACGACGCTGAGCGCCGCGTCGGGCACCGTGTACGACGCCGGCGGCAGCGCCGCCAACTACCCCGACGATGTGCGCCAGAGCCAGCTTATCGCCCCCACCGGCGCGACGAGCGTGACGCTCTCGTTTAGCTCCTTCGATCTGGAAAGCGGCTACGACCATCTGTTCATCTACAACGGCGCCAACAACAGCGCCCCGCTGATCGGTAAGTATTCGGGCACCACCAGCCCCGGCACGGTCACGGGCACGTCGGGCAAGCTGTACCTGGAGCTGCGCTCCGACTGCGCGACCACCCGCCCCGGCTTCGCGGCCAGCTGGTCGTCGACGGTTCCCTCCTCTTGCCCGACTGATGCCTACGAGGCCAACGAGACGCTGGCTGCCGGTAAGGCCATCGGCGTGAACGTGAACAACTCAGCCTACATCTGCCCCGCGACCGACATCGATTGGTACAGCTTCACGAGCAGCAGCACGAATAACAATATCAAGGTCACGCTCACCACGCTGCCCTTCGACTACGATCTGGAGATGTACAACGCGAGCGGCACGCTGCTTTACTCGTCGACCAACGCCAGCACCACGTTCGAAACCATCCTCTACAACGGCGCTCCCGCCGCCACTTATTACGTGAAGGTATACGGCTACAACGGCGCCACGAGCAGCAGCGCCTACACGCTGCGCGTCTCGACGCAGTCGGTCGCGTGGTCGCCCGCCGCACCCGGCACGGCCTACGCCAGCCGCGGCACCGCCCCGGATCGGCCGGAGGTAACGATCACCAACCCCGTAACGGCCGGCGCGAAGGCGTGGCTCACCGTAGCGGGCTACAACGGCCCCGCCACCCTGCTGCTGCGCGACGCGCAGGGCCGGGTAGTATCGGAAGCCACGGAAGCCGACGTGACCGACGGCGGCTCGCTCGGCTATACCATCCCGCGCGGCCTGCGCCCCGGCGTGTATGTCGTGGCCGTGCAGATGCGCACCCACGTGGAGTATCTCCGCCTGCTAGTGCAGTAACGGTCTCAACTGCCTAAAGGGAAACGGCCCGGTTCGCATTGTGCGGGCCGGGCCGTTTTGCTTGCGGATGGGCGAAAACCCTGATTCGCGCGGGGCTCCAGCCACGTGTGTTGTATTGGTAGGTCTCCAGACCTACGTAAGCCATACCCGCCGCGACTAACCGTGGGCGGGTCAAGAGACCCGCTAATAGCCCGCACGGGACAGGAGCCCCGCGCGACAGATTGTTTGTGAACGCGGTATACTCATCAATTTCTGGCTTCTATGTACCTCAAGGCTTGGCCGTGCACAGGGCTACTTTCATCCCGTAGCTTTCGAGCTGCTTTTTTTTGCCTTAATCACGGAGCGGCGCGCCGACATAAAGCGGCCCCGACGAGTAAATTTGAACAGCTTCCCACGGCATTACCCGTCGCTGGTTACTCCCCATTTTGCCTGCCTTACGCCATGCCCAAAATCACCACGTTCCTCACGTTCAACTCACAAGCCGAAGAAGCGGCTAGCCAGTACGTGGCCATTTTTCCGAACTCGCGCATCACGAACGTCACGCGCTACGGGGCGGCGAACAGCGTGCTATCGGTCGCGTTTGAGCTGGATGGGCAGGCGTATTCCGCGCTAAACGGAGGACCGAGCTTTCGCTTCGCGGAGGGCATTTCGCTCTTCGTAAGCTGCGAGACGCAGGCGGAGGTAGATGCGATCTGGGAGCAGCTCGCGGCGGGGGGCGAACCGGGACCGTGCGGCTGGCTCAAAGATCGTTTCGGCGTGTCGTGGCAGGTCGTACCGACGGCGTTGAGCCGGCTACTGCAAGACCCCGACCGCCAGAAGGCCGCACGGGTGCTGCAGGCGATGATGCAGATGTCGAAAATCGACATTGCCGACCTCGAACGGGCCGCGGCCAGCTAAGCGCGGGGGCCGGGCCGGAAACGACAACACAATAAACCGCGCGCCACCTCGTCGACCAGCCAAACCCCTCCCCTGACTCGATGATTGACCCGACGAAAAAGCTCCGCATTCTCCTTACCGGCGCGTCCGGGATGGTAGGCGAAGGCGTGCTGCTCGAATGCCTGCAAAGCGCCGCCGTAGCGGCCGTGACGGTGCTCGGCCGCCGCGCCTGCGGCCATCAGCACCCGAAGCTGCGCGAGATTCTGACGACCGATTTCTACGACCTCGCCCCCCTCGCCGAGCAGCTTACCGGCTTCGACGCGTGCTTTTTCTGCCTCGGCGCCTCAGCCATCGGGATGACGGAAGCCGACTATACGCGCGTCAGTCACACCCTGACGCTGCACGTAGCCGCGACGCTCGCGGCGCGCAATCCGGGCCTGACGTTCTGTTACGTGTCGGGCGCCGGGACCGACTCCTCCGAAAAGGGCCGCCAGATGTGGGCCCGCGTAAAGGGCCGCACCGAGAACGACCTGCGGAAGCTGTCGCTCGGGCAGGCCGTTGCCTTCCGGCCGGCGCTCATCCAGCCCCGGCCTGGGCAGTTGCACGTACTGACGCTCTACAAGCGGCTCGGCTGGCTTTACCCTCTGATTCGCGCCTTGGCTCCCGGCGCGGCCGGCACCGTCACCGAAATCGCCCGCGCGATGATGGCCGTGGCGCGGCACCCGGCGCCTAAGCTGGTGCTGGAAGTGAAAGATATTCGCACCCTGGCCACGCAGGCGGTATAAGAGTACCCGCGGGCGCCGCACCTTTGCCCTCCGCATGCTTGATCTTTCGTTTTCACCCTTTCCGGTGCTCACCACCGCCCGCCTGACACTGCGCGAGCCCGCGCCGTCCGACACCGCCGCCCTCTTTCAGCTGCGCTCCGACCCCGAGCTGATGCGCTTCATCCCCCGGCCCATCGCCCAGACGCCCGCCGACGCGGCGGCCGTGATTCAGATGATGCTCGACGGCAAGGCGCGCGCCGAGCGCCTCAACTGGGCGATTACCCGCACCGGCGACGATCAGCTGCTGGGCGTCATCGGCTACGTGAATATTTACCCCGACGCCCACCGCGCCGAGATCGGTTACCTGCTCCGCGTCGATTGCCACGGCCAAGGGCTGATGGCCGAAGCTCTGGAGGCAACGGTTGCCTACGGCTTCACGGGAATGCGCCTGCACTCCATCGAGGCCATGATCGCCCCCGAAAACACGCCGTCGCGCAAGCTCGTCGAGCGCCACGGCTTCGTGCAGGAGGGCGTATTCAAGGAAAATCGCTTTTTCGACGGCCGCTACCTCGACTCGGTCGTGTACTCACGCCTCGCCCCCGCGCCCGCGTCGCACTGATCACTACGTCGCCACCGACAGGCCGCTACACGCCGACGCCCCCGCCGCGCCCCGATGGGAACGCGACGGGGGCGTCGGTACAATGAATAAGAGCTTTGTTAGAACCTAACGTCCGTGAAGACGCCGTTGGTGATGGTCTTGGTGCCGGTAGCCCCCGTCAGCGTGCCATCTGCCGTGAAGCTGAACGTGCCCGAGGCTTTGCGGGTGGTGGTACTAAAGGTACGCACCACGATCGACCCCGTCCCCGATGGCAGGCTCGACCACGTCATCGTGCTACTCGTGTATGAACCCGACGACGACCCGCTACCTCCGATCGGGAACGTGCCGGGCCCTGTGACGTTGAAGGCATTTACGTTTAATGCCTGGGTACCGGCAGTGGCAGATATTGCCAATATATTACTGTTGTACAACGCCACGACGGTCGTGGCGGTCACCGTCGCGCCATTCACTTTGTACGTTACGGTACCGCCGCTGCCGGTAGTGCCGCCCGTCCGGACGGTAATGTTGCCCAGCTTGGCAGTATCGCCCGCAGCGATGGTTTTGGTTTGCGGTGCCGGCGCGGCG
>JBKJUQ010000477.1:0-8741 GCA_046590685.1 Hymenobacteraceae bacterium
GTGGCGACCGCTGGGCTGGTGAGCCGCACGGTGCCGGTGCGCGGGTGGTCACCGGGCATCTACCACGTGGAGGTGCGCTGTGGCGAGCGGACGACCACCCAGCGGCTTGTGGTGACGCCGTAGTGGGGGCGGACAGTTCTGAACGGCTGCGATAGTTAGCCGCCGCTCCAGGCCCACTGTCCCCGCCTTTGGTAATTCAGACTCGCCACCCCTTAACGCTGTTACTTGGTCTGAGGACCCAACCAATAGTTTGCCGTCAGCCCCAAGGCCAGCCGCCGCCCCCCGTGACTGACTTGTGGCGGGTTACCGCGGGTGTAGTTGAGCACGTACGGGCTCACGTCATCCGTCACCAGCGCCTGCCAACGTTGCACCAGTGCCTCTGCCCGAAACGCGATCTCCAGGCGCGGACGGGGCCGCATCGCCAGTTGCCCCACCAGACTCCAGTAGGTGCGTTTGCCCGACGCTTCAAACGCCGACATCAAATCCTGCTGCACTGTCTCCGGTCGTGGAAGCCAGGTATTGGGGCCGACCGGATAGACTATCCACGTCGTCTGCTCGCCTTCCCATTTGGCTTGCCGTACGCGGCCGAGCTGGGCCCCGCCCGCGACGCGCCACCGCGACCCGACCAGTTTCTCGCCCAGTAA
This sequence comes from Hymenobacteraceae bacterium, assembly GCA_046590685.1. Lineage (GTDB taxonomy): Bacteria > Bacteroidota > Bacteroidia > Cytophagales > Hymenobacteraceae > JANNMJ01. The sequence goes on from JBKJUQ010000477.1 coordinate 645, forward strand.
GCTCACCGTAAGCAGGTCCGCCCGAAACGTACCGCCATCCACGTGACCATTGCGCACCGCCTCATACGCCAGATCCGTACGCAACCCGAAGGTTCGGCCCGCATACACCAGCGCCGATACGCCCACCAGCACCCCCGGCGCCAGCGTGGCCGAGGCGGTGCCCGCATCGGAGAAGTTAATGCCTGTCCGTACTCCTATCTCTCCCCACAGCTTCGCGTCGGCGCCCTGCGCTAGCACGGGCAGCCTCCCCGTCACGACCAGGAGCGTCGCACTGACCAGTAGCTGTTGAAGGAAGGTCATACTGGAGAGTAAAGGCACCAAATGTACTTCCGCGTATTTCCGGACGTCCCCTGTGTACATCCGCCCAGTACGCGCTGGGTGGCCTGCTCTGCTCTCTCACCGCCATCGCTAGGCCCCGTGGCCATTCCGGTATCCCCCTACTATCAAGGAAGCTTCTTCGGCGTGGTACTTCCGGCGTACAGGGCCTGGCCTACTGCTGGGCGCTTGTCGGCGACGGCTACATCTTCGTGAAGTCAACTGAGCAACCTCCCGCGGCTACGTCCAGCAAGTACCTTATCCTTCTCCGTCAAGCTATGCCCATCCATATTGCGATCACGCGCAAAATTCATCCCGGTAAAGAAGCTGAGTTCAAAGAAGCGTTGCGCCGCTTTCTGGGCGAGTCTTTTTTGCACGGTGGGGTCCAGGGCGCTGCCATGATCACTTCCTTACCCGGCACCGATAAGCGGGAGGTTGGCATTTTGCGAACGTTCGCTGATGAAGCCGAGCGCGACGCTTTTTACCAGTCGCCCCTGTTTCAGCAGTGGGAGGCGTACGCTTCCACCGTGACCGACGCGCCGGTTTCCCGCGAGCTGACCGGTTTGGAGGCGTGGTTTCAGACCCCCGGCGCGCCACCCCGCTGGAAAATGGCGGTTGTCACGCTTTGCGGTGTTTATCCCACCAGCCTGCTGCTTTCCGTCGCCCTGGACCCCCTGATGCAGGACACGCCGCTGCTGGTCCGGGCGTTTATTATTTCCGCGCTAATCGTCGGTTTACTGAGCTGGGTCGTGATGCCACCGCTGACCAAGGTTTTAAAGAATTGGCTGCATAAGTCCGTATAGCGTCAGCGAGATAGCTTGCCCGACTTCATTCCCACCACACGGCTGGCCGCTGCATTTTTTCAGCAAGGCAATGATCCCTCCCTGGCCTCTCAATGACGGGCCATCATCTTCTGTGGAAATAATAGAGCTATTGCAGCAGTAGGTTTTTAATCGCGCCGCGGGGTACGTTGATGGTGCTGCCGTCGACGTGGCGGAGGCGGATCGGGAGATTGGGCTTATCGGGGTCTTCTTCGTGCCTCTCGCCGGCGTCCCACATTTCGGTCATGCGGTCGCGGTTGAATAACAGCTCTTTCTGGTTCAGCCGGACCACCCGCCCTTCGTGGTGGGTGAACTCCTTTTCAAAGAGCCTGGGAGGAAAATAGTGCAGGTGAATCTTGAGCAGGTCGACCGGTTTGTTTGAAGCAGGTGCGGACGGTGGCGCGCGGCGCCGGGGCGACTGGGGGCACCAGTGGTTTTTGGTGAGCTTCTCGCTCTAGCGATTCCACGGTCGGAATGCGACTGAGGGCTGTTGAATCAGGTGCGAGCGTTTGGCTGACTTCCAGCAACAACGATTGGGCGCTATCCACCTCCTGCCGGGCGTCGATCAACGCGCGGCGGGTGGTGGGGTCCGGGTCCACCAGATTGGTCTGGTTGAGCGAAATGGGTAAACCCTGCGGCAGTTGTAGCGACCGCGTTTCGCCGAAATGCGCAAATCCCCTGCTGCTTACTGCACCAGCAGCATCGCCGAATGGGCTGGTACCACCAACGGTGCGCGGCCCTGTTGGTGCGTTCCGAGTCCCTGCTCGTTGATCTCATCGCCCCGCAGCACGACGGTGTACTTGCCCGCGGGGATCGTCACATTCACCGGCGTGCGGTTGCCGTTGAACAGCACCACGATCGTGCGCCACGAATCGCCGCCCGCGTGGTCTTTCAGCTGGTAGCCGATGGTGTTGGCAGGCATTCCCGGCAGGAAAACCAAGTGGCGCTGGATCAGTTCCTGGGTGGGCAGCCGGAACGCCGGGTGAGCGCGCCGCAGGGCAATCAGGCGGCGGTAGAACGCGAAGATTTGCGCATAGCGCGCCTTGCGGCCCCAGTCGAGCTGGTTGATCGAATCAGGCAGGTTGTACGAGTTATGCGCGCCCTTTTTAGTGCGCAGAAACTCGTCGCCGACGGGCAGGAAGGGCACGCCCTGCGAGGTAAAGACGATCGCGTAGCTCAGCCGGTGCATCCGGATCAGGTCGGCTTCGGCGGCGCCGGGGTTGGCGGCGACCAGCTTGTCCCAGAGCACCCTATCGTCGTGGCAGGCTACGTAGTTGATACACTGACCGGGCGCGTTTGCCCAAGGGGCTTTCGCGTAGTTGACGCGGGTGTAATCAAGGCCCGGATGGCGCGTGGCGGCCACGATCCCGAACCGCACGCTTTCCTCCAGACCCGGCTGACCGCTGGCAAAGCCCGCTTCGGTCTGGCGGGCGTAGTGGCCCTTCACGCCGTCGCGCAGCTCATCGCTGAAGGCGGCCACGCGATCGAGCTGGTCGACGTTGATTTTAACGGCCCGTTTGGTTTCGGGTAGGGGCGAGGCTCCGGCGGTCCACCCCTCGCCGTACACGAAAAGGCTGCGGTCCTGCGCATCGAGCGCGGTTCGCACGGCGCGCATCGTTTCCAGGTCGAGAATGCCCATCAGATCGAAGCGGAAGCCATCGACGTGGTACTCGCGGGCCCAGTACGCTACCGATTCGACGATGAGCTTGCGCATCATCGGCCGTTCGCTGGCCACTTCGTTGCCGCACGCTGAGGCGTCGGATCGCGTGCCGGTGGGGGAGTGGCGGTAGTAGTAGCCCGGGACCAGCTGCTCGAAGGCGCTGCGCTCAGCGGAAGCCGTGTGGTTGTACACCACGTCGAGCACCACGCGGAGCCCGCGCGCGTGCAGCGTTTGGACGAGCAGTTTGAGTTCGCGGATGCGGACCGCGGGGTCGGCCGCGTCGGTCGCGTAGGTGCCTTCCGGGACGGAATAATGCAGCGGGTCGTAGCCCCAGTTGTACGCCGGCTCGGGCTTGCTTTCGTCAACGGAAGCGAAGTCGTTGATCGGGAGCAGGTGGATGTGCGTCAGCCCCAGCTCGACGAGGTGGTCAAGGCCGGTCGTGACGCCGTCCGGCCCGCGGGTTCCCGCTTCGGTAAAGCCCAGAAACTTGCCTTTGTGCCGGATGCCCGACGCGGGGTGCATCGAGAGGTCGCGGACGTGGATTTCCCCAATGACCATATCGGTTAGCTTGGTGAGGGGCGGACGCACATCCCGCGCCCACTCCGCCGGACTGACCGTGGCGGGATCGAGCAGGGCGCCGCGCTGGCCATTGAGGCCCACGGCGTGGGCGTATGGATCCACGGTTTCCGCCCGCGCCTTGCCGGCTATGGTGGCCTGCACGGTGTAGAAGCCCTGCATGCCTACTGGCAGTTGGTAGATCCATGTTCCGCTTTCCGCCCGTTGCATCGGGTGCGTAGCGGTGGGCGTTCCGCCGGTCCCGGCGGCATAGAGCCGCAGCAGCAGCGACTCGGCGGTGGGGGCCCAGACCCGGATCGTCGGCCGGCCCTGTCCCCACGTCAGCCCCAGGTCGTCACCGGCGTAGACGGGATAGGTACTGAAATCCAGCGTCGACTGGGCCGATGCCGGAGCGAAAGTCGAAAGGAGCAGCACGAACAGCGCAGCAAGGGGGCGGAAGAAGCCAGCAGGAGGGAAGACGCGCTTCATCGCGCCAAGTTCGGGCTGTTCTGCGGAAGAAGCGGCTGCGGGGTTTCGTTCGATACGGGAAAAGCCGCCCGCACGGAAAACCAGGTCAATCGATCAGGTCAGTAGGGGGAATGCCGGAAGAAGGATAGAAGTAAGGTCCGAATGCCTGACTTTTCCAGCTTCTCCGATAAGGCGATTACGTTCGGGTTATCCTATGGCAGAAATTACACGCAGTGCCACCTGGTGAAGTCAGGTAATAACACACGCAGGTATTTGGAAATTAAATTAATTAATAAATAATAGGAAATAATACTTCGAAAATCCATGCTAAATTCGTAGCATAATTATGTCCTTCTTCGTGCCAGCCAGGTACGCCGGATTACATTCCTTTTCTCGGTTTATGTTAGAAGCTAGTACCCGTATTATTGCCGCTAAAGGCGGCTTGCTGGCAGTAGGGCTGGTGGCCCTGGGACTGCTCGCCGCTACGCCCGCTTCCGCTCAGGTAGCCCCGCGCGCCGCGCCGTCAGCGGGTAATCTGGCCCTGGCCGCGCTGCCTACGCAAGCCAACGGGCAGCGGCCCACCGTGGCCGAAGCTCCAGCCGTGCTTCGTCGCACCCTGGGCTTGCGGCCGCAGGATGAGCTTCGTCCGCTCCGTACCGAAACCGACGCGCTGGGCTACACCCACTACCGCTACCAGCAGTACTATCACGGTATCCCCGTCGAGCACAGTAGCGTCACGCTGCACACGAAGGCCGGTCGCGCCGAGACCTGGAGCGGCGCCGTGCGCTTGCCCGTCTCTGCTCTGAAGTCGCAGCCGTTGCTGCCGGTTGCCGCAGCCCGGCAGCGGGCGCTGGCCGCCGTGGGGGCTACCCGCTATATGTGGCAAAATCGCGCCGAGGAAGCCGGGCTGCGGAGCCAGACGGGCAACCCGCGCGCTACCTACTTTCCGCAGGGTGAGCTGGTGGTGGTCGGCGACTTCCGCCAAGCCGAGGTCGTCCGGTCGCAGGTGCTCGCCTGGAAGTTCAACGTGTACGCCGCCGAGCCCGTGAGCCGCGCGTGGATCTACGTCGATGCGCGCACGGGCGAGGTGGTGTTGCACGACAACATCATCAAACACGTCAACGCCCCGGGCTCGCTGGCTACGCGTTATGTCGGCACTCGCACCAGCACCACCGATGCCTTCAGCGGTGGTTACCGCCTGCGCGAAACCACCCGCGCCAAGGGGGTGGTGACCCTCAACTGCCAGACCGGCACGTCGTACAGTGCAGCCGTCGACTTCGTCGACAACGACAATGACTGGACGGCGGCCGAACATAACAACACCGCCTTCGACAACGCCGCCTTCGACGCCCACGTGGGTGCGCAGACCACCCAGGACTACTGGACGTCGTTCCACGGCCGCGACTCCTACGACAACCGCGGCACGGTGCTCACCAGCTACGTGCACTTCGACAGACGTTACGAGAATGCCTTCTGGAACGGGTCGGTGATGACTTACGGCGACGGCGCCACCACCTTCCGGCCGCTGACAGCCATTGACGTATGCGGCCACGAGATCGGTCACGCCATCTGCGAAACGACCGCCGGCCTGATCTATCAGGGCGAGTCCGGCGCGATGAACGAAGGCTTCTCCGATATCTGGGGAGCGTGCGTCGAGCACCACTTCGACCCGGCCAAGCAGATTTGGCTGATCGGCGAAGACATCGCCATCACGATTCCGTTCCTGCGCTCGATGAGCAATCCCAACGGCGGCGGCCAGCCCGACACGTACTTCGGCCAAAGCTGGTATTCAGGACCCAACGACAACGGCGGAGTCCACACCAATTCCGGCGTACTCAACTACTGGTTCTACCTGCTCAGCGTGGGCGGCAACGGCACCAACGACCACGGGGTGGCCTATAACGTACCGGCCATTACGATCGAGAAAGCGGCCCGTATTGCGTATCGGGCCGAGTCGGTGTACCTGACCAGCTCCAGCATCTACACCGATGGCCGCCAAGCGACGCTCCAGGCGGCGGTGGACCTTTACGGTCTGGGCTCAGCCGAAGTAGCGGCGGTCGCGCAGGCCTGGCGCGCGGTAGGGCTCAACGGCGGCTTGCCCAGTCTCACGGCAATGGCGCCCACCAGCGGCCCGGCCGGTACCCTCGTTACGCTTACGGGCGCCAATCTGGGTACGGTGTATCAGGTGACGTTCAACGGTACGCCCGCGACGGTGGCGACCGTTACGTCCGCCGGCACTATCACCGTTCTGGTGCCCCCCGGCGCTACCACGGGGCGCGTGGTCGTCACCACTACGCAGGGTACGGCCACCAGCGCGGGCATCTTCACCGTGACCGGTACCGGCGCGGCGCCCACGGTGCTGAGCTTTGCGCCAGCGGGCGGCGCGGCGCAGGGCGCTACCGCGACCATCACCGGCACCAATCTGACGGGCGCAACCACCGTGACGTTCAACGGCACCGCTGCCATCTTCAGCGTAGTTTCGGCCACGGAAATCACCGCCACTGTACCAGCCACCGCTACCAGTGGCCGGTTAGCCGTCACGACGCCGGGCGGCACCGCTACGGCGCCGGGCATCTTCCGGGTGCTACCTACCCTCACGGCGATCGCGCCGGCGAGCGGCCCGGTAGGCACCGTCGTAACTCTCACCGGCACGAGTCTGGCGGGCGCTCTCGACGTGAAGTTCAACGGCAGGTATGCGTCGTTTGCCGTCATCTCAGCTTCCAGCATCACCGCCACGGTGCCCGCGGGCGCCACCACCGGCACCGTGACCGTACGCACGCCCGATGGCACGGCCAGCAGCGTCTTTACCGTCACCGGTAGCGTCAATGTGGCGAGCTTCACGCCGCAGTCGGGGCCGGTGCTCACCACGCGGGTCAATATCTACGGCGATGGTTTCACGGGCGCTACGGCCGTGACGTTCAACGGCACACCCGGCACGGCCTACACGGTTGCGTCGGATCACGAAATCTGGACTACCGTGCCCGCCGGGGCCACTACGGGGCCCATTCGCGTAACCTCGCCGTTGGGCACGAGCACGAGCGCACTGCCCTTTGTAGTCCTGATTCCGGGGGCGCCTGCCATCACCGGTTTTACCCCGCCCGCCGGGGCGGTGGGGCAGACGATTGACATTATCGGCACCGACCTGCAAGGAGCTACCGCGGTGAGCTTCAACGGCACCGCGGGGGTAGTTACGGCTTCCACTACCACCCGCGTGACTGCCACAGTGCCGTCCGGTGCCACCACGGGGCGCGTGACGGTCGTTACCCCCGCCGGCAGCGCCACGAGCCTGATCGACTTCCTGGTCGTGCCTGCGCCCGCCAATGACCTTTGCTCGGCGTCCAATCTGCCGGTGCTGACCTGTGGTTCCGTGATCAGCGGTAGTACCTATGGAGCCACTACCACCGGCGATCCGGTCACTGGCTGCAATATGGCGGTCAGCAGCGGGGGCGTCTTCTACCGCTTCGCCGGCACCGGCGACCAGGTGAAGTTTTCCACCTGCCCCGGCCGCCGTACCGGCTTCGATACGCAGCTCCACGTCTTCAGCGGCGCGTGCGGCAGCCTGATCTGCGAGGCCAGCAACGACAATGCGTGTGCCTTAGCTTCGGAAGTGACGCTGACTACGTTGGTCGGTACCGACTACCTGATCTTCATCAGTGGCAAGAACCTCAATCAGGGCAATTTCAGGTTGTCGGCCACCTGCCTGGTGGCTCCCTCGATCACCAGCTTTTCGCCAACCTCCGGGGCGCCAGGTACGCTGGTGACCATTACCGGTACCAATCTGGCCACCAGCACCGCGCCGCTCTTTAATGGCCGCGTTGCCTTTTCTTATACGGTTCTGTCGCCCACGCAGGTGCTGGCCCGGGTGCCGTTCAGTGCCACGACCGGCCCCATTACCGTGACGGCTAATGGGAGCACAGTGGTCAGCGCGCAGCCTTTCGTGGTCATCCGGCCGGCCCTTAGCAGCTTCGCGCCCACGAGCGGGCCGGTCGGGACGGTGGTGACCATCACGGGCACCGATCTGGCCGATGCCACTGCGGTGACCTTCAGCGACCTGGCTGCCACGAGCTTCCAGATTGATTCCACGGGTACGCAGCTGACGGCGGTGGTGCCTCCGGGCGCCGGAGCCGACCGGATTAAGGTATTTATGGGCGTTGGAAGCATCCTGACTAGTACCTCGTTCTGCACTGAATACATCGCGATTGCCACTGACTCAGCCCGCTGCGGCGATGGGTCGGTGCAGCTCCGCGTCAGCGGCGCACCGGCCATAGGGCCGGCCGC
>JBKJUQ010000292.1:0-10675 GCA_046590685.1 Hymenobacteraceae bacterium
CCAATGCTACCGCAGGAAGCATTGGCGAGTAGCAGTAAACCCGCGCCCACCAATGCTACCGCAGGAAGCACAAACAGGCTGGAGTTCTTCGCCAGCCCCAAGCCGATGCCGCTCACAACCAGTAGGCCGAACCCGAGTAGCAGCGTTTCGGATGATACCTGACCAATCCATTGCCCAACCCGCTTGCTGGCCGCTGATGGATCGGTTCGTTCGTGCTGCCTCACGCGCTCATCCGCGGCCGCTCGACCGGTACAGAGGGAGTAGGCACGGTGTAATCTTCCGCCGGAAGTGAGTCTTCCGGCGTGCGCAGTCGCTCAAGCAGTAACGCTGCCAAGGTGGTGAGCACGAATGCCGCCAGCGTACTGCTCAGCACAATGAGCCAGCGTATGGGCTGGGCTTTGCGCGCAACCGGGTAAGCAGGTTGCAGCACGTACACGTTCGAAACGCGCCCGTCGAGCATTCCGCGCGCCGTTTCGTAGACGGCCCGGGCCTGGACCAGGCTAACCTGAAGAGCTTCCAACTCGGCCTTTAACCGACTGACGCGGTATTGATTCTTGGAATATGATTCAAGCGTGAGCGTGTTGCTGCCCGGTCGGGCATAAAGCAGGCCGTCGAGGGCCGCTTGTAAGCTGGCGACGCGCCCTCCGCCACTGGCACGGGCTTCCCGTAGGGCCGTCTCCGTTTCCGTTATGGCTTTGGCTAAGTACCGGTCTTCGCGATCCATGCCGTGCAGGCCAGTGCGCAGCCGTAACCGCTGGAGCGAGTCGCGCGTGCCGTTGTAGGCTTGGTCGAGGAGGCGATATTTGGTCTCAAACAGCTTCAATACACGCTGCCGGTTGGGCTGCATCAGGTGCTGGCTCACCGAGTCGATCACCGCGACGAGGTCGTTCGCGATGGCGGCGGCCGTGTCGCGGTTCGTATCCAGAAACGTCAGCTCCACGGCGTCGCGATCCGTAATGTGGATGCTCAGCCGCTCCTGAAACAAGTCGCGCGTGAACTGCCGAGCCTCCGTCGTGGCCGACGTATCGTAGTGGTAGTGCGCGGCGAGGCGGTACTTGGCGATGATGTGATCGGCCACGGATTGCGACCCCCCGATGTTCATCGCGCGGTCTAAGTCAGCGGGTTCGGGCAGCAGCACGATTTTTCGCTCGCCGGAGCTGAGCTGGTCCGGGTCGGAAGTTTCGAGGTTGGTGGCGTAGAAGGTGGTCGTCGCCGGGTAGATGTTCGGCATCCGTAGCGCGATAAGGGCACTGACGATGGCGGCAACGACAGACGTGAGTAAAATTGGGCGGCGCCAGCGGCGCACCACCCCAAGCAAATCAGCAAGGGGCGACAGGGCAGGGGAAGTGGCAGCCATTCAGGCGCTAAAATGTCAGAATTGCAGCGCCCGCTGGCGCTCCTCGCAAAGGTAAGGATGAGGGCAGGGTGCGCCACGAAAGAGCATAGCGTGAAGGTGGCGGACTGATTCTGATAGGCCCAAGTCCTTCCGCCAGTGCCCCAAGCGCCTACTTTTGCCCGCATCAAACGCTTTCTCGGATCTTTAAGCCTGGCCGTGGCGCTAAATCTGGCCATTAAGCCGGGCTGGATTCTGGTCGAGAATCTGGTCCAGAACCGCTTGGGCCACGCCGCCTTCGGCACTTTTACGGCTCTGTACGCGCTCGCGCTGGTAGCGGCGGCGGTTTCCGATTTAGGCCTTACCCAGCACACCACGCGCCGCGTGGCGGCCGAGCCGGGGTTTTTGCCCGATTTCTTTCCCACGCTTCTGCCACTTAAGGGAGGGCTTAGTGTGGTGTTCCTCGGGGTAATGCTAGCCGTTGGCTGGGCGTTGGGCTACCGGGGCGCGGCGCTTGGGTGGCTGGCTTTGATCGGGGTGAGCTTGCTGCTGACGCAGTACGCGCAGTTTTTGCGCGGCCCAATCCAGGGGCACCAACGGTTTGGGCTCGATGCGGGCCTGTCGGTGCTTGAAAAAGCGCTGCTGCTAGGGTTCGTACTCGTCCTGGTGCCCACCGGCCTGCTGTCGCTGGGTACCTACGTAGGCGCCCGGGTGGTAGCGGCGGCCCTGACCTGCGTGGTGTTTTCGGTTGTAGTCGCGCGGTTGCTCGGCGGCTGGGTATGGCCCCGCCTCAATCGGCAGGCGGCGCGCGGTCTGCTCCGTGAGGCGCTGCCGCTCGCCCTCATTACCCTGCTCTACGGCCTCAATGAACGCATTGATATGGTGATGATTGAGCGGTTGGCGGGGCCGCACGAGGCCGGCCTCTACGCGGGTGCGTACCGCTGGACCGATGCGGCCATGATGTATCTGTGGACTATTCTGCCGCTGTTCTTCGCGCGCTTCGCGCACGTCGCCGATGACCGAGCGGCGCAGACTCAGCTGCTCAGCGTTGGCCAGCGGATAGCGGCCGCGCCCATGCTGCTGGTAGTTGCCGGGGTGCTGTTCCGCGGCGACGTACTGTTTTGGCAATTCAGCGGCAGCACCGCGGCGGAGGTGGCTCGGATGACTCAGTGTCTCCAGCTGCTCTTTCTCAACATCCTCGTCCACTCCTTCTTTGCTATTTACTCCACGCTCCTGACCAGCACGAAGCTGGAACGACCGGTTTCGAAGCTGGTGGCATTCAGCATCGTACTTAATGTTGGGTTGAATCTGCTGTTGCTGCCAACTTACGGGGCAGTAGCGGGGGCGGCCAACACCCTGGCTTGCGCAGCAATCGTATCCGTCGGGTACGTGTGGCTGGTGGCGCGACAGGCCGGCGTGGCCGTTCCGTGGGCGCACCTGGTCCGGCTGGGGCTGGTATTTGGGGGTGCCTGCGGGGCGTGGTACTGTCTTAAAATATGGGTTAATAATTGGTTGATAGAAAGTGCTTTGATGGTTGTGATCTTCTTTGGGTTGGTACTCATCAGTGGCATTGTACGCCCTGCGGAATTGCGGGCGCTCCGCGCTATGCGTAATCCTGGGTAGCGGTTCGGCGCCTGCGCGTTGCTCGAGGGCGCGTAGACCTGTCATTTGCTCATTTTCCACTCCTATCCCCTGTGATCCGTATTGCCGTCAACGTCCGCTTTCTGCTGCCCGGCGATTCCCTGGAGGGTATTGGGCGCTACACGTTCGAGACGTTGCGGCGGCTGGTAGCGGCGCACCCGGAAGTGGCGTTTGACTTCCTGTTTGACCGGCCGTTCGACCCGCGCTACGTTTTCGGACCCAACGTGACACCCCACGTGCTCGGGCCGCCCGCGCGCCATCCGACGCTGTGGTGGCTCTGGCTTGAGGTAAGCGTGGCGCGTTGGCTGCGACGCCACCAGCCGGCCGCGTTCCTGAGTTTCGACGGCTACACCACCCTCCGCACCACCGTCCCGCGCCTCACAGTGCTGCACGACCTGGCCTTCGAGCACTTCCCGGTCGGCATTCCCAATCTCGTGCGGCGCTACTACCAGCGCTACACGCCGCGGTTCGCGCGGGCATCTGCGGGTGTTATCGCCGTTTCCGAAGCGACCAAAGCCGATCTGGTGCGCACCTACGGCCTCGACCCGGCGCGCATCGTGGTGGCCCCGAACGCGCCCGCGCCTCACTTCCAGCCCTTGCCGGCGGCCGAGCACGCCGCGGTACGGGCGGAATTTGCCGGCGGGCAACCGTATTTTCTGTTCGTCGGGGCGTTGCATCCGCGCAAGAACCTGCCGAACCTGCTGCGCGCCTTTGATGACTTTAAAACTGCCACCGGCTCGGCGACCCAGCTCGTGCTGGTGGGGCGGTGGGCGTGGCAGACGGGCGCCATCGCGGCGACCTACCGCGCGTTGCGGCATCAACAGGACGTGCACCTCACCGGTCGGCTGACGGACGGGGCGTTGGCGCGGCTTTACGGTGCGGCACGTGCGCTGTGCTACGTGCCGTTTTTTGAAGGTTTCGGCTTACCCGTGGTCGAAGCGCAAGCGAGTGGCTGCCCGGTGATCACGTCCGATTGCTCGTCGCTGCCGGAAGCCGCCGGGCCGGGCGGGGCGATCTTCGTGGCCCCGGACGATACAGCGGCCCTCGCCGCTGCTCTCGGCCGGCTCGACGCGGATGCGGCGTTGCGGGCCCAGCTCTCGGCGCAAGGATTCGTGAACGTGCGCCGATTTTCGTGGGCGGAAACTGCGATCCGCGTCTGGGCGGCGCTCGCGGCCATCGTCATCCCCTGATTTTTTACTTTACCGCTGATGCCGCGCCCGCAACCTCTTGAGTTCACTCAGTATCTGCTACCCGAGGAGGCCTTGCTGGCGCCGGAAGTAACCTGGAATACGCTGCGCGGTCCCGATTCGACGGCGTGGCTGATTGCGCTGTGGGCCCAGGCGCACCTCTACGCCAATACCGATGCGCTCCCCGTGCCGGCCACCGATCTGTACGCCGAGCAGTGCCTGGCGGGTACGCACGAGGCGGTGTTGATCAATTTGCCGCCGCCGGTCGAAAGCGGCGAGTCGTGGGCCGCGCTGCTGGTGCGCACGCCCGCCGGACCGGCACCTTTTCGCTACTTTCTGCTTGAAGTACCCCTCGGTTTGGCGCCCCTGACCCCCGGTACGCCCGGGCCCACGCTACTCTGCGAGCGAGCCGCCGATACCCAGGCGCATGTTCAGCACGGTCCGGGGCCGTCGGCGCCCACGACTACTACAGTCGCGCGGTTTTTGGTGATCGTAGGGCAGCTGCTGGCGAGCCCCATCGCGCCGGACGCGGAGCCGGACGCCGCGTTGAATGCCGCTCCCCGCGACGAAATCGCCCCTGCCTGATGCGCTTCTTCCGCACTCCGCCCATCCTGCACTACCTGCTCCCCGGCCTCACGTGGCGAGTGCGTGACCCCAAGCCCGCCACGGTGTACCTGACCTTCGACGACGGCCCGATTCCGGAGGAAACGCCGTGGGTCCTCGACCAGCTCGCCGCCCACGGCACCGGTGCGGCCACGTTTTTCTGCGTCGGCGAGAATCTGGCGCGCTACCCGGACGTAGCCCGGCAGGTGATCGCCGCCGGCCACCAGCTAGCTAACCATACCCACCGCCACGTGCGCGGCTGGCGGACCCCGCTGCCCGACTACCTGGCCGACGTGGCGCGCTGCCAGGCCGAGCTTGATGCGCTGTTGCCCGGCGCGCCCCGGGTGCTGCGCCCACCATACGGGGAGATCAGTCTGCCTCAGATTAAAGCGCTAAAGGTAGATAACTACCAATTGGTTATGTGGTCGGTGTTGGCGTACGATTTCGATCCTAAACTGAGTACTGATGAGTGCCTGCGGCAGGTGATCCGCCATACTCGGCCGGGGCGCATCATCCTGTTTCACGACTCGCGCAAAGCAAGTCGGCTGCTGCGAGCGGTGCTGCCGCCGTACCTCGATTTCCTGCGAACCCAGGGCTGGCAATCGGCGGTCCTGCCGGGGTAGTTCGGCCGTGAGGCCCGGCGAGGAGCCGTTTCGGTTAGTTGGCGACGAGCTTAGAGTCGCTTCCAACTCCCTTGGGTTAGCGTGGTACTTTGATTGGATTTCCTGCTTCTCGCTCCGTTCGCTCGCTTCTGCTCCCGTGCCGTCTGCTTTCGCTTTTGTACTCATCGTGTTCGTGCTGGGCTACGCGGCGGCCCAGCTGGTGCTGGCGGCCCGGCTGCGCGCAGTGCCGCCCGACGACACCCGACTCCCGGAGGAGGATCTGCCCGCGGTGGCCGTGCTGGTAGCGGCGCGCAACGAGGAGGCCAACCTGCCGCGCTGCCTGGCCGCGTTAGCCGCGCTCGATTACCCGCCCGATCGCTTCACCGTTTTGATCGCTGATGATGGCTCCACCGACGCCACCCCGGACCTGCTCGCTGACTTCGTCCGCGACCGGCCGACGTGGCGCGTGCTCCGCATCACTACGCCGCTCGGCGCCGCGCGGGGCAAGGGCAACGCGCTCGCGCAGCTCATCGCCGCGACGGACGCGGAATGGTTGGTTTGCTGCGACGCCGACATCGAAGTGCCGCCCACCTGGGCGCGGGCTCTCGTGGGCGCCGCCAGCCGGACGGGCGCAGCGTTGGTAGTAGGCACCACCCTTATTGCCGGCCGGGGCCCGTTGGCCCGCGCGCAGTACTTCGACTGGCTCCGCGCCTTGGCGGTGCTGCGAGTGGCGACGGCGCACGGCCGGATGTTCACCGGGATGGGGAACAACCAATTGCTGCGTCGTTCGGCGTACCGTGCCACGGGGGGCTACGAGGCGTTGCCCTTTTCGGTGACAGAAGACTTTCAGCTGTTTCAGGAGCTTAGGCGGCGCGGCTACCCCACGGCGCACGTGTACGACGCCGGCGCCTTGGCGTGGTCGGCCCCGGCCGAGAGCGGCGTAGCACTCGTGCGGCAGCGCCGTCGCTGGGTCCGTGGGTTACTGACCGGCCTGACGCCCCGACTGGGAGTAGTTGCGGCCGTTGAAGCGCTCGTGTTTCCGGCAATCCTGGCCTTGCTGCTGGGGGGCTGGCCGGCGTGGGGCGCGGTGGTGTGGGGACTAAAAATAGCCGCGCCCGCTGCATTGCTGCGCGAGGCACGGCGGCGGCTCGACTTGCCGCCGGTGAGCGTCGGGGAACTGGTGGTACACGAAGCGTATCTGCTCGCGCTCGCGCTGGTGCTGCCGCTCGTGACGCTCTGGCCCAGCAAAGTGCGCTGGAAAGGGCGGGAGTTGTAAGGAGCAGGGTGGAACATGGCTCGTCAGCCGTCCCTTGCCCGGCGCTTGAACGACGGGCAAGGGACGGCTGTGCGGAACAACCTTTTTGCGTTTTCCGCCGAACAGTGCGCAACTTCTATCTGCACCTCCGCTCGTTCTTGATGCTGTTTTCCGTCGTCACTCCCACCCACAACCGCGCTGACTATCTCCCCGAAGCTCTCGCCAGCGTGCAAGCCAGCATCCTGGCTGGTATCGATGCTGACTGGGAACATCTCGTGTTCAATGCCGGCTCAACCGATGAAACGGCGACACTGCTTCAGCAAACTGCCCACTACCGCCTGCGCGTGTTCGGTACCGACGAGAAACGGGCCGCTGGCCTCGGGCGTAACCGCCTTATCGAGCAAGCCGCGGGCGAGTGGATCGTGCCGCTCGACGACGATGATCTGCTCCTGCAGCGGGCCTTGTTTCACTACGGTCTCCACGCGCAGCAGCACCCAGCAGCTCGCTGGCTCGTGGCTGATTTTCTGCGGATGGACGAAGAGCGTCGTTACCTGCCGAACGAGGATTACTACGCGTGGCGCTTCGAAACCGCGCCGCATATGCTACAGGCCATTTTTCGCGGCGAGCATTTCATCCAGGGCAACGTGTGTTACCAGCAAACGCTATGGGCCGACGTTGGCGGCTACGATGAGGGGTTGGCGATGGCCGAAGACCTCGACCTCTACGTCCGCTTCCTGCTCGCGGGGCACCTGCCGGTGGTTTGTCCACACCTGAGCCACCTGCACCGCTTTCATCGCCGCAACGTGAGCATTGGCGTCGACGCCAGCCGCCACCGCGCCGACCTCGCCACGATCTACGGCAAATATGCCGACCGGCTGATGGCGGTAGGAGTGGAGGCGCCGTGAGGAGGGTCGGGGAGTAAGAGGGTGGCAGGAGCCAAACTGCATCCGTTGTATCCGTTCCTTTCCGTGGTTCAGATCGCTTTTTCCCGGCGCTTCTTCTCCTTTTTCTTCTTGCCGCCGGCATCCGGCTGGTCGGCGAGGTTGGGGTGCGGCTCGCGCACGATTTTCATCTCCTGAATGAGCTGCGGGGAATTGCCGACTTTATCGATCACGAACAGCAGGTAGTGCATCGCCATCGCGATGTTGCGCCCCATCGCCGGGTCGAACTGAATGTCGCTCATCGTGCCTTCCCAGACGCGGTCGAAGTTGAGCCCCATCAGCTCACCGCGGCCGTTGATGACCGGCGAGCCCGAGTTGCCGCCGGTCGTGTGGTTCGACGCCAGAAAGGCCACGGGCACCGTGCCGTTCACGGCGTAGGCGCCGTAGTCTTTCCGCTTCCACGCTGAGAGGAGCGCGCGCGGGGCGGTAAATTCCTCGCTCGTCGAGTCGGCTTTTTCCAAAATGCCATCGATGGTCGTGAAGTACTCGTAGCGCGTGCCGTCGGCGGGCTCGTAGCCGCGCACGTTGCCGTAAGCCACGCGCAGGGTCGAGTTGGCGTCGGGGTAAAACTTCTTGTCCGTCTGCATCGCCCGTAAGCCGCGCACGTACGTGCGGCTCAGCAGAGTAATGCTTTCGGCAGAGCGCTGGTAGGGAGCCAGAATCGTGGCTTTGTAGTGGCTGACTACTGCCGACGTGAACCTGAAAGCTGGGTCGGTGAGTAGCGCGGCCGGATTGCCGGCGGCCACCTGATCGAGCAGCTTGTTGGCTCGGTCGAGCGACACGAGGTTGGACGTCAAAAACACGCGCTGGGCGAACGAAGAGTAGTCGTTATTCGACCCCGCTGCCTCGCGTACTTCCGGGGCCAGCACCGGCGCGGGCACGGCGCGGGCCTGCATCCGCAGCAGATCGGCGGCGATGAGTTGATCGGTGGCGGCGTCGTAGTTCTTGTACCAGTTGGGCAGCCCCGCGCGAATTTTCTCCACGGCGGCCTTTAGGTCCGCCGCGGCGGGCGGCGCCTTGGTCGTCAGCAGGTCGGCCAGCGGCTGGAAAGTATTGTTGGCGAGCGCAAACAACTCGATGCCCAGCGTGGCCTCGGTTACGTAGTCACGCGCCAGCGTGAGGTCCTGCTGGGTGCGGTAATTCTGCTCGATGCCGCTGAGGACGGCGCCGTATTCCGTTTGGCGGGCCGGGTCGGCGCTGACCCATTGGCGAAAGCGCGTTTCCTGTTCCTGCTTGCGCAGCACGGCATTCAAACGGCGCAGGCCACGCATCTCCCCGAGCCACTTCTTCCAGTAATTTGCCAGGCTCGCCTGCTTGGCCGCGTAGGCGATGCGCAGGCGATCCGACGACTTCATGGCCACGTCCCAGCGCTTGAGGCGGGCATCGCGCAGAGCGACTCGGGCCGGATCGCTCACTTCCTGAATTTCGCGGACGCCCCAGCTGGTAAGGTATTCGGTGGTGCGCCCGGGAAAGCCGAAAACGAGCGTAAAGTCGCCTTCCTTCACCGGTGCGAGGGAGATTGGCAGAAAATGCCGGGGCTTAAACGGTACGTTGGCAGCCGAGTAGGGTGCGGGCTTGCCATCGGCGCCGGCGTAGATGCGGAAAAGCGAAAAATCGCCGGTGTGGCGCGGCCACATCCAGTTATCGGTATCGCCGCCAAACTTGCCGATCCCCGACGGCGGCGCCCCTACGAGGCGCACGTCCGGGAAGGTCTCCGTGACGAACATATAATATTCCTGGCCATAGAAGAACGGCCGGATAATCGCGCCGTAGTGCGTGCCGGCGGTGGCGGCCTTCGTCAGGCGCTCCACTTGCTGCTGCACGTAGTTTTCGCGGCCCGTCTCGTTCACGTTGGCCGGCATCCCGCCGAGCACCTGTTGGGTGACGTCCTCCATCCGGATGATGAACATCGCCGTCAGTCCAGGGTTGGTCAGCTCGTCGGCGCGGGTCTTGGCCCAGTAGCCGTTGGTCAGGTAATCTTTCTCCACCGACGAATGCTGCTGAATCTGGCTGAAGCCGCAGTGGTGGTTGGTGAGCAGCAGCCCTTCGCCGGAGATAATCTCGCCAGTGCAGCCGCCGCCAAACTGCACGACCGCATCCTTGAGGCTCGAATGGTTCACGGAGTAGATGTCGTCGGCCGACATCCGCATGCCGCGCGCCTTCATATCGCCTTCGTTGAGCTGCTTGAGCAGTAAGGGTAGCCACATTCCCTCATCGGCGCGGGCCGGCAGGAGGGAGAGCAAGGGCAGTAGCGCCAGCAGAAGCGCGCGCCGGAAGCAGGTAGTAAGCAGCATGGATATGTTTCGAACCTAGACGACAAAGGCCGCGCCGTCACCCACAGGGCTGCGCTACCGGCCCGAAAATTACGCCACCGCGCTCGCGTTGCGTACCTTACGGCTGATTCTTCCCCGTAACCATTCCTCAGGAACGATGAAGCGAGTAACCGGCATCGGCGGCATTTTCTTTAAAACCAAGGACCCCGAGCAAACCAAAGCGTGGTACCAGCAGCACCTGGGCATCGAATCAGAAGCGTGGGGTGCGCAGCTCAAGTGGCGGGCGTACGACGACCCAACCCGCGTCTGCACGACCGCTTGGTCGCCGATGGCGGCCTCCACGGACTATTTCCAGCCCGGCCCGAGCGACTTTATGGTGAACTACCGCGTCGACAACCTCCCCGACCTGCTCGCCGCGCTCCACACGGAAGGCATCGAGCAAGTCGGGGAAATGCAGGAGTTCGAATACGGTAAGTTTGCCTGGATTCTGGATCCCGACGGCAACAAGATCGAGCTGTGGGAGCCAGTGGCGTAAAATTGCTCTCTGATTGCGTGATTTTCGATTTTGAATTGCTCAATCGAAAATCACGCAATCGGAGATCGAGAATTACTTCACCAGCGCATCGGGTTGATTGCCGGCGCGCTCCCACGTCTGAAACTTGGCAATCTCGTCGCGGAAGCGGCCCACGAACCACGCGATCAGCGCCAGATCGTCGCCGAAGCCGAGGATCGGAATGAAGTCGGGAATCAGGTCAATCGGCGAAACCACGTACAGCATCACCGCCACGCCGCTCATGATCGTCATCGGCGAAACACCGCGGTAGTGGCCCTGCGCCCACG
>JBKJUQ010000088.1:0-4911 GCA_046590685.1 Hymenobacteraceae bacterium
CAGCAGCGTGGCGGCAAGCGCCGCGCGAAAACAGAGCGAAGAAAGATGCATAGAAAACGCCGTTGGCAACAATCCGGCCGCCAAAAATAAGCTGATCCACCACGTGGTGGCTACTGCACATTCTCGAGGGCCATGTAGAAGATCAGCACCGCATTGGCCGGAATTGGTCCGCTGCCGGACGGGCCGTAGCCGAGGTATGAAGGAATCAGGAGCCGGCCTTTTTCCCCCTTATGCATCAGCGGTACGCCTTCATCCCAGCCGGCAATCACCCGGCCGGCGCCCACCGTGAACGTGAATGGCCGACCGCTCCGGTACGAGGAGTCGAACTGCGAGCCATCGGCGGTGCCGTTGAGTAGGTGCCCCCGGTAGTTCACGGTGGCTACTTTGCCGCTGACGGCCAGCGGAGCCCCAGTCGGGGCGGGCGTTTCCACCACGTAGTACAGCCCGGAGGCGGTCTTGGTGGCCGTGAGGTTTTGCGCCGCGATGTAGGCCTTTATCAGGTCATCATCCGTCTTTTTCTGCGCTTCGATCGCGGCCTTGTCAACGGCGGGTGTCTCCGTTTTCTTGCAGCCCCCCGCCAGCAGCAAGGTCATCAGGAAAGCAAAAAAGGAGATAGGGCGGAGGAAGTAAGCCATTAGCGAAAGGTTGATTAAAAAGTAGTCCTCCTGCGCCTAAGCAGCTACTGCCCGGAGCGCAGGAGGACGTAAGGAGTAGCCCGTCGGGCTACTGATTGAGGGTTTAGCGGGCCTCCGCGGAACCCGGCACGGGCGGCAGAATCGGCCGCTGCGAATCGGGCGTACCCTGGATGTCGACCAGTTCCACGTCGAAGCGCAGCGGCGAGTTAGCCGGGATGCGGGGCGGTGCCCCGCGCATCCCGTAGCCAAGGGTAGAAGGCACGAGGATGGTAGCCTTCGCGCCCTTGGTGAGCATCGCGACGCCCTGGTCCCAACCCGGAATGACCTGCCCTTGGCCGAACGCGTACTTGAACGTGCTATCGGGCCGCGACGAGTCGAATTCCTTGCCGTCGAGCAGCTGACCTTTGTAGGTGAGGGCAACCCGCTGCCCCGGCTGGGGTTTCGGGCCGGTGCCGGGCTGCGTGATGAGCACGTACACGCCCGTTGGGGTGCGCTCGGCGGCGGCCATTTCCGGGTGCTTCTTCACGTAGTCGGCGAGCGTGGCGGCGTCCTTCTCGTCGCGCTTTTTGGTGGCGGATTCCTGGAGCTGCTGCATCCGGGTTTGGGCCGCCGCCAAACTGATGATATCGTCGACCTTCATTTTCAGCGTCAGGCGCGAGCCGGGGGGCAAGAACTTCGGCCGGGCGTGCGGCGGCGCTTTGCGGAACAGCGTATCGGTCGGGATGCGGAATACGCCGCTATCGCCGGCGGCGAGCATCGTCATAGGCTCGCTGTCGATGGTGGTTGGCTGGTTGGGCTGGGTCTGGTACGGGAACGGCAGCCCGTTCTCGTAGGAGCTTAGCAACACCGAGTCTTTCGGTGAAATCTGGACAACTTCGAGCAGCATGATCTTGCCGGGCCGCATCTGCTTGGCCGTGTCAATCTTATTGACGTCGGCGAGCAGCAGCGGCTGCCACTTACCGTCGGCATCCTTGCGGAAAAGCTGGTATTCGAGGCCCGACTTGGTTTTGAGGAACTCGCCGGTACCACCGGATTTTTTGCAGCCTGCCAGAGAGCCGGCAAGCGCGAGCGCCGCCAGAGCAGACGCGGATAGAGCGCGAAAACGCATCAGAAAAGAAAATGACCACGCACGGAGCGGGTCGGGTGAAAACAGTGATAAATACGCGAATTGGGCGAGCGGATCAGCGGCGGTAAACGACTCACTTGGCAAGTAGTCGCCTTTTGCCACTGAAAATCTCTACGCCGTCACGGGCTCAGCCGCCGTGAGCTCTTCGCTGTATTGGGGCAGCAAGCTGAGCATCTTTTGCACCGTAGCCGAAAGCGAAGCGTAGGAAATGCCCCCAGCCGCGTTGCGGTGGCCGCCCCCGTTGAAGTGGCGCCGCGAGAATTCGTTGACGGAGAAATCGCCCGCCGAGCGAAAAGACATCTTGACCACGGATCCCCGCTCCACGAACAATACCGCGAGCCGAACGCCCTCAATCGAGAGCGCGAAATTGACGAGCCCTTCGGTGTCGCCGGTCTTGGAGTCGTACGCGCGCAGCTCGCTGTCAGTGATCGAGATATAAGCCATGTTGTACTCGCGTACCACGGTGAGCTTGTCTTTGAGCACCATCCCCAAAAACCGCAGCCGCAGCTCCGACCACGAGTCGTACACGCGCCGGTGCACGGCGCTCGTGTTCACGCCGAGCGCGAGCAGATCGGCGGTGATGAGGTGGACGTTACGCGAGGTGCTCGGGTGGCGGAAGGAGCCCGTATCGGTCATAATCCCCGCGTAGAGGCATTCGCCGATCGCGGGGGTGATGAGCGCCTCATCGCCGAGCGCCCGGATCAGCTCAAACACCAGTTCGCAGGTAGCCGCGGCTTCGGGGTGGCTGAAGTTGATCTGCGCAAAGGCATCGGGAAGCAGGTGGTGATCGACGAGCACTTTGGTGGCGGGCGAGGCGCCCACCATCGGCCCGAGCTCATTGATGCGGGAGAGGGCGTTGAAGTCGAGGCAAAAAATAATCTCGGCCTCGGCCATCAACTGCCGTACGCGGGCATCATTGACCTGGGGCTCGTAAATCACCACCGAGTCGTTGCCGGACATCCAGTTCAGGAACGCTGGATAGTCGGTGGGCGTCACGACCGTGACGGAGTGGCCGCGCTGGCGCAGGTAGCCAGCCCAGCCCAGCGACGAGCCCAGGGCGTCGGCGTCAGGCTTGTGATGGGTCGTGATAAGTACTTCCTTCGGCGTGGCCAGCAGGGCGCGCAAGGCGGAAAGGTCAACGGGATTCAGGTCCACAAATGGCGGATTGAAACAGAAAAAAAGACCGGGTAGGTAAGGGTAACCACACCGGCCGCGAGTGGTTACACCAACGACGGCTCCGGGCTGCAAAATTCCGACGGAAAAAGCGAACGCGCCCGCTTGCCGTCATCGGCGCTGGTGCGGGGCTAGCTTTGTGGCTAAATCAACCCGTAATCAGACCAAATGACGACCAATAGAACCTTCACGATGATCAAGCCCGACGCGACGCAGGACGGGCATATCGGCGGCATCACGCAGATGATCGAGGCGGCGGGTTTCCGCATCGTGGCGATGAAGCTTACCCGGCTGACGTCGGCGCGCGCCGGCAGCTTCTACGAAGTGCACAAAGAGCGGGGCTTCTACAACGACCTCGTGAGCTATATGTCGAGCGGCCCGATCGTGGCGATGATCTTGGAGAAAGATAACGCCGTGGTCGATTTCCGCACCTTGATTGGCGCTACCAACCCCGCGAACGCCGAAGACGGCACCATCCGCAAAAAATTCGCGCGCTCGATCGAAGCGAATGCCGTGCACGGCTCTGATTCGGACGAGAACGCCCGCATTGAGGGTGATTTCTTCTTCGGCCCCGATGAGCGGATCGCGTAAAGATCAGCCGCTGCCTTAGCGAGCAACTACAACGGCCGCTGCCTGACGTGTCAGACAGCGGCCGTTCGTATGCAGGCCAGAAAAAATTAGCCGCGCGTTAAATTTTTGGCAGCACGAGCTCCTGGCCCGGCTGAATCATATCAGGATTTGCCCCAATAAGCGCCTTGTTAGCTTCATACACCTGTTTCCACTTCATTGCGTCGCCGTAGTGAGCTTTGGCAATCTTGGAGAGGGAATCGCCACTCTTGACCGTGTATTTATCGCCAGCCGCAGCAGCTTGGGCCCCGGGCTGACCGGTTTTGAGGAAATCGGGCGTGGTGCCCGCCGGTTGGGCAGGCTTCGCGGCGGGCTTCTGCTCGCCTTTCTGGAAGAAATCAAAAAGTCCCATCGGAAGTCCGGAAGTTTTGGGGGGTAAGGGGAAGGGAGATAGCTCCCAACTAACCTGTTGGGTGCTGGCGCCGCATACGCCGCCGATCGGTTGTGGGTTGTATGCTGGCCCAATCGTCGGCTGGGCAACCGCCGGCCGATAGTGCCGTTCTGGCAGGGGCAGTCGGGTCTGCGCCGTTTTTGTTGCTTTGTGCATTCATGGCTTTTCTGATCACGGTCCTCGTTTTCTCGCTAGCTGTCCGTTACGGGCTGCCGTTGCTATTGCGCTGGGTAATGGGCCGCGTGATGCGCCAGGCAGCGGGCAGTGCGTTTGGGGGGAGCGGGCACCAGCAGGCAGCTGGCCCGCGGCCGGCACCCGCGCCCGACGGCCGCGTGCGGGTGGCGTACGTGCCTCCGCAACCCAAGCGGGAGCCGCGTCCCGGTGGCTACCGCGGGGGCGACTACGTCGAGTTCGAGGACGTTCGGAGCAGCTAATGCGGCTCGTTCACCCTCCGTTTCCGGATTTTCCTGAACTGGCGACGCCGCGGCTCACGCTGCGGGCGCTCTGCGCGGCAGATATGCTTCAGATCCTGTCCATCTCTTACTTCCACGGGAAGCCGGCCGGTTCCCTAGAGGAGGCCCACCAGATGCAGCGGCTGATTGAGGCGGAATACCAAGCGGGTGAATCGGTGCATTGGGGCCTGGCGTTGGCCGAGGCACCGGCTATCATTGTCGGGTCCGCGGGTTTCTATCGTGGGTTTGCGAACAGCGCCGGCGAAATCGGGTACGTGCTGCTGCCGGCTTACCAAGGACGCGGGTACGCGACCGAGGCGGTTGGCGCGATCGCGAGGTTTGGATTCGCCGCCCTCGAACTGCGGCAAATAACCGCTGTTACCGATCTGGCCAACGCCGCCTCCGCGGCGGTATTACGCCGCGCGGGCTCCCGCGAGATGCCCGTGGGCGAGGATCCCGCCACGCGGCAATTTCGGCTCGATCGGCCGTAGCCGCGCCGCTGACCGA
>JBKJUQ010000107.1:0-3184 GCA_046590685.1 Hymenobacteraceae bacterium
CCGGCTGCTGGGCCAGCTCTGGGACGCCTGGGAAGTCATTTTTAACTACCACCTGCTCGAACGCGGCGGCCAGAAACTGCTGATCCGCACCTGGAAGCGCGACCCGGAGATGAAGGCCTTGGCCGACGCGCCCGCCACCCGGCCGCTGGCGGCGGTGCTCAACCTCTACCTCACCCAGAGCGACGAGCGGTTTCGGGCGCTGCACGATGTGCATCTTTTTTACTGGACCCTGCCCAACGGCAACCCCTACCTGCTGGCCGGCACCTCGCCGCTGACCGTCCTCTTTCCCGCTGCCGACCTGCCCACGCCGCTCACCCAGCGCACCGAAGGCGGCGGCGCCTACTTCGACGGCCAGTACGTGCCGCTGACGGCGCGAGAGCCGGCATTTCAGCACTATGTCTATGAATTGTGGGTGGGCGAGCCGGAATTCCGGCAGCAATTCCGCGCTCTGGAACTGGTACTCGACGGCGCCACCATTCTAAAATATGAACACGGCACCAAGCCCGACCTGAGCGCCCAGTACGAATCGCTGCGCGACGTGGAAGGCAACGAAGTAACCATCGGTGGGATTCCGCTGCGCGTCCGGCCCAACGAGCGCGTGGTGAAGAGCAGCGACTTCTTCATCGTGCCTCACCCGAGTAAGGCTGTGAATGGGCCGCTGCCGCTGGTGCTGAAACCCAAAATGCGGCCGTCGGGCAAGAAGTACATCAACAACACCGTCTGGGATGAGGCCACCGAAGTGCCCGCCACCGACGCGCGCGCCCTCACCGACCGCACCTTGCCGGGCGTCGGCTTCCAGCATCCATACCTGACCATCAACGACTTTCTGGAAGATACCCTGTTGGCGGTGCCTTACCAGATCGATGACCGCCGGTTTGCCTGCGGCAAGCTCGACGTGAAGCGCGACGCCCCCGGCGCCTTCGGCCCGCTGCTGCCCCTCAAACCGCGCTTTTTCGACTATTTCACGGCCGAAGACCTAGCGCGGCTGGTGAGCGTGGAAATCACGGCTCACAGCGTCCGGGTCACGCTAAAAATCCCGGTGCAGCACGGCGGATTCATCGAGTTCGAGCGCGCTTTCCACGACAACCCCCAGGCCGACGGGGTGGGTAAGCTGCAAGTCACGAACCTGGGGCTGAGTATCTTCCCGTTCGTACGGGCCAAAGATGCGCCCCAGTACAACGACTTCTACAAGGTGATGCTCGTGGATGCCAACATCCTCGACGAGCGCACGATGCACCTGCCGGCGAAGCTCGAATTCTGGCACCAGGGCGCGGCCCTGACGGCGGCGGGCACCGAAAAATCGGCCCGACGCCACGACCGCACCCCCAAAACCGCCACCGACGAAGGCTCGGCCTACTACACTATTCGCGGCGAACGCGAGGAGCCGGATGGGCAGGGCGGGCGCCGCAAAGTGGGTCAGGATGTGGCCTTTGAGTTCGTGGTGGTCGAACACCCCGGCGGCGGGCGCTCGCTGGTGGTGCCGCAGTGGCCCACCGTACCGCAGGGCACCGGCCAGTACCGGTTTGCGGTAGATTTCGGCACCACCAACACCCACGTCGCCTGGAACGAAGGCACCTCGCCCGACCCCAAAGCCTTCGGATTCGGGGCCGACGAATCGCCGGTCGGGTTACTGAAAAAGATGTTCGCGCAGCGCGACCAGACCGGCCAATCACTTGCCACCCAAGAGCAAACGCCCTACGAGCGGCTGGTTTCGGTGCAGGGCATCAACAAAGATACCCGCCGCCACATCCAGCTGTGGCGCTGGCAACTGTATCAGGAGCGCGAGTTTGTGCCGCCGATGCTGGGCGCCGATGGCTCGCCCTACGCCTTCCCCATCCGCACGGCCACCAGCGAATCGGCCGATTTCACGGGCCAGCCCGCCGAACTACTCAGCAACGTCAACATCGGCTTCGGCCTGATCACGGAGACGCAGCAGACGCCGTTTTACTTCACCAACCTCAAATGGAGCATCGGTTCCGACCGCTTCACCGAAGGGCGGGTGCGGGCGTTTTTTGAGGAGCTGCTCTACCTTTTCCGGGCCAAAGTGCTGCTCGCCAAACCGGCCGGCGACGTGGCCAAAACCCGCGTCACGTGGTTTGCGCCGCTCAGTTTTTCGGTGCCCCAGCGCCAGCTTTTCCAGCGCGAATGGGACCGCGCGTTCCGGCACGTCTTCCACACCCCGGAAGCCACGGTTTGCATTGCCGAGTCCACGGCGCCGTATTACTACCTGACGGAGCTTAAAAAAATCGTCCTCGGCGAAACCGATACGGCCGCGTTCGTGGACATCGGGGGCGGCACCACCGATATTCTCCTCTACGCCGACAGCAAGCCCGTACTCAATGCCTCGTTCCGGTTTGCCGGCACCGACCTCTGGGGCGACGGCGGCGCCCGCGTCACGCACAAAGAAAACGGCCTGGTGCAGTACGGGCTGGCTTCGCTGGTGCCGGCCACCTTCACCGGCGCCGCCCGCCTGGCCTACGAGCGCGTCAGCAACGCCGTGAGCAACCCGCGCTATACCTCCGACGACGTGGCGTCGTTTCTGTTCACCTACGATGCCGACCTCGGGTTCAGCCGCCAACTGCACCACGCCCAGCACCTACGGGTGCTGTTTTACCTGCATTTCGGGGCCATCGTCTATCACGTTGGGCAACTCACCAAACTCTACGGGCAGCCGGTGCCGCGCTGCCTGTGCCTGACCGGGCGCGGCTCGCTCTACGTGCAACTGCTGCGCGACGGCTCCGACACCGAAACCGTAACCGCGATGGTACGCCGGATTCTGGAAGCCACCGCCGGGCCGGTGCCGGCGCACTTCGAAATCATTTTCGTGGCCGACCCCAAGCAGGCCACCGCCAACGGCGGCGTCTTGGCCAACGTAGCCGCGCGCCCCCGCCCCCTCGAAGCCCGCCCCACCGGCCAGCGCCCCGCCACCGAACCCCGCGACCCCGCCACGGGCCAGCCGCAGCCGCATACGCTGCAAGCCCAGCACCTCACCAACGACGTGCAGGCGGCCGTGCTGGGCAACGTCCGCGACTGCCTCGACCTGCTGCTCACCGATCCCGCCCTCACGCGCCTGCAAACCGACCTCGGCATCCGTAACACGCCCGGCCAGGTGCGCGCAGTCCTCGAAAAAGAACTGGACAAGTCGTACCTCTTCCACCGTCAGCAATACGAAAAGAGCCTCGAA
>JBKJUQ010000475.1:0-6202 GCA_046590685.1 Hymenobacteraceae bacterium
TATGAGTTGTCAATGGGCACTAGGAGCCTCAGGACGCATATTCGTCTTTTGAAATGCGCTGATTCGAGCCGAGGCAAACCGCCTCCATTGCCTGGATTCGCAACTCGGCTCTCATCGTGCGTTTAGTCTGCTGGGTCACCCCGGCCGACTACCAATCCGACGAAACCCTCTGCCAAGCCATCGACCGAGGCTTGAGCAAAATTGGACAAGACTATCGCGTTAATTTCGCCTGAGTACTTAAACCAGAAAACGCGCGCCACGCCGCCAAATGTACGCGCCCGAAAATCGGATTTCCCTTTGCTCCTCCCTGGCAGCGCCACGCGCCGCGCCAGGCCGCCGGGGCAACGAACGGCAGGCCGCTCCTGGTGGTGGGCGGCGGCGCGGAAGAGTGGATTTTTTTCAAGCTTCGAGAAAAAAATCCACGCACTGCGGCGGGGGAAAGAGGATTTTTTTCCAAGTTTGTCGAAAAACCCCACCCTTATCGCCCCCGCCCCGATGCCGTCCGCCCGTGTGTTACTCCCCGATGCTCCCCTCGTGACGCGGGTGCGCACCTGGTTTGGCCTGACCCTGGCCGAGCTGGCGCTGTACGTGGGGGCGTCCCGAACCCTGCTTCACGCCGTCGAAACCGGCCAGCGCCCCCTGAGCCAGGCCCTGCGCGCCGCCTTGGTGCCGCTGGCTACTCACCTGCCGCCCCCCGAGGCCCTGACCGCGCGACTGCGCGCCGAAGCCGCCGAAGCCGACCTGCCCCCCGACCCCGTGCCCGCTCCTGGCGCCCCCGGCGCGCTCGGCGCCGCGCTGCTGCCCAGCCCGCTGCCCCCGGCTACCCCGCCCCCTGACGTGGCCGACCTCGACTTCCGCCGGCGCGCCGCCCGCGCCCAGGCGGCTCGCCGGCTAACCCAGGCCGCCGCGCTGGCCGCCCGCGCCCGCGTGGCCGCCCGCTGGGCCGCCGCCCTGCCCGCCCTGCTGCCCCCAGACCCCGACGCCGATCCAGCCCACCACCCCGCTGCCGCCGCCCACTACGCCGCCCTGGCCGCCGCCGACACCGCCCTCGCCCACCTCCCCGCCGAGGCCCTGGCTCGCGCCCGCGACCACGGCCGCTGGCTCCGCGGCTGGCTGGCCCACCGCGCCCGGCCCCTCACAGCCGCCGAGGCCACCCGCTACCACCGCCTGCGCGCCCAGGCCACCGGCCGGCTGGCCGAAGCCGCCACCCTGGCCCACGCGCTGGCCGGGACGCTGGCCCAAGCGCCGGCCGAGCCGCCGGGGGGCGGGTAAAAAGGGGTATGCCCAGGCAACCGCCAGGTGGGGGCGGCGGTCTGGCCGCCAGATGCGCCGCCGCGCGGACGGCGCCCGTTTCCTTCTCTTTTTTTTCTACTGCCCGAACCGATGATTCTCAACATCCCGATCACGTTTGAACTCGATTTCACCCCCCTCACCCTCCGCGCCCAGTGCGACGAGGCGAAGGACGATCTCGAATTCCTGTTCAAAACCTACAACGTGCGCGACCAGAACCTCGACCTGGCCGACGAGCGCACCTCCCGCAGCCTCACCGACGTGCTGGCGGCCATTGCCCGCAAGGACAGCGCTATCGTGAAAGCCCAGGGCGATGCCGGCAATATGGCCCTCAGCGCCCAGGAGCGCCAGGATGCCTCCGACGACGTGGAGCTGCTCCAGGCCGAGCGCAAGCAGCTGCTGCGCCGCACCCGCACCACCACCGGCGCGCCCGTGTTCGTGGCCAACGTGAGTGCCGCCCAGGTCGAAACCCAGGCGACCGTGCTGGCGGCCATCCTCGCGGCCCTCGCCGCCCACCGCGCCACGCTGACGGCGTAAGGCGCCGGCCGGCCGAAACGCCGGCCGTCGCCACCCGCTCAACCAACGCCAAAACGCCGCTCCCGCCAATAGAGGCAGGAGCGGCGTTTTGCGGTAGTACCCCCGGACCAGTACCCGGACCAGTACCCGGCGGCCGAAGCCGCCTTACTCCACTACCAGGCGCGTGGTGCGCCCGTCAGCGGCCTGCACGACGTACACGCCGCCCGCCAGCCCGCGCACCGCCAGGGTGGCCGTGCCGGTGGCGTCGGCCAGGGCCGTCGTCACGCGGCGGCCGGCGGCGTCGAAGACCGTCACGGCCGCGCCGGCCGTGCCGGCCGCAACCCGCACCGAAGCCGCGCCGCTGGCCGGGTTGGGCCAGAGCGTGAGGTGCGAGGTGAGGGGTGCGAGGTGCGAGGTGTTCAGGATGCGCTGGCCGAAGACGAGCGCGAAACGGCCCGTCACCTCCCCCGCCTGCGCCGCCGTGAAGGCCACGGCGGGCTGGGTCGTCAGGTCATAACGGGTGCCCGTGAGGCGGTCGAGGAGTTCGACGGAAGTGCCGGTGAAGTTCCGCAGCGCGCCCACACCCAGCGTGTAGCGGCCGGCCGTAGGCAGGGCGGCCGTCAGCTCCACCACCGTTCCAGCGCCGGTCAGCACCGATTCGGGCAGGGCGTTGATGGCGGCTTCCTGGCCCCCGATCAGCGTAGCCAGCGTGGGCAGGCCGATGTTGCGAGCCGGGCGGATGGCGTCGAAACGCGCATCGGCCTCCGCCGTCGCGCCGGCTTCGATGGTCACGAAGGTCTCGTCCGTCTCATCGGCCGGAGCGCCGGCTTTGGCCAGCGTCAGGCTCAGGGCCGGGCGGGTGTCAGCGGTCGTACGGCCCAAGGCCACGGCGTTGTTCTCGACCCGCAGCGCGTTGGTGAAGGTAAAGTCGACTGGCCCGGCGCCGGTGATACGCGTCCAGAAGGCCTGACCGACGCCGATCAGGCCGTCGGTGAGGTTGCCCACGCCGTTGGCGCGGGTGCGGTAGGCGCCGTTGTTGCCGCCGGCGGAGTACCAGACGTACGCGGCGGCATCCATCCCGGCGGGTACCGTGGCCAGATCCCAATCGATGGGCTGGGCGTAGGGGTTGCCCAGCAGGTGCTGACCCGACTTCTGGCCGGCCCCCAAGAAGGCGCCGGTGCGCGTCAGGCCGCTCATCGTGAGGTTGCCCGTGGTGAGAGCGCCGACGAAATCGGGCGTCTTATCGCCGCCGATGGCCACCGAGTAGCCCCGGCCGGGGATGAGCGTGGTGGCAAGGGTAGCCGGCGAGAAGTAGCCGTCGAGGAAGTTCGCATCCAGCGCACCACCGCGCGTCTCGTCGTAGCCCAGCACGTTGGGCACGGGGGTGGCCGGGCGCGGCAGGGTGTTGTAGATCGGGTTCACCGTCGGCACGAAGCCGGCGGTGGCGAGGTCGCTGACGGGCGCCGCCGCCACTGGCGAAGCCAGGTGGTGGTAGCTCACGGCGAGGGGGCCGCCCACGTAGCGCTGCACCGTCACGTTGCCGCTCGTCAGGCCGCCCGAATGCACGGCGTAGGCCGTGCCGCTGGCGGTGGAAAGCAGCGTCAGGGCGTTGCCGCCGGTGGCCAGGGTGCCGGCGCTCAGGCGCAGCACGTTCGTCACGGCTACGGCCTGCGAGAGCGTGACGGTGGCGGGGTTGGCGGCTTCCAGTTCGCGCACGGTGGCGGGCAGGCCATTGCCGGTCACCTGCACGGCGGGGCCGTTGTACACGTAGGTGGCATCCGAAGAGAACGAGCGCGCCCCCGTGACCTGCACCGCGCCGGTAGGGCCGCTGGCCGTGATGCCCGCTGCATCGCAGATGCCCAGCGTGGCGCCGGCTTCCAGCGTGAAGGTGCCGGCGCCGGTGATGGGCTGGCAGTTGGTGTTCAGCTTGCCGCCGGTTTGCACGATCAGGCTGGTGTTCACCGTAACGGGGCCGTTGAGGGTGGCCACGCCCGTGCCCGTCACCGTGACGGAGTTGTAGGTGCCGGGCGGCACGTTCTGCAGGGTGCTCACGACGAGGTCCGGCGCCGGCGCCACGGTGTAGCTGGCAAAGTAGCTAAGGGGCTTCGAGCCATCGCCCACGGCCGTGAAGTTGCCCCCCACGTAGAGCTTCCCGGCGCCCGTGCCCAGCGCGGAGGCGACATTGTTGAGGCCCGTGCCCAGCGTGCTCCACGCGCCGCCGTTCCACTTGGCGATGTGATCGGCCGGCGCACCGCCGGCCTGCGCGAAGGTGCCCCCCACGTACACGTCCGTGCCCGATATGGTCAGCTCAAAGACGGTGTTGTTGACGCCCGCGCCCAGCGCGCTCCACGCGGCGCCGTTCCACTTGGCCACGTTGTTGGCCGGCGCGCCGCCGGCCTGGGTGAACTGCCCCCCCACGTACAGGTCCGTGCCCGACACGCCCATCGTGTAGAGTTCGCCATTGATGCCCGCGCCCAGCGCGCTCCACGCGGCGCCGTTCCACTGGGCCACGTTGTTGACCGGCTCGCCGCCGGCCTGGCTTAAGCTGCCCCCCACGTACACGTTTGTGCCCGACACGGCCAGCGCGATGACGAAGGTATTGACGCCCGCGCCCAGCGCGCTCCACGCGGCGCCGTTCCACTTGGCCACGCGGCTGGCCGGCGCACCGCCGGCCTGCGTGAACTCGCCCCCCGCGTACACGTTCGTGCCCGACACGGCCAGCGCACGGACGTCGTTGTTGACGCCCGCGCCCAGCGCGCTCCACGCGCTGCCGTTCCACTTGGCGATGTTGTTGGCGGGCGCGCCG
Source organism: Hymenobacteraceae bacterium (assembly GCA_046590685.1). Classification (GTDB taxonomy): domain Bacteria; phylum Bacteroidota; class Bacteroidia; order Cytophagales; family Hymenobacteraceae; genus JANNMJ01. The sequence continues at coordinate 4,613 of JBKJUQ010000475.1, forward strand.
CCGGCCTGGCTGAAGATGCCCCCCACGTACAGGTCCGTGCCCGACACGGCCAGCGCGGCGACAACGCTATTGACGCCCACGCCCAGCGCGCTCCACGTGCTGCCGTTCCACTTAGCGATGTTCTTGGCCGCCACGCCGCCGGCCTGGGTGAACAAGCCCCCCACGTACACGTCCGTGCCCAACACGGCCAGGGCGTTGACGCCGCCATTGACGCCCGCATCCAGCGCGCTCCACGCGCTGCCGTTCCATTGGGCCACCTTGCTGGCCGGCGCGCCGCCGGCCAGGGTAAAGCCCCCCCCCGCATACACGGCCGTGCCCGACACGGCCAGCGCGTTGACAACGCTATTGACACCTGTGCCCAGCGCGCTCCACGCGCTGCCGTCCCACTTGGCCGTGCGGTTGGCCGGCGCGCCGGCGGCTTGGGTGAACTGCCCCCCCACGTACACGTTCGTGCCTGACACGGCCAGCGCGAAGACATTGCCCGCGACGCCTGCCCCCAGCGCGCTCCACGCGGCGCCGTTCCATTTGGCTACGTAGCTGGCCGCCGCCCCGCCCGCCTGCGTGAAGGCGCCCCCCACGTACAGGTTCGTGCCCGACACGGCCAGCGCAAAGACGTCGCTATTGACACCCGCGCCCAGCGTGCTCCACGCGGCGCCGTTCCACTTGGCGATGCGGCTGGCCGGCGCGCCGCCGGCCTGGGTGAAGAAGCCCCCCACGTACACGGATGTGCCCGACACGGCCAGCGCGCGAACGGCGCTACCGACGCCCGCGCCCAGTGCGCTCCACGCCGCGCCGTTCCACTTGGCAATCCGGCTGGCCGGCGCACCGCCCGCCTGCGTGAAGGCGCCCCCCACGTACACATCGGTGCCCGAAACGGCCAGCGCACGGACGCTTTGATTGACGCCCGCGCCCAGCGCGCTCCACACGGCGCCGCCGTTCCACCGGGCGATGCGGCTGGCCGGCGCGCCGCCGGCCTGGGTGAACAAGCCCCCCACGTACACGGCTGTACCCGACACGGCCAGCGCGAAGACGACGTTATTGACGCCCGCGCCCAGCGCGCTCCACGCGGTGCCGTTCCACTTGGCAATGTAGTTGGCCGACAAGGCGCCGACCGTAGTGAAACTGCCGCCGATGTAGAGGTCGCCGTTGGCTGTCACGGCCGTAGCGTACACGTCACCATTGATACTAATGGCATTGGTGGTGTTCTGCCAGTTTTCATCGCCCGCGCCGGTGGTGCGGTTGAGTTGAAAGGCGGGCTGGCCAGTGGCCGGGTCGGTGCCGAGGCGGTAGCCGTGCGTATCGAACGAACCGCTGACACCGCGCCGTAGGGTGCCGTCGGGGTTGAGGGCGTCGGCCAGCGAAGTAGTGGTTGGGGCGCCGGCCAGCGAAGGGGCAGCCGGGCGGTATTGGGCGATGGTCGGCAAGCCGGCCAGGGTCAGCAGCAGCGCCGCTAGCCAGGGCCGCGCGCCGCGCCAGGAGAGAAGGGAGAGAACAGACCGCATGGGGATGGGAGGTTGGGTGGAAAAAAAACCTGACGTGACCCAGCCCGGCGCCGGTATCGGACGGAAAGGTAGGCCGGCGGCGCGTATT
>JBKJUQ010000522.1:0-3877 GCA_046590685.1 Hymenobacteraceae bacterium
CCCTTCGCTCGGCGAGTCGATCAGCACGATGCACGAGTACTTCGGCTTGTCGGCGGGGAAGTAGCCCACGAACGACGTAATGTATTTCTTGACGTAGCGGCCGTTGATGATCTTCCAAGCGGTACCGGTCTTGCCGGCCACCTTGTAATCGGGCGAGCGAACGGCTTTGCCGGTGCCTTTTTCCACTACTCCCTCCATCATTCGGCGGAGCTTGGTGGCCGTGGCGTCGGAGCAGATCTTTTCCTTCAGCACCGTCGGTTCGAATCGCTGCACCACCTGATCGGCCTGCCGGATTTCTTTCACCAGGTAGGGCCGCACTTTTACGCCGCCGTTCGCTACGGCATTGTAGAAGGCCAGCGTGTGGATGGGCGCGAGCTTCACTTCGTAGCCAATGGCCATCGTGCTGAGTGACGTGCGGCTCCACGACCGGTTTTCGGTCGATTTCACCACGGGGTGCGCTTCCCCGGCCATTTGCATCCCCAGCGTCTCGCCCAGGCCAAACGAGCGAACCAAATCCGTGTAGTGCTTGGGCTTGTCGCGAAACTCATCGACGACCAGCTTCGCGACGCCAATATTCGACGAGACTTCAAACACCTGCTGGATCGAGATCCGGCCGTGGCCGTGGGTATCGGTCTTCACCGCGCCGCCCACCAGCATGCGGCCGTTGCCGGTATTGACCGTATCGCTGAGCTCCCGCTTCGGGTTCTCCTCGAACAGCGCCATCAACGACGCGAGCTTAAACGTCGAGCCCGGTTCGGTGAGGCCCTGGTTTGCCATCGCGTAGTTGTAATCCTCCACGTACTCGCCCTCTTTTTTGCGACCCAGATTGGCGATAGCCTTGATCGCGCCGGTCTTCACTTCCATCAGTACCACCGTACCGTACGCGGCATTGTTGGTATTGAGCGCGCGACGGAGCGCCGTCTCGGCAACGTCCTGCAGGTTGATGTCGAGCGTCGTGACGATGTCGAACCCCGGTACCGGCTTTACCTCGGTGCCATCGTAAACCGGCCGCCACCCGCCGGCGATGCGCTCGAACAGCGCTTCGCCGTCGTGACCGGCCAGGTCGTCGTTGAAGGTGTATTCGAGGCCGGCGCCGCTTTTTCCCTCACTCACGTACCCGATCGTGCGCTGGGCGAGCGTACCGAACGGCTGAAAACGGCGATCCACTTTCTCGAAGATGATTCCGCCCTTGTTTTGGCCGCTGCGGAACAGCGGCCAGCGCGCGATGCGCTTCTTTTCCTGATAATTGACCTGACGGTTGTTGAGGCGCATATACCGCACCTTGCCGCCGGAGCCGTGGGCATTCACGAGCTTGCGACGGTACGTTTCCTTCGACTTATCCCCGAAAAAATCAGCGAGCTGCCAGGCCAGCGAGTCGACCTGATCGCGAAACAGCACGCTGTCGACGACGCTGGGGTCCCAGGCGACTCGGTAAAACGGCAGCGAGGTGGCCAGAATGCTCTCGTTGTCGGAGTAGATGTTGCCGCGCGTGGCGCGCACGGGCTGGTACGAGATCGTGCGCTGCTGACTGAGCTTACGCCACTTTTCGCCGTCGTGAAACTGAATGCGGGAAACCTTCCAGACAACGGCGCCCGAAAACAGGCACACGAACAGAAACGCCACGCGCACCCGGGTTACGATGGATTGCTTGACGCCGGTTTGCATTTGAGGAAGAGCTTAGGGAGGTGTAAGAAAAAGGAGGCGCAAGAGTGAGCGAAAAACAACTGTACCGTAATCTGCGCGATCCGCTGAATCTGCGTCAATCGGTGGTCTTACTTCCTCGAGCGCACGTCGGTGAAGAGCAATCGTTCCTGACCTTCCGGGTCGGGGATCACCACGGTATCAGCCTCCGCGCCGCGGAGTACCAGCCGAAAAGGCGGCGAGTGGCTTTCCACCAGGCCAACCGGTGCGACACGGCGCGCCACCTCGCTCTGGATACTCGCCTGCATGTACTCCGATTTCAGCGTCGTGTAATCAGCCCGCAAATCTTCGGTTTCGGCCTTTACGCGGTTGGTGAGCCGCTCAGTCCGGATGGCAAAGTGCGCATTGGCGATGTAGAGCAGCACCAGCCCCATGGTCCAGAGCACCGGCGGCAGGTAGCGCACCGGTACGCCTTCGCGAAAGAAGCCATCGACGCGCAGAAGCTTGTCGAGGAGTCCAAAGATGCTGGGGCCTTTCTTACGCGGTTTAGCCGCCTTGACCGGCCGGACCCGGGGTGGCGGGGCTGGCCGAACCGGTGCGGCTTCCGGGCGCGGAGCGCGGGGCGTATTGCGCGGCGGGGCGGCGGCTGGCTCGCGGCGAATGGTATTCACGCGCGCTCCCCTCCTTTCCCCCCAATGGGCAAGCGTTCGCCGATCCGGAGCTTAGCGCTGCGGGCGCGCGGGTTCCGGGCTACTTCGGCGGCATCAGCCTCCACCGGCTTCCGAGTCAGGGGTCGGAAAGTGAGCCCAACGGGATGACCGTATAAATCCTTCTCCGCGTCGCCCCACGGCTTCCCGTGCTGAAGCACGTTCTTGACGAGCCGATCTTCCAGCGAGTGATATGACATCACGACCAGTCGCCCGCCAGGCCGCAGGACGCCAGCGGCCTGGGTGAGCAGCTCAGTAAGCGCGCCCAGCTCATCGTTTACCTCAATGCGTAGGGCCTGGAAGACCTGCGCGTAATACTTGTTCTCTTTCCCCCGGGGCGTCACGCACCCGGCAATCGCGCGCTTGAACCCCGCCACCGTGTCGAGCGACTGGCCGGCTGCACGCGCCGCCACGACGGCTCGCGCCAGCGTACGGGCATTCGTAATCTCGCCATACATCCCAAAAATGCGGTGCAGGTCAGCTTCAGCATACTCGCGCACGACGTCAGCGGCGGAAGCACCGCTGGCGGGGTTCATTCGCATATCAAGGGGACCATCGAAACGCGTAGAGAAGCCGCGCGCGGGCGTATCAAACTGATACGACGACACCCCGAGGTCCGCCAGCAGGCCATCCAGGCCATCAATACCGTTCGCCGCCAGCGCCGCCGCCAGGTACCGAAAATTGCTGGCAATGAAGGTGAAGCTCGCGGCCGGATACTCACCCTGCAACCGCTCGGCTTCACGAGCCGCATCCGGGTCCTGATCAACGCCCACCAACCGGGCGCCGGCGGGCAGCTCGGTCAGGATGCGACGCGAATGACCTCCCCCACCGAAGGTAATATCGGCGTAAGTCCCCCCCGCGTGCATCGCCAGCGCAGCCACACACTCGGCCAGCATAACCGGACGGTGGTAGGTGTAATCGGGCTGAATCGCAGCTTCGGGCATTGGGTCGGCAGTGGTTAGCAAAGGTAGAGCGAGGGTTGGTCGCTTTCAAGAAAAATGTTCCACGGTCCGCACCACGTGCTAAGTTGTGCACACTTTTTAGGAATCCAGAAAAGTGTGCACAAACTCCCCCTAACTTTTACCTCGTTGCTTGTAACCAGTGCCCGAATCCTCTCCCACCAGAAGCGCCGCTGATCAGCCAAAAAAGAAAAAGCCCGCCGGTGAGGGCGGGCTTTTTCAGCATTAGAGCCTGGCAACAGGGCTCTCGAAAGTTATTCCGGGTTACTTGATGATGACGCGGCGGCTCTGCTTGGCGCCGTCCGGCAGCGTGACCTGCAGCGTGTACACGCCGCGAGCCAGCTCCGTCGTCTTCACTTCCTCGCGCACCCCGCCCAACACGGCGCGGAACGAGCCCGTCCACACCGCCTGACCGACCTGGTTGTAGAGCACTGCCCCCACCGTCTTGCCCGCCTCAACGCCGGGCAGCAAAACGTGCAGGCGATCCGACGACTTCAACGGATTCGGATACACCTCAAACGCCTGCGCCGAAACCGCCTCGCTCAGACCCGTCACTCCGCTCGTGCGGAA
>JBKJUQ010000545.1:0-7163 GCA_046590685.1 Hymenobacteraceae bacterium
CCGGCAGTTTGCGCCGGCTGACACCGCCGCCGGGGCGGACGCGCGCCCCGCCGGCGGCCTGGGCACCGTAGCCCACGAAGCCTTTACCAACGGTTCGGTGCTGATGATCGTGGGGTCGCTGGTGATCGGGCTGCTGGCCGACTCGAAGGCCGCCGAGGGCATCAAGCCCTTCACGTCCGATATTTTCAAGGGGTTCCTGGCGGTATTTCTCCTGGAGATGGGGATGGTGGCGGCACGGCGCTTTGGGGCGTTTCGGCGGGCGGGGTGGCCGCTGGTGGCCCTGGGGCTGGTATTGCCGCTGCTGGGCGCCGGGCTGGGCGTGGGTCTGAGTTACTTACTGCACCTGCCGCCCGGCGATGGCCTGCTGCTCACGGTGCTGGCGGCGTCGGCGTCGTACATCGCCGTGCCGGCCGCCCTGCGCCTGGCCGTGCCCCAGGCCGACCCCGGCATCTACCTACCGATGGCGCTCGCCGTGACGTTCCCGTTCAACATTGCCATCGGCATCCCGCTCTACTACCACCTGCTGACGCGCTGAAACCGGCGGCCGGGCGGCTTTCTTCATAAAGGCTTCACGTAGGCGCGCCGTGCTTTGTGGCTGCAATTCGGGCAACCCCGCGCTGCGCTACCTGACGCCCTCCGCTGAATGAAAAGAATCCTCCGGCTCCTGAGCCTGGGCACCCTGTATGGGGCGCTGCTGATTAGCGGCGCAAGCTGCGCCGGCCCCAAGGCCGAAAAAGAAGAGCAGATCAACTACTTGGTCACCAGCCCGCTCCAGCGCGACACGACAGTCACCAAACAGTACGTCGAGCAGATCCACGCCATCCAGCATATCGAGCTGCGGGCGCTGGAAAAAGGGTACCTGCAGAAAATCCTCGTCGATGAGGGGCAGCTGGTTCATCAGGGGCAGCTCATGTTCCAGATTATGCCGCTGCTCTACCAGGCCGAGCTGCATCGGGCGCAGGCCGAAGCCAACTATGTGCGGCTCGAATACCAGAACACCAAGACCCTGGCCGATCAGCACATCGTCTCGCCCAACGAGCTGGCGCTGGCCAACGCCAAGTACGACAAGGCCAAAGCCGAAGTAGCGATGGCCCAGACGCACCTGCAGTTTACCGAAATCAGAGCGCCGTTCGATGGCATCATGGACCGGCTCCAGATGCGGCTGGGGAGTGTCGTGGATGAGGGGGATTTGCTGAGCACGCTGTCCGACAACCGTCAGATGTGGGTGTACTTCAACGTGCCCGAAGCGGAATACCTCGACTACAAAGCCCACGTCCAGGCCCGCAACCAACCCGTGAAGCTGCTGCTGGCTAATCAGGAGGTGTTTCCGTACCCCGGCGAGGTGCAGACCATCGAGGCCGATTTCAACAACGAGACCGGCAACATCGCCTTCCGGGCCACCTTCCCCAATCCGAAGGGCCTACTGCGCAACGGGGAAACGGGGAATATCCTGATGCCGGTGCCGCTCAAGAATGCCTTGATTATCCCCCAGAAAGCCACGTTCGAAGTGCTCGAGAAGAAGTACGTCTTCGTGATCGATAAAAGCAACGTGGTGCACCAGCGCGAAATCGGGATCGCCGCCGAGATGCCGAACCTCTACGCGATCAATAAGGGCATCGCGGCCAATGATAAGGTACTGCTCGAAGGCATCCGCAAAGTGAAGGACGGCGATAAGATCCGCTACGAGTTCGAGGATATGAAGTCGGTGATGCCCAAGCTGAACGTGTACGCCGAATAGCGGCACTTGCGCCTTTTCCCGCAAAGACGCGGAGGCTACGCAGAGACGCTAAGATCTGCTACGCGCCTCTGCGTAGCCTCTGCGTCTTTGCGAGAAATGCTCATCTATAAGTCAACCCATTTCAGCTATGTTTAGTAAATTCTTGCGTCGGCCGGTTTTCGCCATCGTCATTTCGGTGGTGATCCTCTTTCTGGGGGCGCTGGCCATTTACACGCTGCCGATCTCGCAGTTCCCCGAGATTTCGCCGCCGATGGTGATCGTGCGGGCCTCGTACCCCGGCGCGAGCGCCAAAGTGCTCACCGAATCGGTGCTGATTCCGCTGGAGCAGGCCGTGAATGGTGTACCGGGGATGAAGTATATGACCTCCGACGCCACCAGCGCCGGCGAGTGCAACATCCAGATCGTCTTTGACCTCGGCACCAGTCCCGACCAGGCCGTCGTGAACATCAATACCCGCATCGCGCAGGTGCTCAACCGCCTGCCCTTGCTGGTGCAGCGCGAGGGCGTGATCGTGAACCGGATCGTGCCGAGTATGCTGATGTACGTCAACCTGTACAGCAAGGACCAGAACACCGACCAGAAGTTCCTCTTCAATTTCGCCGGGGTCAACATGATCCCCGAGCTGCAACGCATCACGGGCATCGGGCAGGCTAGTATTCTGGGCAGCCGCCAGTACGCGATGCGCATCTGGCTCAAGCCCGACCGGATGCGGGCCTACGACATCTCGGCCGACGAAGTGATGGAGGCCCTCGGCTCGCAGTCCGTCATCGGCTCGCCGGGCCGCATCGGGCGCGCCGACGGCAAAACGGCCGCCTCGCTCGAATACGTGCTTGCCTATAAGGGCCGCTTCAATGAGGTAGAAGAGTACAAGAACGTGATTCTGCGCGCCAACGCCAACGGCGAGCTGCTGCGCCTCAAAGACGTGGCGACCGTGGAGTTGGGGTCGGAGTACTACGACCTCTACTCGAACCTCGACGATCTGCCGTCGGCGGCCATCGTGCTGAAACAGACCTACGGCTCCAACGCCAAAGACGTGATCGCGAGCGTCAAGGCCAAGCTCGATGAGCTCAAGAAATCGTCGTTCCCGCCGGGGATGGACTACAAGATCAGCTACGACGTGTCGAATTTCCTCGACGCTTCCACCGAAAGCGTGATTCACACCCTGCGCGATGCCTTTATTCTGGTGGCGCTGGTGGTGTTCATCTTTCTGGGCGACTGGCGCTCGACGCTGATTCCGATTCTGGCGGTGCCGGTGTCGCTGGTGGGCGCCTTCGCGGCGATGCAGGCGTTCGGGCTGACGATCAATATGATCACGCTCTTCGCGCTGGTACTCTCGATCGGTATCGTGGTCGATAACGCCATCGTGGTCGTCGAGGCCGTGCACGCCAAGATGCACGACCTCCACCTCTCGCCCTACGCGGCCACCTGGCAGGTGGTGGGCGAAATCAGCGGCGCCATTATCGCCATCACGCTGATGATGACGGCCGTGTTCATACCGGTCGCGTTTATGAGCGGCCCGGTGGGCATTTTCTACCGTCAGTTCTCGATCACGATGGCCACCGCCATCGTCATTTCCGGCCTCGTGGCCCTGACGCTCACGCCCGTGCTGTGCGCGATGATTTTGAAGAACCCGCACGACGCGGCCCGCAAGAAGAACTGGCTCGACAAGGGCCTGGATGCCTTCAACCGCTGGTTCGAGCGCCTGACCGGCCGCTACGTTTCGCTGCTGCGCACGATTGCCCCCCGCCGGCTCGTCACGTTCGGGATGCTGCTCATCTTTGGGCTGGCGACGGTGTGGGTGGCTTCGGACCTACCCTCCGGCTTCATTCCGAGCGAAGACCAGGGGATGATCTACGCCATCGTGCAGACGCCTCCCGGCTCGACCCTCGAACGCACCAACGACATCACCCGCCAGCTCCAGCAGAAGGCGAAGACGGTGCCCGGAATCGCGAGTATCTCGTCGCTGGCGGGCTACGAAGTGCTCACCGAAGGGCGTGGGTCCAACGCCGGCACCTGCCTCATCAACCTCAAGCCCTGGTCGGAGCGCCCCGAATCGGTCGGCCAGATCATTGAAGAGCTTGAAAAGAAAGCTCACGAGATTCCGGGGGCCACCATCGAATTCTTCGAGCCCCCCGCCGTGCCGGGCTACGGCGCGGCCGGCGGTTTCCAGCTCCAGCTGCTCGACAAAACCAACACCGGCGACTACAAAGCTCTCGAAAAGGTGAACGACGCCTTTATCGCCGAGCTGAAAAAGCGGAAGGAGATGACCGGCCTCTTCACGTTCTTCAGCGCCAAGTACCCGCAGTACGAGCTGGAAATTGATAACCAGCGCGCCATGCAGAAGGGCGTAAGCATCGGCAACGCGATGAACACCCTCTCGACCCTGATCGGCAGCACCTACGAGCTGGGCTTCATCAAGTACCAGCGCTTCTTCAAGGTCTTCGTGCAGTCGTCGCCGGAGTACCGGCGCCTGCCCGAAGACGTGCTGAATCTCTGGGTCAAGAACGACAAAGACGAAGTGGTGCCGTTCTCAGCCTTTATGACGCTCCGTAAAAGCCAGGGGGCCAACGAGATCAATCGCTACAATATGTACACCACGGCGGGTATCCGGGGCGGCCCGGCGGCCGGCTTCAGCTCCGGCGAGGCCATCAAGGCCGTGCAGGAAGTGGCGGCCAAGACGCTGCCACGCGGCTACGACATCGACTGGGGCGGCCTTTCCAAAGACGAAACCTCGCGCGGCAACGAGGCACTGTACATCTTCATCGTCGTGCTGATTTTCGTGTACCTGGTGCTCGCCGCGCAGTACGAATCCTTCCTGCTGCCGCTGGCTGTCATCTTCTCCCTCATTCCGGGGGTATTCGGCGCCTTCCTGCTCATCAAGCTGATGGGGCTGGCCAACGACATCTACGCCCAGGTCGGGCTGGTGATGCTGGTGGGCTTGCTGGGTAAAAACGCCGTGCTGATCGTCGAATTTGCCGCCCAGCAGCACGCCGAAGGAATGACGGTTCTGGAAGCGGCCATCGAAGGCGCCAAGACGCGCTTTCGCCCGATTCTGATGACCTCCTTCGCCTTCATCGCCGGGCTGGTGCCGCTGGTGCTGGCCACCGGCGCTGGGGCCATCGGCAACCGCACGATTGGCACCTCGTCGCTCGGCGGGATGCTGTTCGGCACCGTGTTCGGGGTGCTGGTGGTGCCGGGCCTCTATTACATTTTTGGTACGCTGGGCGAAGGCCGCGACCTGGTGCGGGACGAGGAGTCGCACCCGGTGTCGGAACGAATCGAGCACCGCCTAACGCCCGAAGAAATTGAGCTGCATGCGTAACGGACGAATCTATCACCGACTGGCAACCGTCGGCCTGGCTCTGGCCGTGGCGAGCTGCGCGCCGACGCTGCTGGAAAAAACGGTGAGCCGCACCGTGCCCGCCGGCTACGGTACCACTACCCCGGCCGCGGCTTTGGACACCGCCTCCGCGGCGCAGGCGCAGTGGCAGACCTTCTTCACCGACCCCAATCTGAAAAGTCTGGTGGAGGCAGCGCTGCTGAATAATCAGGAGCTGAACATTACGCAGCAGGAGCTGGAGATTGCCCGCAACGAGATCCGCGCCCGCAAAGGCGAGTATCTGCCGTTCGTGGGCTTCGGCAGCCGGGCGGGAGTCGAGAAGGTGGGGCGCTACACTGTGCAGGGCAGCTCCGAGGCGAACCTGGAGATCAAGCCCGGGCGCGAAACTCCCGACCCGGTCCCCAATTTTCAGCTCGGCGCTTTTGCCTCCTGGGAGGTTGATATCTGGCACCGGCTGCGCAACGCGCGCAAGGCGGCCGCCGCGCGGTACCTGGCATCGGTCGAAGGCCGAAACTTCATGGTCACGAACCTGATCGCCGAGATGGCCACCTCGTACTACGAGCTGCTGGCTCTCGACAATCAGCTCGCCATCGTCGAGCAGAACATCCGGATTCAGAGCGACGCGCTCGCCATCGTGCGGCTCCAGATGCAGGCCGCCAAGGTCACGGAGCTGGCCGTACGCCGGTTCGAGGCGCAGGTGCAGCACACCACGAGCCTGCGGTACAAGCTGTTGCAGCAGATCACTGAAACCGAGAACCGCCTCAACTACCTGGCTGGCCGCTATCCGCAGCCCATCGCCCGCGACGATCAGTCGTTCGCGACCCTGCGGCCGCAGACCATCACGGCCGGCGTACCGACGCAGCTGCTCCGCAACCGCCCCGACATCCGGCAGGCCGAGCAGCTGCTCGCCGCCAACCAGCTCGACGTGCAGGTGGCGCGCGCGAGCTTCAACCCCGCGCTTAGCCTGGAAGCGGGCCTGGGGGTCCAGTCGTTCAACCCCGCGCTGCTGGCTACTTTCCCCGAATCCCTGCTCCTGGGGATCGGCGGCGGACTGGCCGCGCCGCTCATCAACCGCAATGGGTTGAAGGCAAATCTGTATTCCGCCAACGCTCGCCAGACCCAGGCGGTGTATAAGTACGAGCAAACCCTGCGCAACGCGTACCTCGAAGTCGCCAACCAGCTGGCCAATATCGGCAACCTGGAGAAAAGCTACGAGGCCAAAGCCAAGGAAGTGGAAGCGCTGAACCAGTCGGTCACGATTGCTAATCTGCTCTTCAAATCGGCCCGCGCCGACTACGTCGAAGTGCTCCTCACGCAGCGCGAAGCCCTCGAATCGCGGTTCGACCTGATCGAAAACCGGATGCAGCAGCTCCACGCCGTCGTCAACGTCTACCGGGCACTCGGCGGCGGCTGGAAGTAAACCGCCGAATCCAATCGCCCACCGCCCGGCTCTTTCCCCTTTTTGGGGGCGGGGCCGGGCGGTTTCGGTTTCGGTTTCCGCCGGACGGTGGTCTATTCAAGGGTGCTGCTGCTTGATGGTGCGCACTTCAGTCCGCAGTTAGATGACTGGTTGACTGTGGACTGAAGTCCGCCCCACATCCAGGCGAGGCCGCGCTCACGCTGCCGCCCCGGGTAGTCATCCCTACGGGATAGCAACCCGGGGCTACCCTACACAAGCCCTTCGGGGTAGCCCGGCTATCGGCTATCGCGCCCCATAAGGGCGGCCGTCGCGACGCGAATCGGCGGCGTCCCGGCAACATTTTACCCGTAACCTCGATTACTGCTTCGCGCGCCGCGCCCACCGCCGCGCCGCGCGTCTCTTCTTACGTTTCGTTTCACCCCCCTTTCAACCCGCATGACCCTCAACGCCTACGGCGCTCACGCCGCCGACCAACCCCTCGAAGCGCTCGCTATCGAGCGCCGCACCCCCGGACCGCACGACGTGCAGATTGCCATTGCCTACTGCGGCGTCTGCCACTCCGACCTGCACACCGTCCGCGCCGAGTGGGCCGGTACGCGCTACCCCTGCGTGCCCGGCCACGAGATTGTGGGCCACGTGAGCGCTGTGGGCGCCCACGTCACCAG
>JBKJUQ010000125.1:0-6325 GCA_046590685.1 Hymenobacteraceae bacterium
CGGGAACGTCGGGGATGGTACCGCCCGCGCTCGCCTCCTTCGATGAGAAAGCAGTGCCTGGTTACGCCTACAACCCTACCCGCGCCCGCGCGCTGCTGCGCGAAGCGGGGTACGGACCCGGCGGTCGGCCCCTCCAGCTACGCTTGAGTACCGTGGCCGAAAAGCGCGAACAGGTTGAATTTCTGCAACAACAGTGGGCCGCGGTGGGCGCTACCGTCACCCTTGATATCAACCAAGGCCCCGCGCACCAGGAGTTGGTCGATAATGGTAAGGCCGCGTTCTGGACCAAATCGTGGCTCGGTGACTATCCGGACGCCGAGAACTACCTCGCGCTGTTTTACTCGCCCAATTTCTCGCCCGCCGGCCCCGACAAGACGCACTTCAAATCGGTCGCGTTTGATCAGCTGTACGAAACGGCGTTGCGCGAGCCCGACGAAGCTCGCCGTCAGATCCTCTACCAGCAACTGGATCGGGTGATGCTGGCCGAGTGCCCCGTCATCGTGCTCTACTATGACGAAGTTATCCGCCTGACGCAACCTGGGGTACGCGGTCTTAGCGCCGACCCGATGAACCAGCTTCGGTTGGAGCGGGTGCGCAAAGAGTAGGTCGCGGTCAGTTCGGCTGCGCGACGCCCAACGCGGTGCTAACCACGCGATCGAGGTACCGATGCAGCGTCTTTAGGTCTTCGGGGCACTCGCCACCGGTGCATTTGACGGTATGGCCGTCGATGGTAAGAATCGCCGCTGGCGCGTCCATCATACCGTGGCCGTATTCGTCTTCGGGCATCGTCGCGAACTTCATCGCGCGCGCTTCGGCGCGGATTGTTGCCACGGCATCAGCGGCAAGCCGGCCCGTTGCTTCGCCTTCCTTGGACGCGGATTTGCGACCGGTATACCGTAGCGTGCCATCGGCAGAGATTTCAGCTACGTAGGCCGGGCACTCGCCCATACAAGGCGTCCGCTCAAAACGAATGACAGAGGGAGCGGGAGTTGACACTGCCGGGGATGAAGCCGCAGCAGACTTCGTATCGCGGCACGACGCCGCGGTTAGCAGCAGACTCAACAACAAGATCACAGAACGCATCGGTGGCAAAAAAAAGCGCCCCGGAATGCCGGGGCGCGCCACGAAGATACTGGTTCCCGCCACCTTAGTTGAGGCGATACGGCACGATGAGGGTGAACTCGGGAATCTGCACGTTGAAGTCGCGGCCGTCGGCGACGCGCTCCATCAGATACGTGCCACTCATCTTCCCAAGGCCAGTTTTGAGATTGCATCCCGAAACGTACTGGTGCTGATCACCGGGTTCGAGTACGGGCTGCTGGCCTACTACGCCTTCTCCCTCTACCTCGCGCACGGTACCGTTGGCGTCGTAAATGTGCCAGTGGCGCCGAAGCAGCTTCACGGTGTGGGCGGAGTCGTTGCGAATCGTGATCCGGTAAGCAAAAACGTAATGGTCCTGCGCCGGCGAGGAATAGTCGGGGAGATAGGAAGTGGTGACGCTAACCGTCACGCCCTGGGTGGTAATAGTAGCCATTGGGGAGTGCCGAAGCGAGTTGAGAGCGAGCGTAAGAACAGGGTCATCCGTTCGGTAACAGACGGATAGTGCGGCCCAGCGGTTGCTTCGTCTGTGGGTCAACCTCCGTGCCGAACCGGCAGTATAGCGGCCAAAACCAAAGGCTGCGGCGCAGAGTTGCAGCCGGAGGATCGAAAATACATGCAGGTGAACTATGCAGGTCAAAATTGAGCCGGGCTGGGGGCATACGCTGGCCGACGAATTCGCCCAACCCTACTTTCGGTCCCTGATCGATTTCGTGAAACAGGAATACGCCGCCGGGCCGGTGTACCCGCCGGGCGGATTCCTATTCAATGCCTTCCAACACTGTCCGTTTGCGGCAGTAAAGGTGGTGATATTGGGGCAGGATCCGTATCACGGTCGCGGGCAAGCGCACGGTCTTTCCTTTTCCGTGCCGGAGGGCATTGCTAAGCCGCCTTCGCTTCACAACATCTTCAAGGAGATCGCGGCCGATCTCGGTACGCCGTCCCCCGTCAGCGGTAACCTGGAGCGGTGGGCTGACCAAGGCGTCCTGCTCCTGAACGCGACCCTCACGGTAAGGGCCGGTCAGGCGGGGTCGCACCAAGGGCACGGCTGGGAGACATTTACCGATGCCATCATCCGGAAGGTATCCGAAGGGCGCGAGCACGTAGTGTTCATCCTCTGGGGGGCGTACGCGCAGAAAAAGGCGGTACTGATCGACTCGAAAAAACACCTCGTCCTCAAATCGGCCCACCCCTCGCCCTTCGCGGCGGATAAAGGGTTCTTCGGCTCGCGCCCGTTCAGCAAGACGAACGCGTGGCTGGAGGAGCACGGCGAGTCACCGATTCAGTGGTGACGGGTGACGTAGCCGGCACTGTATCAGTGCCGGAGTAGTAATAACGAAACCTCAGTGGCGAATCAATGCCGGCACTGAGACAGTGTCGGTTACCCTTTCATCGAATCAACGAGAACAACCGACTCCAGCGGATGCGCGATTCGCCCTGCTCAGGGTGGGGGTTACTCGACATCCAGATGAAGACCGCTTTGCCGACGACCTGCTCTTCCGGCACAAAGCCCCAGAAGCGCGAGTCCTCGGAGTTGTGGCGGTTGTCGCCCATCATCCAGTAATAGTTCTGCCGGATGGTGTAGGTGGTCAGCACCGAGCCATCGGCATTATGCAGCAAGCCATCGGTGCCGAAGGTCACGCCGGGGTTGTCTTCGTAGCGCAGGATCACCTTGAGGTAGAGCGGCACCGTTGACATGGTGAGCGTCACGGTGTCGCCTTTTTTAGGAATATGCAGCGGACCAAAATTGTCCTTATTCCAGTTCACGACTACCTTGGGCTGGGCCTTCGGGAGCATCGTGTTGGCGTCGGAGTTATTAGGAAAAATGCGCGGGTCAGCCACGCCTGCGCTGTCGGGTAGCGCCAGTCCGATGGATTTCACGAAGGGAAGCGCCTTGATTCCCTGCGCCACCTCCGGTGAGCAATCGATGACGTAGCCGCCCTGCGCGGCCATCGGCTCCTGAATGCCGCGCTGATGAAACGTCTCTTCGTTAAGCACATCCGTGCCGATCACGAAGTACTTGTACTGCATCTGCGTCGGATTTGGCGCTGGCTGGCCGTTGACGTACAGTTGCCGCTGCTTGATGACGATCTCGTCGCCGGCTACGGCCACGCACCGCTTGATGTAATTCATCCGCAGATCGGGCGGGTGCATGTCCTCGGTCGGGACGTGAAACACGACCACGTCGCCGCGCTTGGCTTCGGAGAAGCCCGGCAGGCGCCACTGCGGCAGCCGGATGGCGTCGGAGTAGGAGGGAATGCCTGTCCCGGGGATCGTCTGGTGCGTGAGCGGTAGCTGGAGCGGCGTGATAGGCGTCGTCGGCCCGTAATGGAGCTTCGAGACGAAGAGATAGTCGCCGACGAGCAGCGAGTTTTCCATCGACGGCGTCGGGATGGTGTACGCCTCAAACGTCGCCCAGCGAATCAGCGTGGCGGCCAGGACCGCAAACACGATCGCGTCGACCCACTCGCGCGTCGGCCCCTTCGGTTCCGTCGGCTTGGGGGCAGTCTTATTCTTCCAGATCGAAAAAGCCATCAGGGGAGAGGCCACTACGCGCGGCCCGAATTGCGGGGCAAGTTACGCACGGCTGCCACGGGGGAGAGGCGCGGGCGGGTTCAGAGGTTGTCTGGGAGTGAGCTAGAGACCTAGTAAGTCGTTCATCCCGAAGGTGCCGGCCCGGCCCGGCAGCCACTGCGCGGCCCGGAGCGCGCCATCGGCAAAGCCAGCGCGGGAGTGGGCAACGTGGCGCAGCTCCAACTCATCGAGCGGCGAGTGCCACGTCACACCGTGCGTGCCTACTACTTCGCCCTCGCGCCGGGCGACGAGCGGTAGCTGATCGGCCGCAACGGTTGCTTCCTCACCCGGGGCTACTTCCTGCCAGCCCGCGAGGTGGGGGGCGTGCCGCAACAGGGCGGCCGCCGTAGTAAGCGCCGTACCGCTCGGCGAATCGAGCTTATGCGTATGGTGAATCTCGGTCAGGATGGGCCGATAGTCCTCCCATTTGGCCATCTCCTGCGCCAGCAGGCCGGTAAAGTGGAAAAACAGGTTGACGCCCACGCTATAGTTCGAGGCGTAGAAAAAAGCGCCGCCGGTAGTTTCGGCCAGCGCCCGGGCCTCGTCGAAGCGCGCGAGCCAACCGGTCGAGCCACTCACCACGGGTAGGCGCGCCCGCAGGCAAGCGGCAATATTATCGAAGGCGGCGGCCGGACCGGAGAATTCGATCGCGGCGTCGTACGCCGTCAGGTCCAGATCGGCAAGTGAGTGGCCGTGCGTGGGGTCGGCGATGCCGGCCACGTGGGCACCGTGCAGGGGCGCCCGCTCGGCGAGGGTGCGGCCCATCCGGCCGTAACCAATCAGGAGAAGATTCATCGTGGGGTAAACGTAGCGGAGTAGGCTCAGCGCAAGCTGAGGGTCAAACCCATCCCCGGCGCGGGCAGCGCCCGCCGCTGGGGGACCAAGGTGGGCGCGACGCGCAGGCTTAGGTCGTCGGAAACAGAAAACGTCGAAAGGTGCGCATCAACGAGGGCTTCAGCGATTGACAAGCCGTAAATCACGGCCGTGCCGATGATGCTCAGGTCGCGGTTGCGGCGGTAAGCGTCGCGGATGCGCTGCACGGTGGCCGCGCTCTGGTAGCGGGCCGTGCGCGGGTTGATATCGACGGTGGCGTCATCGCCGTCAGTGCGGATGCGGAAGGCGCGGTCGAACTCGTAGTAACGCGTGTTGGCAAAAATCACGGAATAGGTAATCCCGCCGAGCGCGGCGTACACGATGGGCACTTTCCAGTAATCGCGGTTATAGACTTGTCCGCCGCCGGGAATCAACCCCCACAGCGCCGCTTTGGCCGGCCGACTCAGGCCCGGTGTCTCGGGCTGGGCCGCTGGTGTGGGCGCGGTGCTGACGACGGCCGAGTCGGGGCCGGCCGTGACCACCTGCGCTACGGTGGGGAGCCGGGCGGTAAGCAAGGCCAGCAGTAACAGGGGCAACAGGGTGCGCTTCACGCGCGCAAAGGTCAGCACGGGGGGGCTATTAAACGGCCGCCGCGGGGACGCGCGCCGCGTACCACGCCCGCAGCGCTCTACCTACAGCGGGGAGACTGTAACGCGCCTGCGCGCGGGCCTGCAAGCTCACCGGGGACAACAAGCCCGACCCGGTAAGCGCGAGGGCGCGGCGCCACGCGGCCAGGAGCGCGGTTTCATCTTCGGAAGCCACGAGCCAGCCGGTTTCGCCCTCGATCACCAGCTCCGGCACGCCGCCGACGGCCGTCGCCACCACCGGCAGGCCGCTCGCGAGCGCCTCAATCAGCACGCACGGCAGATTTTCATAACGACTGAACAACGTAAAAATCGAAGCTCGCCGCATCTCCTCGGCGACGGCCGGCCGGTCGAGCTTGCCGGTGAACCGCACGGCTCCATTGGCCAGCAAGCCCAACTCGGCCGCGAGGGTTCGCAGGGTCGCGTCGGCGGGACCGTAGCCCACGATCGTGAGCGTGGCGGTGGGCTGCTCGGCGTGGAGCTGGGCGAAAACCCGGAGCAGGCCGCTGGTATTTTTCGCGGCTTCGTTGAAAACAGCGACGTGCAGGAGCGCCGGCGATGAGGAACGGGGGAGCGTGGCGGGGTAATAGAGCGCCGTATCGACGACGTTCGGAATCGTGGTGTAGTGTTCGTTCCGGAGCCCCAGGGCCCGCATCGAGCGGCCCAGCTCATCGCTGACGGTATGAACCCCGGCCGCGCCGCCGACGATCCAGCGCGAGAGAAGCTGCCGGAGCCACCCAATCCGGTGGGCGTTTTCGGGGCGGTAGAGCGTCCAGTGCTCGGTAATCAGGTAGGGGATGCCCGTAAGCCAGCAGTAAGCGCGCGCCCACAGCCCCGTGCGCAGCAGCACGTGGACGTGCACCAGCGCCGGGCGAGCCCCCTGCCGGGCACGCACCGCCTGGTACGCCCGCGTCAGGCCCCAGAAATACAGCATCAGCTTCAGGCCCCGGTCCAGCGTGCCCCAGCCCGTTAGCCGCTGCCGGTAAAAGGCGCGCGCGACCAAAAAGCCGTGCTCCTCGGCGATCGCTAACCGCAGCAGCGGGGCGGTAGGCGCGGGATCATACGTGCCATAAATCACCGCCAGCTGTCCCCCCGCCGCCGCTAAAGCACGCGCGTGCTCCTCGACGAAGTTGCCGTCCTGGTCGTCGTTGGGGTTGGGGTACCACTTCGGCACCCAGAGGGCGTAGGAGGAATGC
>JBKJUQ010000379.1:0-2689 GCA_046590685.1 Hymenobacteraceae bacterium
GCGGGCGGTTTCATTGGCTACCTGGCCGCCGCTGGCCGCACCGACTTCGCCGCCATGACCCGCGCCGTGGTGCACGGGTCGGCGATGGCTTCGTTCTGCGTGGAGAAGTTTGGCACCGAACGCTTGCTCAACCTGACGGGCACGGAAATTAAAGCCCGGGTGGCGCAATTCGCCGCGTTGGTGCAGATGGGGTAGTCGTCCGGCCCAAGCAGGCAGCTTGAGACACGCTTGCGGCAACCGCCGCCCGCGATTCGGAGTACAATCGGCTATCTCCCACCGTAACCGACTTTATTCCGATGAGTACTAATCAGGAAAACCCCGAAAAAGACCAAAAGCATACTGAGGCCAAGCACGAGGAACAGCCCCACAGCGATATCCAGGGCAACGAGAAAGCGTCGGTCAATCCGTTCGTCCGGACGGGCAAACACAACACGCAGGAGCAGAACCCGAGCCGCAACCCCGCCTCCCAGAGCGCCCCGATGGGCCGCGACTCGGGCAAGGATCCGCAGAAGCGTGCCCCGCAGCGCAGCAATCCGCAGGGCAACAAGCCGATGTCGCACGACGTGTAGCCATCAGCCTCAAAACCTCTCAAAAACGCCCTGACCGCGCAAGTGGTCGGGGCGTTTTCGTGCGGTCGGACGTCCTCGCTTGCTCACCACGTTTCAGCTTAGCGCGCCCCGGAAGTTCGGGCGTCCCGTTTTGCCTAGCCTTGCCCGAGCCACAAGCCTCGGCGCGCTTCCTCGGCGGGCGTTGCTTCGGGGTCGCGCTCGACCGTGATTTTTCGAAAGTAGGCTTCCGCGTCCGCCAGCAGATGCACCGTGCGCAAGTGCTTCTGGCGGAAGATCGTCAGCTCTACTTCGCTGCCGACGGCCAGCAGCAGGCCCGGCAGATTACCGCTTTCCACCTTGCGGCCGTTGACCGCCACCAGCTCGTCGCCGAGGCTCAAGGTCCGGGCGGCGGGGGAGTGCTGGGCAATGGCCGTTACGTCCGGAAACAGCGCTTGGGAATTGAGCCGAAAGCCGAATCGTCCCTCTGCCACGCTCGGGTTGTCTTCGATCAGCAGCCGGCACCCCACCGTGCCGAGCGCGCGGCCGAGTAGCTTTTCGAGCGGCGTGAGTCCTTCAATCACTTCGTGGAAGTACCAGTCGAGCGGGCTGTCGGCCACCGTTTCGACTACCCGCCGATAGTCGGCCTCGGAGTAGCCATGGCCCGTCAGCCCGAACTCCTGCCAGAGCGCGCGCAGCACGTCATCGAGGGAGCGCGCGTGGTCGGAGAGGCGCCGGATCTCGAGGTCGAGCAGCAGCGCCGCCAGGCAGCCTTTGTGATAGATACTGACTTTGCGGTCAGGCGCACCGGCCTTGTAGCCATCCAGCCACAGATCCATGGAGGAGTCCGCGACCGACGTGTGCCGCCAGCCGTTGTCGTCGAAATGCTTTTTCAGTACGCTGTTCAGCTCCTGGAAATACTGATCGACGGAAAAGACGCCCGCCCGGCACAGCAGGTAGTCGCCGTAGTAGGTGGTGAGGCCCTCGGCGACGTACCCGGTACGGAAGAAGTTTTCGCGGGTGTAGTCGTACGGCTGCATTTCCGCTGGCCGAATCAGCTTGATATTCCAGACGTGAAAAAGCTCGTGGCACGCCACGCCAAGCAGCTCCTTATACAAGCTCCACGTGCCGAGCAGCTCCGCCGGCCCAAGCGCGAGGACGGTACTCGTCGTATGCTCTACGCCGTGGTAGTAGCGGGTAGGTAGCAGCTGCACCAGAAAGTGGTACGCGGGCCGGGGAAAGCCATCAAACAGGGTCAGCTGCTCGACCGTGAAGGCGCGGAAATCGGCTTTGATCCGGTTAAAGTCAAGCGGCCCGCCGCCCTGCACCCATACGTGAAAGCGGTGACCTTCCACCTCATACACCTCGTGCTGGAGCGTGGGTGAGGCGATAAGGGGCGAGTCGGCGAGCTCGTCGTAGCCCCCATTCGCCCGCCGTACGTGGGCTTCGGTGCCCGGCGAAGGCAGCGCGCACGCTACCCGCCACCCCGCGGGCACGTGGACCGTCAGCTCGCACGGCTCGTGCTCGCGCCCTACTACGGCCAGGCAGCAATTGACCGGGTTCACGTAGAGCTGGTCTTCATCAACCCACGAGCCGCCCGCATCAAGCTGACGGGCGTAGAAATCATAGCGCACCGTAAGCGTCCGGGCGCCGGCTGTCTCAACCTCCCAGCGGTCCTTGGTCGTTTTACGCACGGCCAGCTCGGCGCCGGTTTCGTCGGTGGCTCGCAACTGGCGGACTTTCTGTGCAAAATTTTGCAGCTCGTAGCGCCCTGGTCGCCACGCCGCCAGTTGCAGCTCCACTGTCGGGAGTAGGAGCGTATCGAGCGTAGTTTCAACGGGCACGTAGCCCGTAAGCGGGTCACGGTGAAAGAGGTGGTAAGCAATCATGGCCTTCAAATGTAGCGACGCGCCAGGAGCCGGGGCAGCCGAAAAAGACAGACAAATTTCCCCGCGCAACCCAAATTGTGGTCGTTGTTTGGCCGTTCGCCGGATTGTCCGTACTTTTGCCGGCCGTTCCCGAAAACCGGAACGCCTTCAGTTGCAGCCCGATGAAACGTACCTATCAGCCTTCCCAACGCAAGCGCCGCAACAAGCACGGCTTCCGCTCGCGGCGGGAGGCCAGCACACGGCGGCCATTGGCGG
>JBKJUQ010000195.1:0-11289 GCA_046590685.1 Hymenobacteraceae bacterium
GCTCGGAGTTGAGGCGAACTTCCACTTGCAGCTCCTGGGCGCGAGCCGGCAACAGGGCGAACAGACTCAGTAAGCAGCAGGCAAGGACGGTACGTAGCAACGGAGTTTCCCGCAAAGGGCGCTAAAAGGTTCGCGAAGGTCGCGATGGGGAAAGGAGTTTTCGGCGAACGGGGTTCCGGCCGCGCCGCTACCCGTTGCGCCGGGCGAGCACGGCGGCCACGATCTGGTGGGCCACGTCGGTTTTGAGCTGCAAGGGAAGCGGGGTGACGCCAGCCGCATCCACGAAAGTTACCTGATTGGTATCGTGGCCGAAACCGGCACCGGGGTCGGCCAGGGAGTTGAGGACAACCAGGTCGAAGTACTTACGCGTCAGCTTGGCGCGGGCGTGGGTTAGCTCGTCGTTGGTCTCTAACGCGAAGCCGACGCTGAATTGCCCCGCGCGCTTGGTGGCGCCAAGGGTGGCCGCGACGTCCACATTCTTCACCAGCTCCAGGGTGAGGTGGTCGCCGGTTTTCTTGATCTTGGTCGGCGAAACCTCGGCCGGGCGGTAGTCGGCGACGGCGGCCGCGAACACCCACACGTCGGCCGCGGCCGCTACCAGTTCGCAGGCCGCGAGCATCTCGCGCCCACTTTCCACCCGGATCGTGCGGATGTGGGGGTGCGGCGGGTCGGGTAGGGCGGTTGGCCCGCTTATGAGCGTGACGTGGGCGCCCGCCTCGGCCCACGCTTCGGCGAGCGCATAGCCCATCTTGCCCGTCGAGCGGTTGCCGAGAAAGCGCACGGGATCGAGCGCTTCGTGGGTCGGGCCAGCGGTGACGAGGATAGTCATTTTCGATTAGTTTATTTTCGATTTCCGATTGAGTGATTTTCGATTGCGAGGCCGTTGCCCTACAATCACTCAAGCCAAAATCACTCAATCGGAAATCGAAAATGAGTTCACCCACGCCACCAGCTCGTCGGGCTCTGGCATCCGGCCCTGTCCCACCAGCCCGCTCGCCAGCTCGCCCGTCGCCGCTTCGATGACGTGATTGCCAAAGGAGCGAAGACGGGCGAAGTTGGCTTGGACGGCCGGGTGAGCGTACATATCGAGGTCCATTGCCGGGGCGAGCGCCACCGGGCAGCGGGCGGAGAGGTACACCGCGTCGAGCAATTGCTGGCAATGGCCGTTGGCCAGCCGCGCCACGGTATCGGCGGAGGCGGGGGCGATGAGCAACAGATCGGCCCAAAGGCCCAACTCCACGTGGTTGGCCCACTCGCCGGTGGCGGGGTTCGTGACAAACTCGGTCAGCACCGGCTGGCGCGCGAGCGTCGCCAGCGTCAGGGCTGTAGTGAACTGCGCCCCGCCCCGGGTCAGCACCACGCGGACCTCGTGACCGGCTTTCACCAGCCCGCGCACCAGCAGCGGCGCCTTACACGCCGCGATCGAGCCGGTGACCCCGAGGAGGATTTTCATTGGTGGTACTTGGTACTTAGTAATTAGTATTTGGTACCTAGTACTTGGTACTTGGTACTGGGTACTGGGTACTGGGTACTGGGTACTTAGTGCCAAGTGAATGGTCCAAATACCAAGTACCAGATACCAAGTACCAAAAAACTACATCCGGCGGGCTGGGCGCTCGGCGGCGCGGGCCGCGGCGGCTTCGATGGCGGCTTGCTCTTCCTCCACCGTGAGGGTGTGGTGGTGAAGCTCGCCGGCCAGGAACTCTTCCATCGCGATGGCGGTGGACTTTGGCATGCGCTCGTACTGCTTGGACACCTCGATCTGCTCGCGGTTCTCGAAGACTTCTTCGAGGTTGTCGGCGTTCGTGGCGAACTCGGCGAGCTTCTCGTTCAGCTCCGCTTTGAGCTTGGTGGAGATCTGGTTGGCCCGCTTCGAGACGATGGCAACGGCTTCGTAGACGTTGCCGGTTTCGTTGGCAAGCTCCGCCACGTTGCGCGTGACGATAGAGGTCGGGATTTCGGAGGTGCGCATCATGTTGTTAGATGTGTTGATGGGACGATGTGAAGATGTGAAGATGTGTTGATGTGAAAGATGCTCACATCCCCACATCAACACATCTTCACATCTGATCTATTTCTTGGCTTCCGGCGCGGGGGCGGGGGAAGAGGTTTTGCTCAGGCGTTCGAGCTGCCGCTGCGAATCAGCGTAGGCGGCTTCGGCGGCGCGCAGGAACTTCGATTTGGGGTAGGCATCGACAAACCCCTGGTAGAAGGCGGCGGTTTCGAGAAAGCGTTCGCGCTGCTTTTCCGGGACGCTCTGGCGGGCCAGCTCGTGCTCGGCCTGCACGCGCAGAAACTGGGCTTCCTCGCTGAACTGCGAGCCGGGGTACTCGCGCAGGAAGTTCGTCAGGGCCACGACGGCGGATTGGTAGAACCGGACGTTGGCGTAGAGCCGGGCGCTCTCGAACGACTTCTTTTCGAGCTTCGACACCAGCTCATCGCTCATATCCTGCGCTTCCTTGCGGTACTTGCTCTCGGGATAGCGTACCTGAAAGTCGCGGATGGCTTCGAGCGCCGTCACCGTCGAGCTTTGGTCGAGGTTGAAGGTGGGCGAGGAAAGGTAGAGCGACTTGGTGTACAGAAACGCCGCCTCTTCGGCGTACGGCGAGCGGGGGTAGGTTTCGGTGAAGACCCGAAACTGGAAGGCGCTCAGCTCATAGTAACGTTGCAGAAACTCGCCGTTGGCGAACAGAAACGCCGCTTTCTCGGCCTCGGGCCGCCCGCGCAGCAGCGGCAGCAATTCTTCGAGAATGATCGTCGACTTCTCGTACTTGCCCGTCTCGTAGTATTTGACGGCGGCGTTGTACTTCGTGTCGACGCTATCGGACTTGAGCACCTTCTGAAACTTGCTGCACGCGGCGCCCACAGCCAGCGCAGCCAACAAACTCAGGTTCAGGAGCAGACGCGAAACGGCGGACAGACGGGTGGGCATTGACATTCGGGGCGCAAAGGTACGGACAAACGGGGCCGCGTTGGCGGGATGTTCAACTATCGCATTTCGTTGCCTGCGAACGTAGCGCGGGGCGCCGGTCCTCGATGAATGTAGCGCGGGGCGCTGGCCCGCGAGCGCGGCAGCGCTTTCGCAGCGTGTCGGACGCGCCGAACATCGGGTTGAACTCGCTTCGCTCGTCGAGGGCCAGCGCCCCGCGCTACTTTTTCTTGCGCGCTGGCTTTGCTTTCTGCTTCCGCGCCTTCTTGCTGACGGCTTTCGGCTTGGCCTGCGGCGCGCGCTTGCCGCGCACGCTGGCGCGGGTGGGCTTCTCGGTTGGGCGCCACTGGAAGTTTTCGAGTCGCTCTTCCTCCGGCTTGAGCTCGTGGGGCGGGATAAACTTGGCGTCCGGCTTGGTGATGAACGTAATCGAGCCGACTTTGCCGTCGCGGAAGGCGATGCGCATATCCGAGCACACTACCTTATTCATGCCCGTCAGGGCGGTGTCGGCGTCGAGGGCGTAGTAGAGGCTCTCGCCGTTGCCGTCCACGTTGACGCGCTTGATCTTGTTGCCCCCGAAGAAGGCGACCATGTGCCGCCCCTTCACCTGATTGAAGTTCAGGAGGGTGTCTTGCGAGACGATAAATGAGTTGGCGCGCAGCACGAGGCGTTCGAGCTGCCGCCGGCGCAGGTAGAGGCGCATCGAGTCGGCGACGAGCTGGCTGCGGCTTGCCCACAGGATGGGGCGGCGGTTGAGGAAGATGACCGAATCGCGCAGGTTATACACGAGCGAGTCGCAGGCACCCTGTACTTGCTTGTTCCAAATCTTCACGTTGTGCCAGCCGTAGATCATCCCCGGCACCGAGTCGGCGCGGCTTTCGGTAGCCAGGAGCGTATCGGCCGCGATCAGGAGCGTATCGCGCTTGCTGACGCTTTCGAGCACCGGCGAGCCACTGATCCTCGTGCGCCCGAGCAAGCGGTTGGTGCGGCCGTAGTCGCCGCGGATCACCACCGAATCCTTCTTCCCCACGAGCGTGACGTGCCCGATGGCTACGCCGATCTGCGTGGCCTCGTCGTACGTGAGCTTGTCGCCGCCGAGGCGGTAGTCGGGCGATTCGAGGCGCGCGTTGCGGCGGAAGTCCGATTGCTTGGTGAGCGTGTTGTACGTGCCCGACTCGGCGTAGAGGTCGCCCTTCTGGCCGCGCATCGTGGTGGGCCCGAGGAAGGTGGCCACCTTCGTGAGCGTGTTGTAGGTGAGCGTGTCGCACTCGACGGTGTAGTCGGGGTTGCGCAGGCGCACGTTGCCCCGGAAGCCGAAGGTTTTGGTTTGCGTATCGTACGCCCCGCGCCGAGAGTCGAGCTGGTTTTGGGGGTCTTCGAGGTGGCCGCCGGTGGTGTAGTACGCCACTTTGCGGTTGAGGTCGTAGTCGAGCGCGTCGGTGGTGAGCGTCATGCGCGGGTCGCGCATCACCACCGGCTGCGGCGGGGCGCCGAGCATTCGCGCCTTCCGCCCGTCGCCGTCGTAGTTGAGCCGCTGGCCGGTGATCGTGAGCGTATCGGCCTGCACGAGGCGCACGTTCGAGAACGCCACCACGCGGTTCGATGGCGCCGGGTACTGGTAGGCGGAGTCGCAGTACAGAAACGTGTCGCCCTGCTTGAAGCGCACGTTGCCGATGAGCTTGCGGATCTGCTCGCCGTCGAAGGTGCCGCCTTCGAGGCGCTCGGTGCCCGGCAGCAGCTCTACGCGCTGGGCCGGCGGCGCGGCGGGCTGTTGGGCCCGGGCCGCCAGGGAGAGCCAGACGCTCAGGCAGGTGAGGAGAAGTCGGAAGCGGTTGATGACGGGCAGGCGCGGCGGTGAGGCTGCAAAGGTCGGCGGATTTCGCGCTTCCCGCGGTTTGGCCCGTCACCGGCGGCGCCCGGCGCGCAGGTACCGGCCCTTCGCCGTCAATAGCTTGAACCTTTGTCGGAGAAACCTTGAAGGTTTGTCGGAGAAAGCTTCAAGGTTTTTCTCAGAAAGCTTGAAGGTTTTTTCTCAGAAAGCTTGAAGGCTTTTGGGTCAATCGCTTGAACCTTTGCCGCTGAAAGGTAAAACGCCTTCGGGCTGGCCGGTTGATCGACGCGGCCGCCGCGCGGGCGCACCCCGTCCAGGCCTCCGCTCGTTATCCGGTTTGGCCACCGCACCTTCGTTCCTCCGTACCGTATTGCCCGCTATGCCCCACGCCCCTGACCCTGCCGAAGACGACCTCGAATTCGACGAAGAAGAAACCGCCGCCGAAGATGAGCTGATCATGGAAGGCGACGAAGACGCCGACGACTGGTTCGCCGACGACGATGATCTCGGCGCCGGCGACGATGGCGCGGATGACGACGTCGACGGTGACGACTTCAGCGATGACGACGACGAGGACTTCTTCGGGACCGATGAAGACTCGGATACCGAACCCGCCCCGCCCGCGCCCACCGAAGCCATCACCGCGCTGCTGGCCGGCATCGGCGCCACCGTGGCCGAACACGCGCTCTTTGACCTCGCGCACGACACCGTAGTGGTGGCCGTCAGCGGCGGCAAGGATTCGGTGGTGCTGCTCGACGCGCTGCATCGGCTGGGGGTGCGGGTGGCGGTAGCGCACGCCCACTTCGGGCTGCGCGGCGAGGATGCCGACGCCGATGCCGAGTTCGTGCGTAAGCTCGCCAAGCAGCTCAAAGTGCCGTTTCACCTGGAGCATTTCGCTACCACGGCGTTCGCCGAGAAGGAGAAAATCTCAACCCAGATGGCCGCCCGCGCGCTGCGGTACGCGTGGTTCGCGCGGCTCTGCGCCGAGCACGGCTACGCGGCCGTCGCCACGGGCCACCACGCCGCCGACGCCACCGAAACCCTGCTCCTCAACCTCACCCGCGGCACCGGACTGGCGGGCCTGCACGGGATTCCGGCGCGCACGGCGCTGTCGGGCGGCACCGCCACGGTCGTGCGGCCCTTGCTCGCCGCGTCCACCGAAGCGATCTACGACTACTTGGTCGAAAATCAGCTGGCGTGGCGCGAGGATGTCTCCAACCAGGATACCACCCACTACCGGCGCAACCGCCTGCGCCACGACGTGCTGCCGGTGTTGCGCGAGCTGAACCCCAACCTCGACCAGACCCTCGCCCTCTCGGCCGAGCGCGTCCGGCAGGCCGAAGCCCTCGTGGCCGCGCACGTGGCCGAAATCGCGGCGACCAGTATGGCCGTCGAGCCCACCGTGACGAAGCTCACCGTGGCGGCGCTGCAAGCCACGCCCGCCACGGCCCTGCTGCTCGGCGAGCTGCTGCGGCCGTATGGGTTCGACTACGCGCTGGCGCGCACGGTAGCCGGCGCGCTCGGCGGCGTGTCGGGCACCCGCTTCGAAACCGCTACCCACCGCCTCGTCCTCGACCGCGGCCAGCTCGTCATCACCCCGAAAGACTTGCGGCCGTTTGGCTCCTTCGAGCTGCTGGAAGGCGCGGCGGAGCTCAAGCTACCCGGTGGCCGCGTGGTCCGGACGCAGCGGGTGCCGGCCGAGGGCTACGCGATTCCGCGCAAGCCCAACACCGCCGCCCTCGACGCCGCCAAGCTCCAGTTTCCGCTCACAATCCGCGCCTGGATGCCCGGCGACTGGCTCATCCCCCTCGGGATGCGCGGCAAACAGAAAGTGAGCGACCTGCTCATCAACCTCAAAGTGCCCGCCAACCTTAAAGACCGCGTGCTGGTGCTCGTCAACGGCAACGGCTCGCTGGTCTGGGTCATCGGTCACCGCCCCGACGACCGTTTCAAGGTGACGGAAGCAACGACGGAAGTGGTGGAGCTGACGGTTGCGTAAGGGAGATGATGGCTACCCGCACGACCTTTTTTTGGCTTTTCGGCTTGGCGTTTACCGCTGCTCTGACGCTGAGAGCGTCCGCCGCCCACGGGCAAGCCGCGCCCCTCATCATCACGCAGCGGCTACCGCTGAGCTTAGCAGCGGATGGGTTTGCTGGCCAGCTCGAAATCCTCACGGATGCTCGGCTGACCGATTCCCTGCGCGCCCGGCTATGGGGAGTCGGGGCAATGCATATGGTACTGGAAGAATCGGACCCGCAGTATCAGATGTTTGAAGCTCAGCCGCCGCGCCGCGCGGTGGTGCGGGTGGTAGGTGGCGCTGGCCAGGTGGCGTTTCTGGATACGCTGGCCCGCCCCCTGGCGCGGGTGCAGGCGGCGCGGCTGCACGGCCCACACCAGTCGCTGCTCGTGACGGTGGACTACTCAATCGGGATGGGGTCGTACGCCGGCCCGCTTACTTCCATATTGGAGCAGCGCGCTGGCCGGTATCGCTGGGCGACCAACCCGACCGTACCGCAGCGAAGCGGTAAGCGAATCATGCTGCCCAACACAATCAAAGCGCAGTGGCAAATCCAGCCTACTGCCGGCCGATCCGGCGAACACGATATTCTGGTGTTCGCCTGCGAGCCCGATTGGAGCGGCAGATCCGATGAGTTCACCCTCAAGTACCAGCGCTATCATTTCGACGGGCAGCGGTGGCGTGGCTACGTCCGGACGCAACCGGGCTTCTGGGAGGCAGAAAGTGATTTTCCGCCCGAATCGCGCTTCCCGCGTGTGCCGCTACCCCCGGCGCACCCGCAGAAGGTATCGGCGAAGCCTACGCCCAAGCGGATCCGCTAACCGCGTGGGATAGGTAGGGGGGCGTTCGGGCTACGCCGGCTCCAAAGCAGCGGGGAGGCCGACGAGCACGTACGATGACTCCGAAACTGCTTTAACGGAACTCTGTCCTGCAAACCCAGGCAGCCCACATGCCAAACGCCCCCGGCCGAAAGCTCGACCGGGGGCGTTTTCAGGTTGCCGCGGCGACCCGCGCTTCTTCCTTACTTCACGATCTCGACCCAGCCCTTGTACGTCTGGCCGTTCGCGGTGAAGAGGTAGTAGTACGTGCCCGAGGGCAGCTCGCCGCCATCCCACGAGTTGTCGTAGTTCTTGCGGCGGTACACCTCGCGGCCCCAGCGGTTGAAGACGGCCAGCTCGTTGTTGGGGTAGAGCGCGGCGTTATCGATCACGAAGCGGTCGTTGACGTTGTCGCCGTTCGGGGTGAAGATGTTGTAGGTCTGCACCGCGTTCTGGAACGACACCTGCGTCTCGTTCGAGAACGACACGGCTGCGGTGGCCGCCAGCACGGCCCGAATGCGGAACGTCTGGTTGAACCCCTGCCGGCCGATGCCCGTCGCGGTGTAGGTGAGGGTGCCGGCCGGCACCGTACCCACCACATCGTAGCCGCCTGCGTTGTTCTTGCGCAGCACCTCGTAGCTCGTCACGGGCTGGCCCTGGTAAGCGTTCCAGGTCAGCGTAACGTCGCCGGAGGCCTCCGTGCCGGTTGCCACTACCCGCACGGTGGTATGCTCCACGCTTTGCAGCACCGTGCCGCAGGCGTTGGTCAGATCCACGCGGTAGTCGTAAGCCGTGGCATTCGGGTCAGCGCTCGGGTCGGTAAACGTCAGTGCGGGGCTCGTCACCGTGCCCACCTGCTGGAACGCGCCGCTGCCGCTTGGCCGCCGCTGTACCACGAGTTGGGTACCCGACTGGGCGTTGAGGCCCTCCAGGTTCAGGTTGATCTGGGTTGGCACGGCTTCGGCCACGGTTGCCAGCTGTAGGCTGGGCGCCGAGATGTCGAGGATTAGGTAAGCGGTAGTGGGCGGACTCACGCACCCCGCCGGGCTGGTGGCGAGCACACTGAGTGTTGGCGCGGTCAGTCCATCAAAGTCGATCGTGACCGTGGGTGTGCCCTGTCCGCTGGTAATCGTGCCGCCCGTTACGGTCCACGTAAGCACGTCCGTTGAGCCCGTCACCGTAGCCACGGAGAAGGTCTGACCCTGCAGGTTCTGCGGGCAAATATTCGGCTGGCCACTTGGGTAGTTAGGAGCGAGCGGTACCGGGTTGACCAATAGCGGTGTGGTAATTATCTGGCCTACGCAGCCAGCATAGTTGGTTTCCAGCACCCCAATCGGCACGTTCCCCGAGCTGTTTCCTGCGCTGGTGAAAACGAACGTATTCCCCGTCGCTCCGGCTACGGGGGCATTGCCGTAATACCATTGGTAAGTCGAGCCTGGCGTATTGGGGAACGTGTACGTAACGGATTCCCCGGAGCAGATAGCCGCCGCGCTGCTCTGAATCGCGAGGGTGGTATCCGGCGCGGCAAGCACGGTTACCGCCAGCGGTGCCGACGTGCCGAAGCAGTTAGCCAGCGGCGTGTTGCTGGTTTCGGTCACCACCAGCGTGGCGGTGCCGGCTTGCGTGAAGCGGATACGAATGGTGCTGGCCCCCTGCGAGAAGATGGTGCCGGCGGCAGTACCCGTCAGCGCCCAAGTGTAGGTCGAGCCGGGCGAAGGCGTCGGAATCGAAAAGGTTTGCAAGTCGCCGCTCACGCACACCGAAGTGGTACCCGTAGGGGTCTGGGTTTGCAGCACCTGATTGACCGTTACGGGCAGCGTAGCGGGTA
This sequence comes from Hymenobacteraceae bacterium, assembly GCA_046590685.1. Lineage (GTDB taxonomy): Bacteria > Bacteroidota > Bacteroidia > Cytophagales > Hymenobacteraceae > JANNMJ01. Next base: position 9,424 of record JBKJUQ010000195.1, read on the forward strand.
GGCTCCGGCAGGTAGTGCTGGGGTCGGCGGTCACCACCGAGATCGAGGCATTCGGGTTGGCCGCATCCCAGTCGACAGTGATGCTGGCCGTGCCCTGGCCGGTTGCCACGGTGCCGCCTACTACCGTCCAGGTGAACTGCTGATTCGTCGCACCGCTCACGCTGTACGGTACACCCGTCAGGCCGGGGCACACGGAGGGCGGTCCCAGTGGGGCCAGCGCGGTCGGGCGGGCATTGATGGTCACCGTCTGGGTCGCCGTACTCTGGCAGGTGTTGCCGTCGGTGCCGGTGATCACGACCGTGTGCACGCCGGGGGCCAGCGTGCTCGGGTCGAAGCTTGTCGCCGGGTTGCCGTCGATCGTGAACGTCACCGTGCCGGCTGCGCCGTTCACCGTACCCGTCAGCGGGACGCCGGGATCGCCCTGGCAGTACGTGGCGCTTAGGCCCGTAAAGACGACGGTTGGTAGCGGGTTGACTGTCACAACCAGCGTATCGCGGTTCAGGCAGCCGGTCGGGGCTATCGTAATGGTTGCCACTACCGTGTGGGTGCCGACGCCGAGGAGCGCAGGGTTGAATTCGCCCGGGTTATCCACTCCATCGACGGTAAAGGTCAGGACTCCGCCAGGGCCACCGGTCGTTACCGCGACGATGGGTACGGACGCTGCATTTACGCAGTAGGCGGTTTGGGGGCTGTTGATCGCGACGGTCGGCAGCGCATTGATCGTCACGAGCTGCGTCGCCGTCCCCACGCAGGTGTTCGGGTCGGTGCCGGTCGCCACCACCGTGTAGGTGCCGGGCGCGAGCGTCGCGGGGTCGAAGACCGTCGCCGGGTTTCCGTTCACTGTGAAGATGATGGCGCCGCTCGGCGTCACGGTGCCGCCCAGAGTCACGGCCGCGTCGCCCTGGCAGTAGGCAGGGTTGAGGCCGATGATAGCCACCGTGGGCAGGGCATTGATCGTGACCGTCTGGGTAACCGTATTGCGGCAGGTGTTGCCGTCGGTGCCCGTGGCCACGACTATGTGCGAGCCGACGGCCAGCGTCGCCGGCGTGAAGCTCGTGGCGGGGACGCCATCGACCGTGAAAGTCACGGTGCCGGTCGCGCCGTTTACCGTGCCCGTCAGGGGCACGGCAGGCGCGCCGATGCAGTACGCCGGACTCAGCCCGGTGATCGCCACCGTGGGCAGCGCGTTTACGATTACGGTTCGGGTGACGGTGTTCTGGCAGGTATTGCCATCCGTGCCGAGCGCCACCACCGTGTGGGTGCCCACACCGAGGGTCGCCGGGGTGAAGGTCGTGGCCGCGGTGCCGTCAATGGTGAACGTCACGGTGCCGGTCGCGCCGTTTACCGTGGCGGTCAACGGCACGGCGGGAGCATCCAGGCAGTATGCCGGATTCAATCCCGTAATCGCCACCGTCGGGAGCGCGTTGATGACGACAATTTGCGTGATGGTGCCGACGCAGGTGTTGCCGTCGGTGCCCGTCGCCACGACCGTATAAGTGCCGGGGGCGAGCGTACCAGGGTTGAAGCTAGTGGCCGGTAAGCCGTTGATGGTAAACGTGACGGCCGCCCCGGCGGGCAGGCCGTTGAGCGTCGCGGTGAGGGGCACGGCGGCCGCCCCCGCGCAGTAGGCCGGGTTCAGGCCCGTAATCGCGACGGTCGGCAGCGCATTGATGACCACCGTCTGGGTGGCCGTATTCTGGCAGGTCGTGGCGGTCACGGTGGCGGTTGCTACCACCGTGTAGGTGCCGGCGCCCAGCGTGGCCGGGTTAAAGCTCGTCGCCGGATTGCCATTGATAGTGTACGTCACCGTGCCAACGCCGCCCGTGATGACGCTGGTGAGGGGCACCGCCGCCGCACTCACGCAGT
>JBKJUQ010000269.1:0-2274 GCA_046590685.1 Hymenobacteraceae bacterium
TCGTAGGCTTGCTGGTAGACGGGGATGCCGAGCTTTTCGAGCTGCGCGATGTGGCCGGCACTCGTCATCCCCTCCACCGTAAACACCGCGTCGGGGCGCAGCTTCACCACCGCTTCCACGTCGAGCGGGTAGGTATTGACCACCGGCAGCAGCAGCGCCGCCGCCGGGAAGTTGCACGCCTGGGTGCGGCCCACGAGCTGCACCGGATCGGCCACGGCCCAGAGCATCTCCGTCATCGACGGGGCGAGCGAGAGCACCCGGCGCGGGCTAACCGGCAAGCGCACGGCCCGGCCAAGGTCGTCGCGGACGGTATGGAACGCGGCAGCGGTCGGCGCGGCGGGGCGGTCGGGGGTTGACTGGCAGGCGGCGAGCGCCAGCAGGGCGAGAAATAGAATCGAACGAGAAGCAATCACGCCGACAAAGGTCGGGCGGCGCCAAGGCACTACCTTAGGCAGTCGCTTAGCGTAAGCGTTTTCCTTTTTCCGCCGAATCCCATGCCACGTTCTTTTCGCCCGCCGGCTACGTGGATTGCCACGGCTACGCTACTCTTTATCCTGCTGTTGCGCGGGAGCACGGTGCAGGGGCAAGTGCCCGCGTGGCAGTGGGCGATGAGTGCGGGCGCGACCGTCACCGGCACGAGCATCGTGGTGGATACGGCGGGCAATACGTACGCCACCGGGACGTTTCGCGGCACCAGTGCTTTCGGCGCTACGACGCTCACGAGCACCAGTAACGCCGATCTGTTCGTCGCCAAGATCACCCCCGGCGGCACCTACGCGTGGGCCGTGAAGGGTGGCGCCCTCACCGCTACGCTCCCCGTTAAGATCGCCATCGATGGCACGGGCAGTCTGGTACTGGCGGGTACTTTCAGCACTCCTACCATCGCGTTCGGCGCCACCGTTCTCACCAACACCGCCCCCAACGGGCCGGAAGCCTTCGTGGCGAAGCTTTCGCCTACCGGCGCGTGGCGATGGGCCGTGAACCCAACCAATATCGGCGCTTCGACCAGCACCGCCGTAGCGGTAGATGGCGCCAATCACATCCTCGTGACGGGCAACTTCGCCAGTCGCGTCATGTTCGGCGCCACGGTGCTGCGGAGCGTGGGCGACCGCGACGTGTTCGTCGCGAAGCTCACCCCGGCCGGCGTCTGGCAGTGGGCCGCGCAAGGCGGCGGCGATCAGTTCGAGAGCAGCCGGACGGTCGCCACCGATCGCGCCGGCAATGTGTACGTGGCCGGGGGCTTCGAGAGCGCCGGGCCGTACTTCGGCACCCGGCGCCTCATCAACGATGGCTACTCCGATGCGTTCGTGGCGAAGCTCTCGCCGGCCGGTGAGTGGCAGTGGGCCGTAAATGGCAGTAGTGAAGGGGACGATAATGCGAACGTCCTGGCGATTGATAGCAGCGCGAATGTGTACGTAACGGGCTATTTCGGGCGAAACCGCGTGTTTCTCGGCCCGATTGTCTTCGACGACCCCCGGCCCTGTAGCCTTGGGTACGAGTGCTTCGTGGCCAAGCTCTCGCCGGCGGGCGTGTGGCAGTGGGCCGTCGGGGCTTCGAGTCGATCGAGCGAACAGGGAACCGCTCTGGCGCTCGACCGCCGGGGCCACGCGTACGCGCTCATCGAATACTACGGCGACTCCATCATCAGCGGGCCCAATGTGTTTCGCGGCCACGGCGACTTCGACGTGCTCGTCGCCAAGCTTACCCCCGATGGGGCGTGGGAGTGGACGACCGGTGCGGGCGGTACGCTCACTGATCGGGGCTGGGGGCTGGGCCTCGACGGGCGCGGAAACGTCTATGCGGCGGGCATCATGAGCAGCAACGGCTCCCGCTTCGGTAACCTGGCGGTGCCGGGCGTCGGGGTGTACAGTACGTTCTTCGCCCGCCTCAGTCCGGCGCCGCTGGGGCTCGTGGCCGGCGCGGCGGCCGCTCCCCTCACCCTCATCCCTAACCCGGCCCACGAAACCGTGCGCCTGACGGGTATCCCCCCGAGCACCCCGGCGACGCTGTACGATGCCCTCGGCCGCGTGGTCCGCACCGTGCCGCTGACTCAGGGCACCGCCACCCTCGACCTGCGCGGCCTCGCCCCCGGCCTTTACCTGGTGCGGGCCGGCCAGCAGGTACGCCGGCTGGTGGTGGAGTAAGGCCCGCCTCACGGCGGGGCGCGCTCAGTTTTCTGAATTGCCGGCCAGCCACGCCCGCAGCTGCCCGATTTCGCGTGTCAGCAGGTGCAGGCGCAGCGCCTGCCGGGCCACGTCGAGCGGCGAGCCGGGG
>JBKJUQ010000544.1:0-2318 GCA_046590685.1 Hymenobacteraceae bacterium
GATCGGCGCCACCGGCCTGGTGTACGCCCGCGTGGAGGCCGACGGTAGCGTGAAGTCGTCGGTCGACAAGTTTTTCGACGCCGAAAAGCTCGCCGCCTGGAAAGCCGCGTTTGACGCGCAGCCGGGCGATCTGCTGCTGCTGCTAGCCGGGCCAGCCGACAAAACCCGCAAGGCGCTCAACGAGCTGCGCCTGCTGGTGGGCGAGCAGCTTGGTCTGCGCGACAAAAATGTGTTCGCCCCGCTGTGGGTCGTGGACTTTCCGCTGCTGGAGTTCAACGAGGAAGAAGGCCGGTACTTCGCGATGCACCACCCGTTCACCTCACCCAAGCCGGAAGATATCGCGCTGCTCGACACCCACCCCGGCGACGTGCGCGCCAACGCCTACGACCTCGTGCTCAACGGCGTCGAGGTGGGCGGCGGCTCCATCCGCATCCACGATCGCGCCGTGCAGAGCCGGATGTTTTCCCTGCTCGGCTTCTCCCCGGAGGAAGCGCAGGCTCAGTTCGGTTTTCTGCTCGATGCCTTCACCTACGGCGCGCCGCCGCACGGCGGCATCGCGTTCGGCTTCGACCGCTTGTGCTCGCTGCTCGGCGGCGCCGACTCGATCCGCGACTTTATCGCCTTCCCGAAAAACAACGCCGGCCGCGACGTGATGATCGATTCGCCGTCGCCGATTTCGGGTGCGCAGATGAAAGAATTGAGTATCAACGTCGCGGTAGCTCCTAAAGGGGGTTGACCAACCGACCGCTTGCCGGTGGTTTTTGTCATCCACGGGCGGGCATAGGCGGGCAACGAATCGGTGCCAACTTCCACTAGGGCAAGCTGCGAGCGAATCAAACCAAGCTAATCGGCCAGCTTGTGCTGGCGTAAGTCGAAGGCCACGCGGATGGCGCGTAGGGATGGATGGTAACTCACACTCTCCCTCACGCGGTTTCCTTGCAAAATCGGGTCTTGCAAAAAAAATTGCAAGACCCGATTTTGCAAGACGCCAGCCGGGCTTGCCATTTTGAGCGACGGTGGCGGAAATGCAAGCCCGGCGGTCGAGGCGCCCGAGTTCAATGCCGACCAGATTGAGGTCTCTCGGGATGTGGTGGTTATTCTGGACGCCGCGATCGGCCACCAGCCGCAGTGATGAATGAAAGACTAAGGCTACAACTACGGGCGCCAAGCCCCGCGAGCGAGCGCCGATGAAGCTGCTTCGCCTGCGTTGGGCCTCCGCCATACCTTTACCCGCCCGGCTGATGAATCGGTTGGGCGGTTCGCTTACTCGCTCCCCTGCCTTCCTGACTCAATGAATTTTCTATTGCCACGGTATTGCCTGATTAGCTTAGCGCTACTTGGGGCACCCGCTTTCACACACGCGCAAACCTCTCCGGCCCCATTCCCGTCACCCCCACCGGTTCCGTCGCGTTCAGCTGCGCAAGAAGCCGCTACATCGACCCCGTTGCTACCGCCTGATCAAGTAAAGAGCGGCTACAAAGCTTACCTCCGTCAGCGCTACGCTGGTGACCAAGATGCGAAAGCGGTCATTCATCTGTTCAAACGCAAGCAGCGTGGCGGCCTATTGTGGATGGGGACCATGGGGACGCTGATGGGTTTTCTAGCAGCCAATACGGGGACAAAGACGAATGCTAATGGAAGTACCACTACCCTTACTGTAAGCCCGTTGGGCTGGGGCGTGCAACTCGGGTTATTCGTGGGTGTCGGGGTGCGCAAGGAGATCCGCTTCAGCAATAGCCAGCTCTTCCAGGCGCTTGCCGCCCGCGACAAAGGCAAACCAATGCCCGACTACATCGACAATAAGCTGAAAGACAAAGACTACAAATAAGGAGGAGTAACCCCGCGAGCGAGCGCCGCCGAAGCCGCTTCGTCCGCGTTCGGCCTCCGCCTTACCTTTGCCCGCCCGATTGGCTGACGTGCTTATCCAGTCGGGCGGTTTTGCTTTTTCCGCTCCCTGCCTCTGATGCAAGAGTTACCCGAGGTTATCCGCACCGTGCCGTTGGCGTGGTACCTGTATTTCAGCGCCACGCTGTTCGCCATTGGTGTCACGGGGGTGCTGACCCGCCGCAACGCCATCATCGTGTTTATGAGCGTCGAGCTGATGCTCAACGCCGTGAATATTCTTCTGACGGCGTTTTCCGCTTACCGCGCCGATCCCAACGGGCAGATTTTCGTGTTTTTCATTATGGCGGTGGCGGCGGCGGAAGTATCCGTCGGCCTGGGCATCATCGTGATGATCTACCGCAACCTGCAATCCACCGACATCAACCTGCTGAGTCGCTTAAAGTGGTGATGATTTGCGAGTTGCGAGTTGCGAG
>JBKJUQ010000555.1:0-11961 GCA_046590685.1 Hymenobacteraceae bacterium
CTGTCGCCCGGCAGGAACGCATGATGCAGCCGGGCGTCGCGCGGCTAGGGCTCACGGGGCCGGCGCGACAGTACCTCCCGACGGCCTTTCCGGTGATACCAGTGCCGGGGAGCGCGCCATTGCGGCTATTCTGCCCCAGCGCCCTCTACGAGGTAACCGACCACGGTGAGCTCCGCGAAATCAAGCGGTGGCTGCCGCCGGGCCGCGACGATAATTTCTGGCCGGCTTTTACCCATACCGACAGCGTGGCCGAGTGGATCTCGCAGCACCGCTACCTGCGGCTGACGGTGCGCGGCCCGTGCGCGGGCGAGATCACGGCGGATAGCCTGCGCCTGCCCGACGCCCTCAACTACCACCACCACGAGTACCTCGTGTTTCAGGATGCCCTCGGGGCGCAGTGGTGCTACTCGCGCTCCTGGCGGGGCGTGTACAAGCGCCGCGCGGCCGCCGCCCCGGTGGTGCGCGCGCTGCTGCCCGCCGACGTGCCGATGATGCCGAGTGTGCGCGGCATCGTGCGGCTCGGCGATGGCCGCTTATTTCTCGGCTCGTACAGTGGCTCGTTCGTGCAGGCGGCCGATTCGCCCCGCGCACTCCTCCGCCGGCTGCGGTTTTCGCGCCCGGGCAGCCCGGTGCTCGTGGCGTATGATGCCCTGACGACGCGCGCCTCCCCGCCGGCCACCACGGTGCTGGCCGAAGAAGAGATCGGCTTTTCCGTGCTCGACCCGCGCACTGGCGCCGCGAAGCTCCTGCCCCTCGACCCCGGCGAGCGGCACCGGCCCTTTCGGTTTCGGACGCTAATCGAAGATTCGCACGGACGCCTTTGGGGCGGCACCGACAGCGGCTTATTCCTGCTCGATCTCCGCGCCGCGCGGGTGCGGCGCTACCGCCCGCCCGCCGGGGCACAGCCGTTGCCGCTGCTGCAAATCCAGGATCTGGCCGCCGACCCTTCCACCGACCACCTGTGGCTGGCAACCCAGCAGGGAGTATACTGGCTGGCCCCGGCTACCGGCGAGCTACGTCGCGTGGGCGCTATTGCGCCCGCCCGCCCACTTCCTACCGACGATTTGCTGTGCGTCGCGGTCGCGGGGCCGGGCCGGGCGTGGGTTGGAACCCGGGCCGACGGGCTGCTGCTCGTAGACGTGCGCCGTGGGCTGGTGCAACAGTTGTCGATCGCCGACGGCTTGCCCAGCGCTACGATTGCCACGGTGCTCTGCCGCCCCGATGCGACGGTGTGGGCCGGCACGTACGCCGGGTTGATCCGCTACGACCCCGCCCGGCAGCGGCTGGCCGTCTTCGGCACGGCGGCCGGGCTGACGGAGGCCGAGCTGAACCGCAACTCGGCGTACGCCGACCCGCGCACCGGCGCGCTCCTGTTTGGCGGTGTCGGCGGGGTGTTTCAGGTCGCGCCTACGACGATGGGCCAGGCCGAAACAGACCGCCAACGCCCCATCCGCCTGCTGGTGACCGCCTTCGGAGAGACGCGCCCGGCGCCGAACAGCGGCGCGGATGGCGCGCTCACGCCCCTGCGCGGCGGCGAGCCGGTGCCCGCGCTGCGGCTGGGCGCCCGGGCCACGGATTTCGTCGAAATGCGGCTGGCCCTGACCGATCTGCTGACGCCGGGCTTCACCCACTATGCCTACCGGTTGCGCCCAGCGGGCGACGAGCCCGCGCCGCTACCCGCGTGGCAGCCTACTACTCGGCGACTCGTATTGCAGGGCCTGGCCGCCGGCGACTATACCGTCGAGATTCGGGCTGAAACCAGCGCCGGGCAACTGGCGGCCAACGTAGTGCGGGTGCCGCTCCGCGTGGCCCGCGTGTGGTGGCAGCACCCGGCCGCGTGGGTACTGGCGGCGCTGGCGCTGGTGGGCGTGACCTACGGGTTGTTCTGGCTCCAGGGGCGCCGCGCGCGGCAGGAAGCGAAGCTGCGCGACGAGCTGGCGGCCAACCTGCACGACGAAGTGGGCGGCCTGCTGACCAAAATCAGCTTGATGGCCGAAGTACTGCAACAGTCCGACGACGCGGCCGCCGCCGCCGTTGCCGCAACCGAAAGCGAGGCCGTCACCGTCACCGTCGCCCCTGATCCGGTCCTGCATCAGCTCGCCTCGCGGTTGCTGCTCAACAGCCGGGCGGCCGTGCAGGCGTTGCGCGATGTGGTGTGAGCATTGACTCGCGCGCCGATTCGGTCCAGGCGCTCCTCGACCGTATCGAAGACCACCTCGATCAGACGGCGCCCGTCGCGGGGCTGCGGCACTCGTTCGAGGCCGAGCCATTGGCGCATTTCCAGGCACTGCGGCCGTTGGTGCGCAAACAGATTTACCTCATTTTCAAGGAAGCCGTCACGAATGCGGTACGCCACGGGAAAGGCGCCACCACCCTCCGGGTGCGGCTGGTGCGCGACGGTAGCTACTTCATCCTGGAAATCACCGACGACGGCCACGCCACCATCGTCGCCAGCCGCACCGGCCTGGGTTTGCGCAGTATGGCGGCCCGCGCCAAAGCCATCAACGGTACGCTGCAAACCGGCCCGCGGACGGATGGCCTGCCGGGGTATCAGGTGAGGCTGCGGGTGAAGGGGTAGTTTCGAGTGGCGAGTGGCGAGTGGCGTAAGTTGTGCGGATTTTTGCCGGTCTTTATGGTGAAGTGTTTTGAGGATTTACGCGCTTGGCAGCTGGCCCGCTCGCACTGTCAGGCAGTGACGGCACTGTGCCGAAGTGAGCCGATGCGCCGCGATTTTGGGTTGATCGATCAGATCAGCCGGGCGGCAGGATCCATTATGGATAACATAGCGGAAGGATTTGACCGGGGCAGCCGAGGTGAGTTCCGGCAGTTCCTGGGCTACTCGAAAGGCTCAACTGGCGAAATCCGCTCGCAGCTATACCGCGCGGCTGATCGTGGATATGTGGAAGCCACCGCACTTGAAGAATTGTTACAGCAAAACGACGAGCTATCCCGCGTCATCAAAGGCCTGATTAACGCAGCAAACGAGAGCCCTTTCCCCGGCAGTCGCTATCCCAAAAAGCCGCTTCCTCCAACCTTATAAGCGGTCTCGCCACTCGCACTCGCCACTCGTCACTCGCACTCGCCACTCGCTACAACTCCCCCCGCCCCGCCCGCCGGATCAGCTCGGTGCGGCCTTCGGTGACTTGCAGCTTTTTGTAGATGCGCTTGACGTAGGTGCGGATCGTTTCGGGAGTGAGGTCGAAGAGGACGGCCATCTGCTTGTCGGAGCGCCCTTGCACCAGAGCATCGAGGATGGTGCGTTCGCGGTCGCTGAGCAAGCTGGGCTGGCTGGTGGGCGTAGGCTTGAAATGCGCCAATACGCGCCGCGCCACGGCCCGCGACATCGGCGCGCCGCCGTGCATCACGTCCACGATGGCGTCTTTGATCTGCGGCAGGGGCGTGTTTTTGAGCACGTAGCCGCTCGCGCCCCGGCACAAGGCGTTGTAGATGTGGTCGGGGTCTTCGAAAACCGTATGCATCAGGATCTCCACTCCCGGCAAACGCGCGGTGATGAGGGGAAGCGCCTCCACGCCGTTGAGGCCGGGCAGACCAATATCGAGCAGGATAACCTGGGGCGGCAGCGCCTCGGGGAGCTGGTGCAGAAAATCTTCCACTGACTCGGCTACCAGCACGCACGCGATGTCGGACTGGCGCGCCATAAAATGGTGTACCAACGCGCGGATGTCGGGGTCGTCTTCGACGATGCCTAGGCGGATAGGGGTCATAACCGGAGGGAGGAAGGGGGGGAAGGCGTGCGATTGACCAGCATTGGCTTTACGAACGTAGAGTCGCGCGGCGGCTTCCCCGCCAACGCGGCAGCAAAGGGCGGCAAAAACCGCTGCTCCGGCAAGCGACCGCTGTCCCCTTTTTGGGGATATCGGTCACGAAAATAATTCGACCCTATCCCCAAAGTGGGGACAAGCGTGGGTAGGATCGCGCCGTGGTTGGCCGAGACTTTTGTGCCCAGCCAACAACGAACGGCGCCCGTGTGCCGCGCCGCTATGCCCGCGGGGGTGAAATCGAAAAGTCACCCGAGTAGGAAAACCCCAAAAACCCGCTTCAACCCGTGAAAAAATCACTCATTACGCTCCTGCTCGCGCTTGGCGCGGCTACGACGACCGCCCTCGGCCAAGCCGCCAGGACACCCGATCCCAAGACCCAGGCGCAGCTCATCGCGTTGGAAAAAGCGGGCTGGGAGGCGTGGAAAAACAACGATGCGGCTTGGCCACGCGCCAATCTGAGCGAAGACTTTATGATGGTCACGGCTTCCGGGGTGCGCGATAAAGCGAAGGTTATCAGTGTCACGCCGAAGGAGTGCGCCATCAAGAGCTGCTCGCTGACCGACTTCAAGGTGGTGATGCTCGACGAAAACGTGGCCCTGATGACCTACACGGCGACGCAGGACGGCACGTGCGAGGGGAAAGCCATCCCGCCGAAGGTGCGAGCCACGGTCAACTACGTCAAGCGCGGCGGCCAATGGCTGGAAGCGTTTTATATGGAGAAGCCGGCGGAGTAGAGGGAGTTTTTTGCTTTTTGCTTAACCCATTCCTTATTCGATGCGCAGCAAGCCATTTCTCCATTTCCGGGCCGTCGTGGCCGCCCTGTTTCTGGGCGCCGCTGCTGGCTGCAACCCTGCCCCGCCGCCCGCCGCTCAAGCGCCGCCCGCGCCACCCGAAGCCCCCGATTACTTCCTGCTGCGGCCCACCGTCGAGAAAGCCTACGGCTACTCGCACGCCGTGCGGATCGGCGACGACCTGAAAATCTCCGGCGCCGTGAGTATGGACTCGTCCGGCAATCTGGTAGCGGCCGGCAACCTCAAGCAGCAGATGATCAACTGCTACGTCGACCTCGACCAGGTGCTGCAACACTACGGTTACACCTTCGACGACGTGGTGGCCGAGAACGTGTACACCACCGATATGGCCGGGTTCATCAAGGAAGCGGGCTACCGCAACGGCATCTACAAAAAACACTTCCCGACCGGCACCTGGCTCGAAGTGAAAGGGCTGGCGCTGCCCGGTCAGCTGATCGAGATTGATATGGAAGCTCACCGGAGCCGGTAGCCCGTTCCCCACCCGCGCCGCGCCGATGAACAACCCAACCACTGCCGCCCGCCGCCTGCCCGCGCTCGCCGAAAACGCCCGGCTGCGCTACGCCACCTTTATCGCGCTGTATTTCGCGCAGGGTGCCCCGCAGGGCGTGTTGATCTTTGCCATTCCGGCGTGGCTGGCGATGCACGGCCGGACCCCGGCGCAGATTGCCAGCTACAGCGCGGTGGCTTTGCTGCCGTGGAGCCTGAAGCTCGTGGTCGCGCCGCTCATCGAGCGCTTCACGTACCTGCCGATGGGGCGCCGCCGGCCCTGGCTGCTGGTGGGGCAGCTGGGGCTGATGGGGAGCTTTGCGGGGCTGGCGCTCGTGCCCGACCCGCTCCACCACCTGGCCCTGCTGACGGCGGCAGTCTTCGTCGTCCAGATTTTTACGGTGTTTCAGGACGTGGCCACCGATAGCCTCGTCATTGATATCGTGCCCCTGGCGCAGCAGGGCCGCGCCAACAGCCTGATGTGGGGTTCGAAGGTGGTGGGCATCGCCACGTCGCTGGCCGCCGCCAGCTGGCTGCTCCATCGCTACGGGTTCGGCGTGGCGATGCTGGTCCCCGCCGGTCTCATCGGGCTGATTTTGCTGCTGCCGCTGCTGCTGCGCGAGCGGCCCGGCGAAAAGCGTCTGCCCTGGACGGCCGGCGCCGCTTCGTCCGCCGCCGCCCGGCTTCAGACCGACAGCTGGGCGGCGCTTTTCCGGGCGGCCGGCCGGGTGTTCGCCCTGCGCAACAGCCTGCTGGTGGTGCCGGCGGTGTTCACCGCCCAGCTCTGCCAGAACTACCTCGACACCTCGCTGCCCATCTTCACTGTCCAGCAGCTCGGCTGGACCGATGAGCACTACGCGCAGGTCTATTCCACGGCCAGTCTGCTGGGGGGCGTAGTGGGAATGCTGGCGGGCGGCTGGCTGATCGGCCGGCTGGGCACCATCCGGCTCGTGCAGGCGAGCTTACTGGGGCTCGGCCTGCTGGCCACTACGGTGGGGGCTGGGCGGGCGCTCTGGCTTAACCCCGCGTTCATCACGGGGGGTATCGGCGCGTTCTGCTTGCTCAATACGCTGGCTTTTATCGGGCTGCTGGCGCTGGCGATGCAGTGTTGCTGGTCGCGCATCTCGGCCGTGCAGTTCACGGTGTATATGACGGTCTTCAACGTAGGGGCGGCCACCGGCACGGCCCTGCTAGGGGTCGTGCGCAGCCATTTGCCGTGGGCCGGCACGTACCTGCTGGTGCCGCTGCTGCTGGCCCTGGCCGGGGCGCTGCTGGGGTTAGTGCACCTGCCGGCCCACGCGCGGCAGCTGGCGGCGCTGGAAAGCAGCCATCAGGAGCAGGAAGCGTCACCGGCTATGCGCGTGGCGGTGTAGTTGATTGGAAGAGGCCGGTGCCGGCCCGCAGTAGTTCCTGTTTTTTCGCACTACGAAATGAGTTCGCCAGATTCCTTCGCCGCCGTTCCGGCCATCCTCGCACCAGCAGGGCCCGCGCCCAAGGCCGCCGCGCCCACCCGCGCCCGCCTCGATGCGCCCGATTTTCTGCGCGGCGCCGTGATGGTGCTGATGGCGCTCGACCACGTGCGCGACTTCTTCACCAGCGCCCGCTTCGACCCCCTCGACCTCACCCAGACCAGCGCGCCGCTGTTCCTCACCCGCTGGATCACCCATTTCTGCGCGCCCACCTTCGTGCTGCTGGCCGGCGCGGGGGCGTATCTCTACGGCCGGCGCGGCCACACCCGCGGGGAAGTGTCGCGGTTTCTGCTCACGCGCGGGCTGTGGATGATCGTGCTGGAGCTGACGGTGGTGCGGTTTGGTTGGTTTTTTAACTTCGATTACGCTTTCGCGGCGGGGCAGGTGATCTGGGCCATCGGCTGGTCGATGGTGGTGCTGGCGGCCTTGACCTACGCGCTGCCTGCGCGGGCGGTGGCGGCGGTAGGCGTCGCAATCATCGTTCTGCACAACCTGCTCGATCCGCTGATACCGGAGCAGTTCGGCGCGCTGGCGTGGGGGTGGCAGGTCCTGCACGAGGGCGGCCCGATCAGGTGGGGGGCCGGCAACGTCTTCTACGTAGCCTACCCGCTGCTGCCGTGGATCGGGGTCATCGCGGCCGGCTTCGGCTTCGGTGCGCTGCTGGAGCTGCCCACTGCGCGCCGACGGCGCGTTTTGCTCGACCTGGGGCTGGGAATGACGGCCGCTTTCGTGCTCCTGGGGCTGCTCAACGTGTACGGCGATACGGTTCCCTGGACCTCCCAGCGTACGCCGATGCTCACGGTGTTCTCGTTTCTGGATGTGGAGAAATATCCACCCGCCCTACGCTACGTGCTGATGACGCTCGGGCCGGCCATCGCGGTGCTGCCGTTGCTTGAGCGGGTGCCTGACGGACCGGTAAAGCGCTTCTTCATCACGTTTGGGCGGGTGCCACTTTTCTACTACCTCCTCCACTTGCTGCTGATTCATCTGGTAGCGTTTCTACTGGCCCGCGCCCTGGGCATCGACGCTGCCCACCTGCTCAATGCCGGACCGATAGTACCACCGCCGCCGGCCGCCTGGGGCTTCGGCCTGCCCGTTATCTACCTGATCTGGGTGAGCGTGGTGCTGGCCCTCTACCCGCTGTGCCGCTGGTTCGCGGGGGTGAAGGCCCGCAACCGGGCGTGGTGGCTGAGCTATCTGTAACGGAAGAATAGAAGCAGCGCCCGTAGTGCAGCCAAGACAAGTGCCGGGTTGCTAGACAGTTTTGGAGTGTTCAAAAAGTGTCTAGCAAACCCCAGTGTCTTTTTGCTAAACAGTTTTTGGGTGTTCAAAAACTGTTTAGCAAAATCGAGTCGCCGGATGCTTAACACCTTTGGAAGCTCCGAAAAGTGTTAAGCAAAGCCGCATCCCCAGTTGCTTAACACCTTTGGAAGTTCCGAAAAGTGTTAAGCAACCGAGGGCCTGCCGCCCGCGCCGTGCCGGCCGCAAGCAAGCCGCCACCTGCCGGGCCACCCACCCGATCCCACCCAACGCCTGGGCACAGCGATCCTTACCGACTGAATAGTCCAACCCGTGGCGCGCCACCCGTGGCTAGCGGCAGAAAAAGAGACGAGAAGATATTCCCCCCACTATCCCCAAAATGGGGACAAGCGCGGGTAGGTAAACGGCTCGCCCAGCGAATACTTTTGCTCTGTCAGATAAGTCTCCCCAGCGCTACCCCCTCGACCTTCCTGCTGCCCGTTTGGCGGCGCTCACTATCGGGCCGCTTGTTCATTTTCCCCGCTCCCCGTTATGACTTCTTTTATGCCTTCTGTCCTGGTATCGCTGGGATTGGTGGTCGCGCTGTCGGCTGCCCCTACCGGGGCCCAGGCTCAAGCGGGCCGCCCCTCTCCTCCGCTCTGGCGCGATGCGCCGGCGGCGCGTCAGGCACTTCCTTCGTCGGTGTGGGCGGGCCGGCTGACCGCCTACCGGGCAGTGACACCTGACGCCGCGGCGCTGGCCGCCACCCTGGCCACCGCGCCGCGGGAAGGCAGTCCATCCGGGGGCGTCGAGCTGGCGCTACCCCTGCCCGACGGTGGCACAGCCCGTTTCCGCATCGTGGAAGCGCCCGTGATGGAGGCACCACTGGCGGCGCAGTTTCCGCAGATCAAAACCTACGCGGGCATCGGGCTCGACGACCCCACCGCCACGCTGCGCGCCGACCTCACCCCGCGCGGCTTTCACGCGCAGGTGCTCTCGCGGCAGCCGGGTGGTACGTTTTATATTGACCCGGTGGATGCCAACGCGCCCGCTACGGGCCTGGTGAGCTACTGGCGGCAGGACCTGCGGCCCCGTGCCGGCGGCCGAGTGCCTTGCCTGGTCCAGAGCCCTACCACCGGCTCCGCCGCCGTCCAGAGCGCCGCGCAGGCGCGGGCGGCGGCGGCCAGCTACCGGGTGCAGACCTCGCTGGGTACTACGTTGCGTACCTACCGGCTGGCCCTGGCGGCCACCGGCGAGTACACGGCCTTCACGGGCGGTACTACTGCGTCGGCGCTGGCCGCGATGACCACCTCGGTCAACCGCGTGACGGGGGTGTATGAAAAAGAGCTCGGCGTACGGTTGGTGTTGGTAGCCAATACCAACCTGCTCATCTTCACCAACGCCGCCACCGACCCTTACTCCAATACCGATGGCGATGCGCTGCTCACGCAGAACCAGACCCGCGTCGACGCGGTGATTGGCAACGCCAACTACGATATCGGCCACGTGTTCAGCACGGGCGGCGGCGGCGTGGCCGTGGCGGGCGTGTGCGCGACCGGCTCGAAAGCCTTCGGCGTGACGGGCTCGGACGCGCCCGTGGGCGATCCCTTCGACATCGACTACGTGTGCCACGAAATGGGGCACCAGTTCGGCGGCAACCACCCCTTCAACGGCTCGGTGGGCTCGTGTGCGGGCGGCAACCGCGAGGCGCCGATGGCCTACGAACCCGGCTCGGGTTCGACCATTATGGCCTACGCGGGTATCTGCGACGGCAGCGGCACGGGCGGCACGGGCACCAGCCAGGATTTGCAGGCCCACTCCGATGCCTATTTCCACGGCGCCAGTATCTCGGAGATTACCACCTTCATCCTCTCGACCACCTGCGCCACCTCGGCCAGCAGCGGCAATACGCCGCCCACCGTCACCACGCCCGTCAACAAGAGCATTCCGGCTAACACGCCCTTCCGCCTGACGGGGGCGGCCACCGACGCCGACGGCGACGCGCTCACCTACAACTGGGAGGAGATGGACCTCGGCGCCCAAGGCGCGCCGGTGAAGCCTGCCACGGTGCAGACCGCCGGCTCCACGGTGCCGCTGTTTCGGTCCTGGCCCGCCACTACCTCGCCGGTGCGGTACTTCCCGCGCCTCAATGAGCTGCGCAGCGGCACGGTGGCCTACGGCGAAGCTATTCCGACCGTCGCCCGCTCGCTCAAGTTCCGACTGACGGTGCGCGACCAGCACTTCAGCACGGCGCTCGGGCGCATCGTGGGCGGCGTCAACCAAAGCAACACCGTGACCCTGACGACGGTGGCCAGCACGGGCTTCGCCGTCACGGCCCCCAATACCGCCGTGAGCCTGGCCGGCGGCGCGGCTACCACCGTGACCTGGAACGTAGCCGGCACGACGGCCGCACCCGTCAGCTGCGCGCTGGTGGATGTGCTGCTTTCTACCGATGGCGGCCTGACCTTCCCCACGACGCTGCTGGCCGGCACGGCCAATGATGGCTCGCAGGCGGTAACGCTGCCGAATATCGCCACCACCACGGCACGCCTCATGGTGCAGGCCGCCGACAATTACTTCTTCGATATCTCGAACGCCAACTTCACCATCACGGCTACCGCCGTCGCGGTGCCGACGATCACCAGCTTCACGCCCACCAGCGGGTGCCCCGGCGCCACGGTGACCATCACGGGCACCAATTTCACGGGTGCCACGGCCGTGACGTTCAACAACGTCAACGCGGCGAGCTTCACGGTCAACTCCGCCACAAGCATCACCGCCGTGACGCCGGCCGGCGTTACGACCGGCACCGTGAAAGTGACCACGGCGGGCGGCACCGCCACCAGCGCCGGCAGCTTCACGCCTACGGCCGCGCCGACTATCACCAGCTTCACGCCCGCCAGCGGCGCCGTGGGGGCGAGCGTGACCATCACGGGCACGGGCTTCACGGGCGCTGCCAGCGTCAGTTTCAATGGCTCCAGCGCCACGTTTACGGTAGGATCGGCGACGAGCATTACCGCTACCGTGCCGGCCGGCGCTACCACGGGTACCGTCAGCGTGACGGGGGTATGCAGCGCCGCCGCGACGTCCGCGGGCAGCTTCACCGTGACGACTACTACCACGGGGCCACCTACGATCACCAGCTTCACGCCCCTCGTGGGCGCGCCGGGGGCGGTGGTGACCATCACGGGCACCAACCTGAGCGGCGCCACGGTGGTGAAATTCAACGGCAAGCCCATCGTCCCCACGGCCTCCAGCGCCACCAGCATCACCGTGGCGGTACCTCCCCTGGCGACCACGGGTAAGCTCACCGTCACGACGCCCGGCGGCTCGGTCACCAGCACGGCTCTCTTCACGGTGGCGCCCATCATTACCGGCTTTACGCCGGGGGCGGGCAGCGTGGGTTCAGTGGTGATTCTGACGGGGCTCAACTTCACCTCCGTTACTACTGTGGCCTTCAATGGCCTCAACGCGGTGAAGGTTTTTAACTCGGCTACCAGCATCACGGCTACTGTGCCGGCGGGCGCCACCACTGGCCTGCTTTCGGCGACCAACACGGCCGGCAGCACCAACAGCGCCACCAGCTTCAGCGTGACGGCGGGCGCGGCGCCGACCATCACGTCGTTTACGCCCACCAGCGGCATCGGCGGCGCCACCGTAACGATCACCGGCACCAACTTCACCGGCGCCACGGCCATCCGCTTCAACGCCACCACCACGCCAGCCACCGTGTTGAGTGCCACGCAGGTGCGCGCCAACGTGCCGGTGGGGGCTACCACCGGGCTGCTGTATGTGCTGACGCCCACCGGCATGGCGAAAAGCGCGACTTCCTTTACCGTGAACCAGGCGCCGACCATCGCCTCCTTCGCGCCGGCCAGCGGCTCGCCGGGCTCGGTGGTGGTGCTTACCGGCACCAATTTCATCGGAGTCACGGCCGTGGCGTTCAATGGCGTGGCGGCGGCGTTCGTGGTAAACGCTACGACTTCCATCACGGCGACCATTCCCGCCACGGCTACCACCGGTCGCCTCACCGTGACGACGCCCGCTGGCACCTGCCTGAGCGGCACCGATTTCCTGGTGACCACCGACCCCATCCCTACCATTACCGCCCTCAGCCCGGCCACCGGGCCGATCGGTACGGTGGTGACGATCACGGGCACCAACCTGCTCGGC
>JBKJUQ010000436.1:0-5946 GCA_046590685.1 Hymenobacteraceae bacterium
GGCTGGATGAAACGCTGGAGCGGCGCTGGGGAGCACAAATTGCGGCGCGCGGTATCTACCGCGACGCGGTGCGGAGCAGCCGCGACCACTTTGTCAAGTGCAGCGGCCTGCGCTGGATGAGTCTGGTGCTGCTGGCGCCCATCCCGTGGGCCGGGCGGGTCTGGGTGCTGCCCTTTCTGACCGCCTTGGCCCCGTCGCTGCGGTGGGCGCAAGCCCGAAAGCGGCGCCACAAAACCCTACCCGACTGGGCGCGCCAGCTCCTGTTTCAGCTCACGCGCTGGCTGCCGGGCCGGCAGCTGATTGCCGTGGGCGATAGCGGCTACGCCGTGCTCGACTTGCTCCACGCCGTGCGCCCCTACGTGACGTTGATCACCCGCCTGCGGCTCGATGCAGCACTCTATGCACCCGTGCCGCCACGTCCAGCAGGGCAAAAAGGGCGGACTCGCCTCAAGGGCGCGCGCCTCCCGCTGTTGAGTCACTTGGCCACCCACGCGCCGACCGTCTGGCAAGCGCTCGTACTACCTGCTGATGCGCGGGGGCGGCACCTGGCCGTCGAGATCGCCACCGATACGGCCCTGTGGTACCACGCCGGCAAGCCGCCCGTGCCCATCCGCTGGGTGCTGGTGCGCCAACACGGCCCCCAAGGCGAACAACTGAGTGCCTTTCTGAGTACCGACCTGGCGCTCGACGCGGCCGCTATTGTCACCTACTTCAGCCGACGCTGGGCCATCGAAACCACCTTTGCGCAGGTGCGGGCACACTTGGGCGTCGAAACCCAGCGCCAGTGGAGCGAGCGGGCGATTGCCCGCACCACCCCCGTGCTGCTGGGCCTGTTTTCGCTCATTACCCTGGTGGCCCACCGGCTCCACGGGCACGGCTTGCTGGTCGGCCAGACCAGCAGCTGGTACGACAAGTCCCATCTCACCTTTAGCGACGCCATTGCCGCTGTCAGACGCTATTTGTGGGCCGAATCCCTTTTTTCAACATCTACCCCGGACACCGTCACGGTAAAATTGACCCGCCACCAGTTCAACATCTGGCAGGAGGCATTGGCGTGGGCCGCGTAAGGCCAAAGTCAAGGTAAGAGTGTGTTAGGGTTTTATTTTCTTGTTTGTGAGGCGGTTGAGGCACATTGCGCAGCTGGCAATCAATAACCACGCTTTGTGCGAGGCGGTCGAGAAGTCGTAATCGTGCACCAGGCGGCGGTAGAAGCTGAGCCAGGCAAAGGTGCGCTCCACCACCCATCGTCCTTTCAAGGGCACAAATCCCTGCTCGGTCGGCGGTCGGGAGGCGACCTCGAAGCGCAGGTTGAGGGCTTGAATGGCCTCGGCAAACGAGCCCCGGTAGGCCGCATCGGTGAGCACGGTTTCGAGCCGTTGGGTCGGCAACCACTTGAGCAAGCCGCCCGCCCCGTGGGTATCGGCCACGTTCGCCGCCGTCACGTGGGCACACCAGATCCGTCCCCCCGAATCAACGGCAATTTGACGTTTTCGGCCGTTGACGCGTTTGCCGCCGTCAATGCCGCGTTCCTCGAAGATGCGCGGCAGCAGTTTAACGCTCTGGTAGCCAACGGCGAGCAGGGAGGGAGTGGCCGCCCGTTCTTCCCGCTGACGGTCGATTTGATTGAGGCCCGTGTTCAAGTGTTGCCACGTGTCATCGGTTTGCCAGCGGCGGAAGTAGTAATACACGGCCGACCATGCCGGGTACGTCGCCGGCAGCGCCCGCCATTGGCAGCCCGTGCGGCACACGTACCAGATCGCTTCCACCACGGCCCGCAGGCAGAGCGTTCGCTGGCGGCTGAGGCGGGGTAGTAAGGCGTGAGCGGTGATAACTTGCCACTGTGAATCCGAGAGGGGTTGATAAACGTCAGTCACGGTTTGGTTGGTGTAGGAACCCCAAACTTCCTCTCGGATTTACTCCTTTCTCTCATATCCACCACTGACGATATCCTAACACGCTCTAAACAAACAGCGCCCGAAGCAATGCCTCGGGCGCTGTTTGCTTCGGGACTGACTTGCTGCTAACCGTGCGGCCACGGAAAAGCGCCTGTCAGCTTGTTCGTCTACTCGTTAGTCGAGCAACTCGGCTGCCGACCGGCAGACATCGCGCGAGATGGCCAGATTCGTATCGCGCGGATTCACGGCCAAATAGATGAATTTTTTGCCGCCATCAACCAGCCGGATTATGTGCGTTTGGCTGGTGAGCGTGATGAGAATGTCCTCAATCGACTCGTTCTTGAGCTTGAGCGCGGCCATTGCCTTTTGCTTTTGCTTGACGACCTCCGCGTTGTAGGCGGCGGCCGTCTCCGGGTTGAGACTGGGACTATTGGAGTGGCTGGCGAGGCACATCCCGGACGTAGCGTCCACGACGGCGACGGCCATCAAATTAGGAATGTCGTTCAAGACCTGCTGAACGACCATTCCGGCGGCGTTATCCTGGCTGTAAGCCATAAGAAAAGGGGGGGGGGGAGAAGTTGAAGAAAAAAACAGGAAAAGAAAAATGTCAGGTGCTCAAATATCAGAGTTTACTCCATAAGCGAAGAGTTTAGTGATGCGAACGAGTCTGGTGAGACGTAGCCCCAAAAGCCGAGGCTGTTTCCATTGCGTGCTCGGTTTGCTGAAAAACGGGCCCACGCTGTTCTATTTGCTTGTGTTGATACAGTAGCGTAACGCCGTAAGCAGTCGCGCTAGTTAACCCAGCGCCGAACAGGCCGAACATCCACAAGTGCGGCAGGCGGAGCCACCGCGCCCGGGGCGCCGCCGCTTTGGCCGTCGTATTCGCCTCCCACGGTACGGGAGTACCCGCCGATACCTCCCCTTCATGTTGCAAGGCCTGCCACTGCGCCCGCGCTTCATCGGCGGCCTCGGGGTGCCGCTGGAGATAATCGGCAACCGCCTGCATCGAGGCTGCTGCTAAATCGCCCCGCAGGTACGCATCGCGATAAACGGTCAGCAACGCTCCCGTCGACGGATGAAAAGGGGAAGCAGTCAAGACCGGCATAAAGTTGTACTCAAGAAAGAGTGGCAGAGCGAGAAGGGCGGGTAGGGCGACGGAAGCGGCAGTGGTTATGCGGGGCAGGTAGGGAAAAGGTGGATAGTTAAAATCATCCCGTCACGTAGTCGAATGCGCGACTCTGCTGCGAGTATGTAACAAAGGTGGGGTGTTGAACAAAGCTTTGCAAGCACCCAAGCGTAAATGTTTACGTCTAAAAGGTGAATGCAGGCTTTCGGGGGGTGAATGCAGGAATTCGTCGGGTCAACGCTCATTTATAAATTATAAACCTATACCTTCGTCAGAAAAAGAGGGCCTTTTGCCGCGTGAATCGCAAAGATTATTTTTTGCATTTTTCCATTAATTATTTTCCCTTCTCGTGTCTATTTTTTTCGCAGAAGCTGCAGTTCTGAAGTGCGTCGTCGCCGATGACGACACGTTTAGTCGGCGTACGCTGGAGCACCACATCTCGGCTACCCCGGGATTGAAGCGCGTGGGGTCGTTCGTAGATGGCACCCAACTGCTTGATTTTCTTCACCTGCGCCCGCTCGTCGATATCCTGTTTCTGGACGCGCAGCTGCCGGGCACGTCTGCCTTCGAGCTCATTCGCTTGATGCCAATTCCCGTATCGGTGGTGCTCACTTCGGTTCAGCCCGGCATCCCGGTCAATGCCTTCGAGCTACAGGCGGCAGATTACGTGGGGAAGCCGGTCAACTACACGCGTTTTCTGCAAGCGATTAAGCGGGCGCAAAATCAGCGCCCCGACGTGCACTTGCTGCCGATCAATTCCTTGCCGGTTGCGCTGGCGGATCGCGATGCGTCGCTCTTCCTTAAGAGTAGTAATCGAATCATCCGGCTCGCGTACGACGATATCCTGTACGTCGAGGCCGTAAGCGATCAGGTAGTCGTGGTGACTACCACCCGGCAGCTGTCCACGAATCAAGTGCTGCGTGAGGTGGCGAGCCGACTGCCGCAGCAGCAGTTCCTGCGCGTTCACCGCTCGTTCGTCGTTAATCGGCGTCGGATTGAAGCGATTGAAGATGCCGACATTTTGCTGGAAGGCGGCCGCTCCGTGCCGATTGGCCGTACGTATCTGTCCGATGTCCTGGCGAAATTTTCGACTTAGTGGCTCGCGTCGCAGCGCGGATTGTTGCCGTTGGTTTGGGTTGACCCCCACAGCAGTGAGTTGCTGGCCTCGCCCCTTGATCAGTGTGCTGATTGGGCAGGCCGAGGTGTTGGCTGGGCACTTGGCCGGAGCTCTGGAAAGTGAATCGGAAGGATTTGGCCGACCTCCCCAAGGAGGATGATGCGCGCGTGATCAAATTCTGCGCGGACGTGGGGATTTAGGGCAGTAGTACTTACGCTATCCTATCTGATAATGCCCGGATATGGCGGCGGCTTCGTAGCTTGCACACGACTAATCAGTTGATTACGCCGTTCGGTCACTCCGTTTCTTCTCGTTCGATGCGTATTACTACCCTTGTTTCGTTTGCCGGGCTGATGGGCCTGGTTGGTTGGGGCTGCTCGCGGCCCGAAGTGGTGCCCGTAGAGCCCCGCGCTGACGTCTCAGCCTCTACGGGGCAGCGCATTCTGGCAGGCTTCCCCGAAAATTTCGAATCCGGTACCAAGACCGCTTATACAACCGGCAGCGTAACCCTCGGCACGGGAGCTTGGGTGTTCAACGACGCCTTGATCGGCAATACGGCCTCTGACCCCAAGAACGGCACCCAGTCGGCGCGGGTGCGCAACGTGGGTAGCATCGGGATGAGCTTCGATCTGACCACTGGCGCCGGTACCGTGTCGGTGGCGCACGCCTACTACGGCACCGATGGCGCCTCCTCGTGGGAGTTGTGGCTGTCGACCAACTCGGGCAGCACCTTCACCAAAGTGGGCGCTACGCAGACGGCCAGCAGCGCTACGCTGCAAACGGCCACCTTCACCGTCAACCAAACGGGCAACGTGCGCTTTGAAGTGCGCAAGACGACGGGTGGGACGGCGCGGATCAATATCGACGATATCAACATCACCGCCTACAGTGGCACTCCGCCCCCGCCACCGCCACCCACCGGCGGTAAGAAATTTCTCTTCGACGCTACCCACACCGAGATGGCGGGCAACGCCGACTGGGTGCCCGACGTGAATTCCGGCATTGCCTCGCGCTACCCAACGCCTGCCGCTACCGGCATCACCGCTACCACCTCGGAGAGCTACTGGACCGGTGCCGTCTCGGCATGGGCCGTGGCGCTCGTGAAGCTCGGCAACTCGGTCGAGACGCTGCCCGCCGGCACCGCCATCAGCTACGGCAATACGGCCAACCCGCAGGACCTCGCCAATTACACGGTGTTTGTCGTGGATGAGCCGAACACGCGCTTCACGACGGCCGAGAAGACGGCGATTCTACAGTTCGTGCAGGCTGGCGGCGGCTTGTTTATGATTGCCGACCACAACTTGTCCGACCGTAACTCCGACGGCTGGGACGCGCCCAACATCTGGAACGACCTGATGACAACCAACGCCGTGCAAGCCAACCCGTTTGGGCTCAGCTTCACGCTCAACAGCATCAGCGAAACCACCTCCAACGTGAAGGCGGGCGTCAACCCCGTCCTCAACGGCACCCAGGGCGTCGTCTCGCAGCTCAAGTATTCGGCGGGGGCCACCATGACCACCTCCGGGACCGCCCAGCCGCTGATCTGGCGGGGTTCGAGCACGCAGGGCACCAGCAACGTGATGTGCGCCACGGCCACGTTCGGCAGCGGCCGGGTGGTAGCGATCGGCGATTCGTCGCCGGCCGACGACGGTACCGGTTCTCCCGGCAACACCCTCTACTTCGGCTGGACGGAGCTGGCGAGTCATTCGCGCCTCCACCTGAACGCCTCGCTCTGGCTGGCCAAGCAGCAGTAGCCGGAACGGCCGCCGGGAGGCGCGGCCGCATATTAAAAACAGGTAAGGCTACCC
>JBKJUQ010000487.1:0-6982 GCA_046590685.1 Hymenobacteraceae bacterium
ACCGAAGTGATGACGGCGATGCCGCTCATTACCACCGCGCCCGGCACCACTTTGCCGCAGGCGGAGGAGATTCTGCAGGAACACAAGATCGAAAAACTGCCCGTAGTGGATGCGCAGGGCCGCCTGGCGGGCCTGATTACGTACCGCGACATCATCAAGAAAAAAGACCGGCCCTACGCCTGCAAGGACGAATTCGGGCGGTTGCGCGTGGGCGCGGCGGTGGGCGTAACGCCCGATCTGGCGGCCCGCGTGGCGGCGCTGGTAGAAGCCGGCGTCGACGTGGTGAGCGTTGATACGGCCCACGGCCACTCGCGCGGGGTGCTCGACGCGGTACGGGCGCTGCGGACGCAGTTTCCCGACCTCGACATTATTGCCGGCAACGTGGCGACGGCCGACGGCGCCCGCGCCCTGGCCGACGCGGGCGCCGACGCGGTGAAAGTGGGGGTTGGCCCGGGGAGCATCTGCACGACGCGCATCATTGCCGGCATCGGGGTGCCGCAGCTCTCGGCGGTGATGGAAGCGGCGCGCGGCCTCGAAGGCACCGGCGTACCGGTGATCGCCGACGGGGGCATCAAGTTTTCGGGCGACGTGGTCAAGGCCCTGGCCGGCGGCGCGGCGACGGTGATGATCGGCTCGCTGCTGGCGGGCACCGAGGAAGCCCCCGGCGAGGTGCAGCTCTACGAGGGTCGCAAGTTCAAGACCTACCGCGGAATGGGCTCAGTAGAAGCCATGGAAGACGGCTCGAAGGACCGTTACTTTCAGGACGCTGAAGACGACGTGAAGAAGCTCGTGCCCGAAGGCATCGTGGGGCGCGTGCCGTATAAGGGTGCGGTAGCCGAAGTGCTCTACCAGCTCACCGGCGGCTTGCGCGCGGGGATGGGCTACGTCGGGGCAGCCTCCATCGAGGCGCTCCAGCGGGCGCAGATGGTACAGATTACGGGAGCGGGGCTGCGCGAGTCGCATCCCCACGACGTGCAGATCACGCGCGAGGCGCCGAATTATTCGCGGGCGTAGCGCCCCACGGCGCTCAGGCTGAGCCCTCAACCCAACTCCGCACCGCGCCGTAGGGGGCAGCCGCGAGTTGGGGTCGTACCTTGGCCTTCCCGACCCGCTTCGCGTTCCATCTTGTCGCTCCTCTCCGCCTTTCCGCTTGCCTTGCTGCGCCGCGCGCTGCTGGTCGCCACGCTGGCGGCGTGGGCGGGCTTGCTGGGGCTGGTGCTGCTGACGGATGGGCAGGCCGGCGCGGCCGGCATGGGCGGGCGCTCGATGGTGTTGGTGGTGGCCGCCGGGCTCACCTTCGCGCTGCACCGCGTGCAGACGCCGGCCATTACGGGCACCGATTTCGTGGAGCCGCTGCGGCGGCTGCTGTTCGGGGCGGGCATGCTGCCGCTGGCGAGTTTGGCGCTGCTCGGGGGCGAGTACTTCGCGACCCGCCAGCTTTCCCTCCACGACCGGGCCGTGTCGGCCAACCTGCTGCACGTACTGAGTTTGGCGCTGTATACCTGGCAGCTGGCCGCTTCGGCCTACACGTGGCGCTCGATGCTGCTGTTCCGGGCACCCGAGTCGCTGCGGCGCGACTGGCGGGCGTTTGAGGTCGTGCAGGCGGTGCTACTGGTGCTGCTGGTGGCGATCCCGCCGCTGCACACTTACCGCCCGCTCTGGATCGGGCTGCTGACGCTGCTGGTGGTGTTTGCCGGCTACCTCAACGTCAACCAGCGGTGGGTGGCGTACCTGACCCGCGCCCAGAAGCTGCGCGCGGCCCTGTTGCAGCTGGCGCTGATGGTGAGTCTGGGGGTGTTCGGCGGCTACTTCCAGCTGCTCCAGGCCAGCGCCCCGGGGCCGCTGGTGCTCGCCGGGCCCTACGTGGCGGGTACGCTGGCGGCGGGTGGCCTCTACCTGTTCGCCAACGGGCTGCTGCTGCTCTTCAACCTGCCCACCACCACCGTGTTCGAGCAGCGGCGCGACGAGCTGCTCGCCTTCCAGCGCCAGAGCCAGCGGATTCAGCAGGGCCAGACGCCCGAGCACGTCATCGAGCAGCTCGTGGCCAATGCCCGCCTCGCCACTGAAGCCGACGCGGGCTGGTTCTGGACCGCGGGCGTGCCGGGCTCGGAGCGCTCGTACGCCTTCGGCCTCGATACCGACGCCCGGCGCGGGGGCCTGCCCGATAACGCCCCCACGCTCGCCGGCCTCGTACCGGCGCAGGCCGTGTTCGTCAACAATCACCTCGACCGGAGCAGCGGCGGCGTACCCGAGCTCCAGGCCCTGACCACGGCGGGGTATCGGTCGGTGCTGCTCGTACCGGTGCCGGCGCCGGGCGATCCCGCCGACACGCTCAGCTACCTGGCCCTGCTGCGCGAACCGGCCCACGGCTTCGACCGCGGCGCCATCGGCCTGGTGCAGATGTACGCCAACCAGAGCCTGCTGACGCTCCAGAACCTGCGGCTCATGGACGACAACGTGGCCAGCGAACGCTACAAGCGCGAGCTCAACATCGCCTCGGAGGTGCAGCGCTCGCTCATTCCGCGGCAGCTGCCCGCCGACCGCGTCCTCGATATCAGCGTGTGGGCGGAAGCGGCGCTCGAAGTCGGCGGCGACTTCTACGACTTCCGTCAGCTCTCCGATACGCGCCTGGCCATCATCGCCGGCGACGTGTCGGGCAAGGGTATCACCGCCGCCTTCCACGTGGCGCAGATGAAGGGCATCTTCCACTCGCTGATGCAGCTCGACCACGTGCCCGAGCCCGACAAGTTTATGGTGAAGGCCAACGCCGCCCTCACGCACTGCCTCGAACGCTCGTCGTTCATCACCGCCTCGCTCTACGTCATCGACTACGACCAGCGCGGGTTCGCCTTCGCCCGCGCCGGGCACTGCCACACGCTCTACTACAACTCGGCGACCGAGGAAGTCTTTTACTTTCAGACCCCCGGCCTCGGCCTCGGCATCCTGCGCGGCGACGACGCGGCCTACGCCAAGCGGGTGAAGAATATGTACTACGACTTCAACCCCGGCGACGTGATGGTGATTTACACCGACGGCACCACGGAGGCGCGCTCGCTGGCCGACGAAGAGTACGGCGAGCCGCGGCTGCTCGACCAGCTCACCCGCCACCACCACCGCCTGCGCGCCGAACACATCCGCGACGCCATCGTCGCCGACGTGCTGGCCTTCACCGCCGGAGCGACCGTGCGCGACGACCAGACGCTGCTCGTCATCAAGTTCAAGGGGCAGGAAGAGGAGGAGTAAGCGGCCCAAGTAAACCAGCTCCGCACGCACGTCCCATCGCCTTCCGCTCGTGCCGAAGCCATCGGGACGCACGTCCCATCGCCTTCCGCTCGTGCTGAAGTGGTCCGCACGCACGTCCCATCGCCTTCCGCTCGTGCTGAAGCCATCGGGACGTACGTGCAGCTGTCTTTCGCTCGTGCGGAAGCGACCCGCACGTACGCGTGATGGACTTTCGCTCAACGAGCGCGCTGGCCCGCGGCGCGACGGGGTAGGGCGTATCTTCCGGGCTACCGCCGCGTGGGGCGCGGTGCCGGGTTTCTCCTTGCCTAGCTTTCAGTTGATGATGACGTGCAAACCGGCGGCTTTGGTCGCCCTTCGGGTAGGGTTGCTGTTGCCCGGGGTGATGGGAGTGGCCCAAGCTCAACCAGCGCCGCGCCAGCAGTGGGTGCGCTACGTCGGTGAGTCACGAGCCTATGAGTACGCCAACGGCTCATTGCGGTTGAGCACCGCGCGGTATGTGTCGGCCGGTCAGCGCGATCCCAATAATGGCACCGGCCAAGCTGCTTATTTAGCTTTTACCAGACCCGACGGCCGGGCAATCAGCCAGCACTTATTTCCGCTGGCGAATCACTCCTCGACGAGCTTCTCCGGGATTGCCCCCGCTGGTCAGGGAAGTTTTTATACCATTGGCTACGGCTTTCGCAGCCGCGGCGGGCTAGACCACTACCTGTCCAAGTTCGATTCGGTCGGCACCCTGCTGTGGCGCCGCAGCTACCGGCGCGACAGCATCGGCCGCCAGGACTACTCTATTATCAGCGCTCCGCGCGGCGGCTACACGGCGGCCTACAAAATCTACTCGGCTGCGCGCTGGCACGCCGAAGTAACGCGCTTCGACGAGCGCGGGCGAATGCGGTGGGTCAAGCGGCTGGGTAACTTCTCGTATGCCTACCGGATGGCACCGTTGCCGGACGGCTCGTACGTGGTGGCCTCCACGGATTACACGCGCATCCCTAGCCCCGTGTATAACTACAAGGACGCGGGCATTAAGCTCTACAAGCTCAGCCCGGCGGGCGACTCACTCACCAGCGTTTGGCTCAACTACTCGGGCTATCACGACGTGACGCTGGGCCTGACGCCCACGCGCGATGGCGGGCTGTTGGTAACAGGGTACGGAGAGCTGACTTATGGCGATTTACCGCGCGCGTTGTGTATCAAGCTTGATTCGACGTGGCGCGAAGAGTGGCGCCACACCTTGGATGTCGGGAGTTTCTTCCAAGCCCAGGAATTGGCGAACGGTCACTTTGTGCTGTCCGGCACCACGCTACCGCCGTTTTATCTAACGGAGTTAATTCCGCCCACCCGCGCCACACCCGCCGATACGTTACCCTCCGTGGCGTGGAGGCTAACGGGCCAACCGGTCCTCGGGACCACAATGTTTTGCGAACCCGGTGGTATTCGGCTGATGGGTGAAGCCGTAGGGCCAACGCCGGGCGGTTCCGACCTAGGCATCGCGTACTATACGGGCCTGACGTCCGCGCCGGTCAGCGCCGAGATGTGCGCGCGGCCACCGGTCTTCGGTCAGCCGCCCACGGCCGGCGCCCTCACGGGCAGTACGCTCACCTTCACGCTCGACTCGGCCGCGACGCTCGCCGGCCCGCGCTACGGCGAGGTCTCACTCGTCGCGTGGGACTTCGGCGACGGCTCGCCGCCGGACACGGGCTGGGTGGTGCGCCACGCGTTTGCCTCGCCCGCGCCGGTGCGGGTGCGGGTGTGCGCCACCAACAACCTCTTCTGCCAGACGTGCACCACGCTGGAGCCCTTCGGCCCGACGGGGTTGGCGCCGGGGGCCGTGGCCGCCGCGGTGAGCGTGTATCCCAATCCGAGCAGTAGTGGCTGGTTCACGGTCCGCACCCCGGACGGAGGGGTAGCGGGCGATCGGGGCACTACGTTCGCCGTGACCGACGCGCTGGGCCGGCTGGTGGTGCTGGGTACGCTGACGGGGGCGGACACGGCGCTCGACCTGAGTTGCCAGCCAACGGGTGTGTACATCCTGCGCCTGACGTGGCCCGAGGGCCGAAGCAGCACCCACAGGCTGCTGCGCTGACCCATCCCCGTCCCTCCGGCGACACCCCTCCCACCCGCTGGCGCGATTAACCGCGCCAGCGGGTGTTTTTTTGCCTTTAAATGGACGCGATCGCGCCCAACCCCGGCTCGGGCGCGACCGTACAACCCGGCCGCCCAGCCTATCTACTCCCCCTTTGCCGCTCCCATGAACATCATCCAGGAACCCGCTGCCGACACCCTGACCCTGCGCCTGACGGGCGAGCTGGACGCTTCTTCGGCCGTTGGCCTCGACGACGTGCTCTCAGCCGACG
Organism: Hymenobacteraceae bacterium; assembly: GCA_046590685.1. GTDB lineage: Bacteria > Bacteroidota > Bacteroidia > Cytophagales > Hymenobacteraceae > JANNMJ01. Next base: position 5,598 of record JBKJUQ010000487.1, read on the forward strand.
AGGTGACGCGCTACCGCCGGGTGCTCATCGACTGCACCAATCTCGACTACATCTCGTCGGCGGGTCTCGGGGTTTTCATCTCGAACCTGCAGCGGTTTCAGGATGCGGGCACGAGCATGGTGTTTTTCGGGATGCAGGAGAAAGTGTACAACGTGTTCGAGATCCTCGGCCTCGACGCGCTGATGACCATCGTCGACACACAGGCGACCGCGCTGGCGCAGCCTCACCCGAATGGCTGAGCCGACCCGCTCGATCCGGGTGCGATGCGAGCGCGCCAACCTCGCGCCGGTCCGTCGTTTCGTCGATGGCTGGCTGCAGGAGCTCGCCGTGGCGCCCCGCCTGGCCGGCCAGCTGCTGGTAGCGGTCGATGAAGTGTGCGCCAACGTGATCGTGCACGGCAACCACGAAGACCCCAAATGCTGGCTGACTCTGCGGCTGTACCGCACCGATTCGACCCTCGAATTTGAGCTGCTCGACCGGGGCATCCCGTTCGAGCCACCGCCTTTTGCCCTACCCGACATGGTGCGGCACGTGGCCGCTCGCCGCAAAGGCGGGCTCGGTCTGACGCTCGTGCACCTGATTATGGACCGCGTGGAGTTCTCGCACGACGGCAACGGCGCGAACGTCTGCCGGCTTTCGAAGCAGCTCGCGCGGGCCTAAACGGGCGTCGGCGTCGGCCGATGCGCGCCGAGTGGGCCGTCCGTGGCGTAATTTGCGCCCTGAAATCGCTCCCCTCCACGCGCTTAGCGCGCGGACGACGCGTGATGTAGTCGCTCCCTTAATCCCCGTATGCGTTCAACCCTTTTGTGCCTGGGCACCGCCCTCGCACTGGCCGGCGTGGCCGGCTGTGGCTCCTCGAAGCCCGCTGCTGTTTCCAACAAGGCGCTGGGCGCCATTCAGAACGGCCCCGTTATCGAAACCCTCGGCGCGACGCCGGTTTACACGTCGGACTTTCTGTACGTGTACCGCAAGAACAACCCCGCCGCCCAGGCCACCGCGACGGGCACCGCCCCGGCCGATCAGGAAGGCCGGCCGAATACGTCGCTGCCCGAGTACCTCGATCTCTACACCAACTTCCGGCTGAAGGTGCTTGACGCCGAGGCCCACGGCCTCGACACCACCACGGCCTTCAAGCGCGAGCTCGACGGGTACCGGCAGCAGCTCGCGCAGCCGTACCTGACGGAGAAATCGGTCACGGATCAGCTGGTGAAGGAAGCCTACGACCGGATGCAGCAGGAAGTGAGCGCGGCGCACATCCTGATCCTGGCCAACCCGGAAGCCGAGCCCAAGGATACGCTGGACGCGTTTAATAAGATCACCAAGATCCGTCAGCGCGTGACCAGCGGCGGCGAAGACTTCGGCAAGGTGGCGGCGGCGGAGTCGCA
>JBKJUQ010000495.1:0-8157 GCA_046590685.1 Hymenobacteraceae bacterium
AGCGTCTCAACGCCGCCAACGATTTTCTGCTCCAGGAGCGCCAACTACACAATCTGGCGCTCCAGCTGCGGAACGAAGAGCTCGATGCTTTCGCGCACACGATCTCGCACGACCTCAAATCGCCGCTCGATAATATTGATGGCCTCGCGCAAATCATTGAGCACGGTATCGCGGCCAACGACTTTACGGATGTGCCGCACTCCGCGCAGCTGTTACGCCAGCAGGCGGCCTGGATGAGCCGCCTGATTCACGCCATTCTTGCCTACGCGCGGGCCGGACGCAACGAGCTGGCCCGTACACCCGTGAACGTAGGCGAGCTGGTCGCCAGCGTGGTGCGCTCGGTGCGGCTGCCCGCTGGGCTAACCGTCGAGATCAGCCCGGAGATGCCGACCTTGCTGACGGAGGAGATTTACCTGCAGCAGGTATTCAGCAACCTGATCGGCAATGCCGGCAAGTACCACGACCAGCCCAGCACGGGGCACGTCTGGATAGCGGCTCACCAAGCCGAAAATCAACTGGAGTTCAGCGTTACGGACGACGGCCCCGGCATCCGGCCAGAGGATAGAGCGGGGCTGTTCGAGATTTTTCAGGTAACCTCAATCCGGGCCAGCGTCGACAGTACGGGCGTGGGACTGGCCATCGTCCGGAAGATCGTGCGCGACAAAGGCGGCGAGGTACGCGTGGAGTCAACGGGCCGCGGGACGCGCTTCGTATTCAGTTGGCCGGTTCAGGAAGTAGTAACGCCCAGTGCGGGTACGCCGCCTTCTTCCTGAGTAAAATTGTCGGCGAAGTACTGCTGCAGAAGCTCTTTAAGGTATTCGGGCTCCAACGGGTTGGCCAGCTGCTCGATAACTGCCGGAAAGGATTGGAGACGATCGCGCTCAAAAGAACTGGCGGCTGAGCTCAGGATGAACAGCACCCGGGCGCGCTGCTCATCGGGCAGATGGCTGTAGCGTTCCAGAAACTCAAATCCATCCATCACGGGCATCCTGACGTCGAGGAAAATCGCTTCGGGCGTGAGCTGGCCGGCTGCCGGGTTGCGGTTAGCCAAATAGTCCAGCGCCTCCTGTCCGTTTAGGGCGATGTCGACGTGGTTTGCTACGCCGCTATTCTTCAGCAATCGCTGGTTGACGTAGTTGGTCGTGGCATCATCATCGACCAGCAGAATACTGTGCAGTGGTTTAAAATGGTCAAGCATCCGGTTAGCTATTTCGTTTTCGTTGGGGAGAAGAATGGCGTAGACGACGGGTGTTGTGGCCTGTCCATACGCAGGTCGTAGTACGGGGGTTCGGCTTGCCCGCGCTAGTCGCGCAGTATCAAGACGGTCGCATATGCCGCTACTCCCTCGCGTTTACCCACAAAGCCGAGTTTTTCGGTGGTAGTGGCTTTGATGGATATTTGGTCTTGATCCACGCCCATTACTGCGGCGAGGCACGCCTGCATCGCGGGAATGTGAGGATTGACCTTCGGCGCCTCCAGGCAGATGGTGGAATCAATATTTCCCAGCTGCCAGCCGCGGGCGCGGAGCAGCTCCATCACGCCCACCAACAATTTTTTCGAGTCGATGCCTTTGTACTGCGGGTCAGTATCGGGAAAGTGAAACCCGATATCGCGCAGGTTCGCCGCTCCCAGCAGCGCGTCGCAGATGACGTGAATGAGGACGTCGGCATCCGAGTGACCGAGCGCGCCGTGCGTATGGGGCACCTCAATTCCCCCGAGCCAGAACGGCAGCCCCGGCTGTAGCTGATGAACGTCGTAGCCGAAGCCCGTGCGAATGGTCATCGATCAACTGGATAAAGTGGATGAAAGTGGCGAAGAAGTCTTGCAGCGATCAAGCGATGTTCAGTTTGGCGCGCACCACCGCCAGAATCTCGGCTTCCCGCCGCTCGGCTTCCGCCAGCATCGTCGCGGCCCGCGTGAGCGCATCGGCCTTAAAGGCCGCATCTTCCAGATCTGCCACGTTCACCTGCACGTTCAGGGCGGCGCCGAGCACGGCGGTGCGCGCGCAGGCCGCTCCTACCCCCGCGTCGGTTACCGATGACGGCTGGCCCTCGCGCACCATCGCCTCCAACACATCCATGCTGGCCAGGGCCGTTTCCATCACGCGCAGGGGCGTTTCGATCGCGCCCTTCGTAGCCTCCTGAATAGCCGCTTTACGGGCGGCCTTTTCCGTATCCGTTTTGTTGGGCAGCCCGAAGCCGGCCATAATGCGGTTGAAAGCCGCCGTATCGGCGTCGACGAGCGCGAGCAGCGCGTCTTTATGGCGCTGGCCCTGCGCGGCGTAATCCGAAAAGAACTCCCAGCGCTCATCCCAGCCGCGCTTGTGCGCACTCAGGTTCGCGACCATCGTGCCGAGGGCCGCACCGAGCGCGCCTACTGCCGCTGCGATGGAGCCGCCACCGGGCGCCGGCGACTCAGCGGCGGTTTCGTCGGCGAGCGCCGCCAGACTCATCGATACGAGCCGCGTGGCTGCTGGCCCCGCCAGCTGGCGGAGCTTGTACTCGATTACGCGCTCCTGCGGATCGAACGGCGCGAGCTCATCGAGCCCAAGCGAACGGACGGCAATTTTCACCAGCTCGGCTTCGCTCACGCCAACTGAGCGCTGCTGTTTCGCCAGAAAGTACCGGCCGGCGTCGAGCAGGGCGCTAAGGGGTACCAAGCCCACCAGCTCGGAACCCGTGATGCGGATGCCGCGCGTGTCGGCAGCGTGCACGGCCGTATCAAAAGCGACGTGGACGGGGGTCTCCCGGATGTTCGTCAGATTCAAACTGACCTGCGCGATGCCGTATTCCTCGATATACCACCCAATCCCTTTCACGCTCTTGAGCAGGCCCGGTTGCGTGGTGGTGGAACCGTCGGCGTGCTTGGTGGCTCGGCCCGATTCGCGCAGATCGAATGCGATGGCATTGGCGCGGCGGGTGGAGGTGGTGTTCAGATTGAGATTATACGCCACCAGAAAATCGCGCGCGCCGATGACAGTGGCTCCGGCACTGGGGTTGAACTGCGCGGGGCCGAAATCGGGCCGCCAGCGCGGGTTTTGCAGCTTGGCTTCCAAGCCCTCGTACTCGCCGGCCCGCACCGTGCTCAGGTTGCGGCGCTCGGGGCTGGTGGCGGCTTCCTCGTAGTAGTAGCCCGGAATGCCGAGCTCGTGGCCCACCCGCTCGCCGAGTTGGCGGGCGTACTGCGCGGCTTCCTCCATCGAAACGCCGGAAATGGGCACTAAGGGACATACATCGGTGGCGCCCATGCGCGGGTGCTCGCCGGTGTGGTGCCGCATGTCGATCACTTCCGCCGCTTTTTTAATAGCGCGAAAAGCGGCTTCCACGACCGCTTCCGGGGCGCCCACGAACGTCACGACCGTGCGATTGGTCGCGCGCCCTGGATCAACATTCAGTAGTTGAACGCCTTCCGTAGCTTCGATTTCAGCCGTGATGAGGCGAATTTTCTCCGGGTCACGCCCTTCCGAGAAATTAGGGACGCATTCGAGCAGGCGGGTGGATGACATTAGGTGCGCCGGTTGAGTAAAAAATCCGGACAAAGCTAGCCGTTACCCACCCGAACCGCTCAATCTTGCGCTGCCAGGCCTCACCCAACACCCGCCCTTCTGCTCCGCAATGATTGCGTGATGACCTTACCAGCCAGCCACCACCAAAAAGCGAAAACCCCAGTCCGGCGCAGTACCAGATCGGGGCTTTGAAAGTAAAACAGCACGATGGCGCCCTAAAACCTAGTCGCTGGGCATCGTTAAGTTGCTTATCACGGCGCGGTACGCCTCGGGTAAGCTCCGGCCGGCGGCATTGGCGTGGCCACCGTCAGCCGTGCAGCTACCGAGTAGCGATAACGTGAGCAACGCGCCCAAAAACCAAGATGAGCGACGACGCATATCGAACAGCAGAAGCGAATTGATAGGACAAAGCTATCCTCTTACCCCTCCCCTTTCCAAATCCTTTTCGATCAACTACTGGATGTAGGTAGTGAACGACGCCGGATTGGCGGTAACGGGGAGAAAAAACCCTGTAAGCTGCCGCCGTTAGCTAACTAATCGTAGCCCGCACCTTCTGCGCGTATGCTCGCACCGCCACCGGTAAGGCGACGCCTTGCTCAAGTATATAGTCCTGAATCCATCGGGCGGCCAGTACGTGCGTAAGGTGTTCGCACGCATCGGGCGGGGGATCAAGGTCCTTAAAATCGCTCGCGTGCTCCGCGATTAGCGCTTCTTCCGCCGCTCGCAGCTCGTCACGAGTTCGAGCTCCCGCTAGCTGCTTAATTACCTCAATCTTCACCGCGCTTAGTCAGTAGCGCGCTCAGGCGAGGCGACTAATCAGATCGCGCACGGCATCTTCTTTCGTCGCCGAAACCGTTCCGACGAGCTGGCCATCCCGGAAAGCCGCGAAAAACGGCAGGTTGGTTACGCCCGCGATTTTACGCGCTAGCTGATCCGTCTCGGCATTGACGTCGAGAAACGTAACGTTGGCGAGCGCGGCGTCGTCGCTCATTTTCTTAAATTTAGGGGCGAACAGGCGGCACGATCCGCACCAATCGGCGTAGTATTTCACCACGACGCGCTCGTGCTCGGCAAGCAACGCGGCGAAATCAGCGTCAGTAGATTTTTGAACGGGCATAAGCAGAAAAATACCTTGGGCACCGCTAATACCGCGGAGACCAACGACTAACAGTTAAGAAGTAGAAAGCGTAACAGTCGCGCGAAGGGCTGCGAAACGGGTGCTATTCGGCGGCAGACCGCTTTTCGGCCCGCGTCAGGGGGCGGGTACGCTGGGTATAAAACTCGGCTACACCCTTACGGGTGAAATAGGCCCGCCACACTTTACCCGGCCCGGCGGGCCGTACGTAGGAGAAGGTTTCCGGCGTAGGGCGCGAAACGCGGACCCCCGTACCCGAGCGCGACATCGGCACCACGGCTACTGTAGCGCCCAGGGTGGTTGCTACGCCCGCCGTCAGCGGCAGCCGCTTCAGGCGAAACGAATCTATGGGCAGGCCCTCCTCCCGTAGCTCGCGCTCCGCGGCGTGGGTCAGGGAATCGCCGGCCCAGATCGCGCCTTTCAGCAGCTCTTCGGGGGAGATGCGTTTTACCTTCCAGTTTTCCGCTTCACGCGCCAGGGAGGGGTCACCGCCGGACTCCGTGCGGTTGCTGTTCATAGATTCACAACCCGACGCCACCGCAGCCAGCATAAGGAACAGCGCGGGCACCGAACGGAGCAGATGGTTCATAACGAAGCAGAAAGAAAAAGGGGGAAAGCGAAGGAAAGCAGCGAAGCCACGAACCTCTACTAACGAGGTGAAGTGCCCTACTTACGGGCACATACGCCGAGCGAGGGCTTCCGGGTGCACAAAATTCGCTCCGGGGCGCAAGTTCGTACCTTTGCGGCATAACTACCAGGTATGATTGATAAGTTAGAAGCGATTCGGGTACGGTTCGAAGCAGTAGGAATGGAGCTGCAACAGCCCGACATCCTGAGCGACCTCAAGCGGTACAAGGCGCTTAACAAGGAGTATAAGGAGCTGGACCGCATCGTGGGCGAGTACCGCACCTACCAGAACATCCTGAGCAACATTGAGGGTGCTCGGCAAGTCATCGCCACCGAAAAAGATGAGGAATTCCGCGAGCTGGCCAAGGCCGAGCTCGACGAGCTGCTGCCCCGGCGAGAATCGCAGGAAGAGAAGCTGAAAGAGCTGCTGATTCCGACTGACCCGAACGATTCAAAGGATATTCTGCTCGAGATCCGCGCGGGTGCGGGCGGCGATGAGGCGGCCATTTTCGCCGGCGACATCTACCGGATGTACGCCCGCTTTGCCGAGCGGATGAACTGGAAAATGGAGCTGATTGATGCCACGGAGGGTACGAGCGGCGGCTACAAGGAAATTATCGTGGGCGTAACGGGCGAGGACGTCTACGCCAAGATGAAGTTTGAGTCAGGCGTACACCGCGTACAGCGCGTGCCGGCTACCGAAACGCAAGGCCGCATTCACACGTCGGTCGCGAGCGTGGTGGTGATGCCCGACGCGGGCGAGCTGGACGTGCCGATTGATATGAACGACGTGCGCAAAGACCTGTTTATGTCGAGCGGGCCGGGCGGGCAGTCGGTAAACACCACGTACTCGGCCGTGCGTCTTACGCACTTACCGACTGGTATCGTGGCGCAGTGCCAGGACCAGAAGTCGCAGATGAAGAACTTTGATAAGGCCCTGCAAGTGCTTCGTTCGCGCATTTACGAGATTGAGCTGGCCAAGAAAAATGAGGCCGAGGGCGCCCAGCGCAAGAGCATGATTGGTGGGGGCGACCGGTCGGATAAGATCCGCACCTACAATTACCCGCAGAGCCGGGTCACCGATCACCGCATCGGCCTGACGGTGTATAACCTCGCCTCCGTGGTAGATGGCAACATCGACGAGTTTGTCGAACAGTTGCGGATTGCGGAAAACGCCGAGCGGCTGCGCGAAGGAGTCGCTTAATTAAGCGTCTGAAAGACTAAAACGTGGGCTTTGCGCGTTAGATCGCTTAATGAAGCACTTGAAGCACTCGTTCCGCGCCCTTTCGCTCCTTATTTTGGCCTTGGTGGCCTTACTGAGCATCTTCCTGACCAGCTGCGAGCCGAAAGAAGATCTGGTAACCACCGATCCGGGTGCTGTGCTCACGGCATCGGTCGACATGGTCAAGTTCGATACCGTCTTCACGAGTCTGGGCTCCATCACCAAGCGGTTCTGGGTCTACAACCGCAACGCTAAAGCGGTGAAGGTAGACGAAATCGGGTTGGTAGGCCCGGGTTCGTCGGTGGCGCGTTTTGAGCTCATCATCGACGGGCGGCCCGGCTCAGTCCGGCGCGATTTTGAGTTGCGTGGGAAGGACAGCTTGCTGGTGCTCGTCAAGGTTACCATCGATCCGAACGCGAGCGATACGGTCTTTATCGTGCAGGACTACTCCGTGCAGCTGCGCGCTAACGGCACTACGCGCCACGTGCTGTTGCAGGCTTACGGCGAAAATGCCCGCTATTACACGGCCCCGACGGGTCAGGCGCAGGTTGTTGCGTGCGACGAGACGTGGACTGCTGATCGGCCCATCGTGCTCCTGGGCAGCGCGCTCGTTGACTCAAGCTGCACCCTCACGATTGCCCCCGGCACGCGCGTGTATCTCGCCAATGGGGCATCGCTGGTGGTGCGAGGACGGTTACGCTGTGGCGCCCTCGATGGTCCGGCGGTAAAATTCCGGGGCTTGCGGCGCGACGACTTTTTTGACACGACCGATCCGCGCTACTTCGAGATTGCCGACGTGCCTAAGTACGCCAACACGCCCGGCCAGTGGGGCACCATCTTGTTTGAGCCGCGACGCGGCTCGCAGCGCTTGCTCGAAAACGAGGTGCTGAATACCGACATTCGCAATTCCACGGTCGGCGTGTTCATCAGCAATCCCTACTTGCTAAGTGGGCATCAGGTGCGCATTGAGGGTTGTTTTATTCGTAATGCTTACCTGGTGGGAGTATACGGCGCGGCGGCGGGCCACGGAGCAGATGGCAAAGTGGAGCTAATCAATACGGTCATCGCGCGGTGCGGCGAGCGGGCTGTGCTTGGCGTGGGTGGCGGCACCTGGCGACTGGCGCATTGCACCATTGCGATGGGAGTAGGCTTGTTCAACCGGCGCGAGACGGAAGCCCTGGCCTTCAACAATGCCCTTGAGCTGACTACGGGGATTCGGTCTTACAAAACCGCGCTAACGGTCGAGAACACCATCTTGTGGAGTGGCCTGCGCGACGACGAGGGTAAGCTGCAAAATGAGCTACTGTTACTGCGGGAAGGCGGCAACCTCGACAGCGCTTACACGCTGCGCCACAACGTGCTGCAAACCCGCTTCACGCGCTTCAACACCGACGGCGCGACGTACGGCCGGGGCGAAGCCGGCACGAACGTGCTCAACGAAGACCCGGTTTTCCGCGACGACACTTCAGTCATCAAGATTGATCTGCGGGTAGACTCGCTGCCGTCGCCCGCCCGCCGACTAGGCGAGGCCCTGGTGCCAGCCGTGCCATTTGACCTGCGCCGCACGATGCGCGACGGGCAGCGGCCGTCGGCGGGGGCTTACGAGGCGCCTTTGTAGCGGGCGCTAGCCCGTAATGCGCAAGGAACTGCCGGTTTGGACCACCGTGT
>JBKJUQ010000332.1:0-16211 GCA_046590685.1 Hymenobacteraceae bacterium
TCCACGAGCATATATCCGGTGGGCAGCAGCTCCAAGCCACTGGCTTGTAACAAAGGCGCAGCCACCACGTGGTGGCCGATCAGTAGCTCCGGGTTGCGCCCCGAAATCAGGGAGAGCAGCAGCAGCGCGTCGGCCCGTCCGTCGATGTGCGTCGGCGACGACGGGAACAGCACTACCGGCGCCGCCGCCTCGCGGCGCAGCAGGTCCAGCAACGGGCCTTGCTGCGCGGAGGTGATGAGCGAGCCGCCAACGAAAAAATAATCTACCGGGTGCCGGTGACTGAGCGCTATCAGGTAGGCCGCTTCGTCGAGCGAGATATTATCCGGATCGAGCAAGACCGCGAGGGCGCGGTGGCCGCGCTGGCGATCACGCACGAGGCGCGGTAAAATGATCGACTCAGGTAGTGGCGGCGGGGGTTGAAGCGTCATTCGGGCGGGCTGGCACGGCGTCGTCGGGCACCACGGTGGCGTCCGAGATCGGGTCCACGATACGGTACGGTGTCAAGTCTGATTCTTTGACCGAGCCAATATCGGCACTCCGCTCGATTTGAAGCACGCTCTCGAGTTTTCGCGTCACGAAGACCATCAACAACGCCACGAGCTGGTTGCTCATCATCCGCCCCGCTTCTGACTCCATGAAGGTCTGAAACAGGGAGGGGCCAGTCGGTTCGGGCGCGGGCGGAGGCACGGTTTGACGCGCGTGTCGTGGCGCATCATCTTCGTCATAATCTACGTGGCGGCGCGCACCAGAAGTGGGGCGATGGGGCGCTGATTCGGCCGCGTGCTCACGCTCGGAGCGAGCCCCGGGTCCTAATGCAGCCATCTTGACGTGCGATTTCAGGGCCCGGGCCTTTTTATGCTTACGCGAGCTGGTGAGGCTCCCAACAGCTTTCGCCACCAGCCACACGCCCAGCAGGGCACCCGCACCCGCCAAGGCTACTTTACCGGCGTGCTGGCCCCGGTCCTTAATTTCGAGGACATGGTCGTGGAGCGAGGCCTCAAGGCGGCGGCGGCGCTCTTCCAGGAATTTTTTTTCGTCGAGCAGCGACGGCGTTTCGGCTGCTTCAGCTAAAACGCGCTGTTCTTCGGGGGAAGCGTGAGGATTCATGCGATCAGGATTGGGCAGGGCGTTCCTGCTCGATTTCGGATTTGTAAATCTTATTGTGGAGGATTTTTTCGGCCAGCGCCGTGAATGCCCCCTTATCAACGCCGAACACAAAAAGCAGCGTCAGCAGTAAAAATACCCCGGCGATGATGCCGAAGCCCCAATAATGGCTATCGAGCGCGCTGTTGAGAACTAAAGCCAGAAATACGAGCAGAAACAGCGTACCGATGAGCGCCAGTACCGCCATCGTCACCCCGTGCAGCACGCCCACCAGCGTATTACGAGCCCCGGCCTGAGCATCGAGTCGAGCCAGGCTCAGGCGGGTGTCAATGTACTCGGTTACGTCGTCCACCAACCGCCCGGTAAGCGAGGCCCGGGGCGGATCATCGGATAATTTATCAAAAAAAGCCATAGGGAGAAAGGGATTGCAAGGCGGTAAGACGCCGACCTGCCCGGCACAGCCGCGGTCTTGGCAAGTGCCGCTTACGGAAAGAAGTCGGCGCGGGGTTTCGCTCGAACCTCGGGCGGGACGCAGCGGTTAAGCCAATGTCCGTAAATTCGTGAGTTAGCCGCCACCCCGCTGGCTATTTTTCACCTTCGTGCGTTCCGTTCCGTGACCTCCAGCGCCACCCATTACGACCTGCTTGGGATACCGCCGCTGGCCTCGCCCACGGAGGTGCGGGCGGCCTACCGGCGGCTGGCGGTGCGCTACCATCCGGATAAGCATTACGGCAATCCGCATTTTGAGGAGTTATTCAAGCAGGTAGCGGAAGCATATCGAATTTTAGGCGACCCGGCACGGCGGGCGGCTTACGATAATATCCTACTGGCTATGCGCCAGCGCCAGGTGGCGCTGGCGCGTCAGCAGCGCCAGGCCGGCGCCACCACGTGGCCGGTGGGCCACCGCTACCACTACGCCAACACCCGTCCGCCCGCTGCCGTCCGCGAGCGGGCCTACCACACGGTGCAGCAGCGAGCGCAGTTTAATCGCCGCGATCGCCGCATCTTGCTCGTACTACTCATTTTTCTGACCACGGCGGCTGGTGCCGTAGCGATGTGGCGCGATGCCCGCTCCGAATCGCAGGCCGATGAGGTGTACCTGGAGGGAATGCTGGCGCTGAAACGCGGCGACTGGGCGGCCGCCATGACGGACTGGAGCGCGGCCATTCGCGAGCAGCCAACCCACGGAGCCGCTTATGCCCGGCGAGCGGAAGCAGCCGCGACGTATCAACGCGACTACGCCACGGCCCTCGCCGACTATAATGTTGCGCTCCGGCACCTGCACGCGCCTGCCGATCGGGTGCGAACGCTCGCGGGGCGCGCCACCTGTCTGGCCGCCCTTGGGCGCGACGCGGCCGCCGAACAGGCGTATACGCAAGCTCTCCTGGTAGATGGCGCGTTTGCGCCCGCCCGGCTGGCTCGGGCGGAATTGCGCTTATTCTCCCGCGCCAATTATAGTGGCGCAATTGGTGATTTCTCCAAAGTATTGCAATCGGCGATGGCCTCGCCGACTGAATGCACCCGCGCGGTGAAGGGACGCGGGATTGCTTACTTCCGCTTAAACGACCGCCCCCACGCGGTCCACGATCTGCTAGCAGCGCTCTCCGCAGACTCCAGTGACGGGCAGACGTGTCACCTGCTTAGTAAGCTAGCCGCCGCCGCGGGTCAACCGGAGCGCGCGGAAGCCTATGCCGCCGCCGCCGAAGCACGCGGCTACCGGGCGCCGGTGACCATGCGGGAATAAGTCGCTCGCGGTAGCGCGCGGCACGTAAGGAGCAGGCGGGGAACAATCGCTCAGGTACCCGCCAGAGGTGCAGCTACCGCAATCCGATCTGGATGAACGCGGCCGCTTCCATTAACCAGGCTACCCCCAGGTGAATAGCGATGCCGCCCCAAATGTTGCGCGTGCGCAAGGCGAGCACTCCGAGGATGTAACCACCGAACACGGAGCCAATCGTTTCGCCTACGGGTTTGCCAAAATGGAGGAACGCGTACGTTACGACCATTGGCAAGACTGCCCGACGGCCCATCGCGTAAGCCAGCCCGATAACCAGCAGCCCACGAAAGGTCAGCTCAGTGGCGACAAAGTCCCAACCGTAGGCCAATTCAAATACCAGGGCGGTCAAACCCGCTGGTACGCCCCACACGGTTGCGGCCGCGTTGCGCTCATACGCGGGGTATGCCTGCAGGAAGTCCGGCTGGAAAGAAGCCCACGCAATCAGGGGGGCCATTACCAGTAGTAAGCCGCCGTAAGTTCGGACGGACACGTGACGAGCGGTAAGTCCGAAAAATCCCGCTGAGCGATCGGGGTGAAAGTAGTACAGCAGCGCGCACGGCAGCAAAATCGTGAAGAGACTACTCAGGTTGACGAACACCTGATAGCCCCATATGCGCGTTTCCGGCGCGAATACCGCCTCGGCGACCGGGCGGTGGTAATAAGAGCCGCCATCGATCCCAAGAATTGCCAGCCCGGCAAGGCTTAGTAGCCAAAAGCGCGGCTGGCGGATATAAGCCGCGGATTCTTTGCCGGAGGTGAATACATCGAGCGCCACTGTACCGTAATACGCCACCGCGTAGAACAGGAAATACCACAGCATCCTGATCTCGCGGCCATAGTAGCTGTCAATGACCTTGTCCTCGAAGTCGTAGCGGTAGTTGAGCGCAATGGCAGTCGTCAGAAATACCGCCGTCAAGCCATAGTAGCCCGGGCGGAAGTCTTCAGTGACATACGCGCGCAGCAGCCCCGCTATTTTACGCATTCGCGCCGCTGGTCCTGCTCAGGTCCGTCGGCTCAGGTCCCCGCGCAACGGCACGGGCCAGCACGATAGTGCCCGCAATAATGAGTGGGATGCTCAGCAGCTGCCCCATATTGAGGGGCAGCCCGTTTTCGAACGGCACTTGATTTTCCTTCAGAAATTCCAGCAGGAAACGCTGCGAGAAGAGCAGCCCCACGAACAAGCCGAAGATGAGCCCGCGCGGCGTAGCAGCTTTGTAATGACGCCAAATGAGATAAAGCCCAACAACCAGCAGGAGGCAGAAGCCTGCTTCGTAAAGCGGCGTCGGGTGGCGCGGCACCTGGGAGAGTCCGTCGGGGTTGCGAGGAAAGATGACTCCCCACGGCAGGCTCGTCGGCCGACCGATAATTTCGGAGTTCATCATGTTGCCTAAGCGGATGAAAGCGCCCCCGAGCGCGACGACGATGACGATCCGGTCAAGGACCCAGAGATAAGAAAGTTTTTGGCGACGACTGAAAAACCATAGCGCCAGCAGGATTCCGGCCGTGGCGCCGTGCGAAGCCAAGCCGCCGTGCCAGATCTTCAGAATCTCCAGCGGATGGGCGAGGTATTGCTCGGGTTCGTAGAAGAGGCAATGGCCAAGCCGGGCGCCGACTACCGTACCAATGATCATATAAAAGGTAATGACGTCGACGAGCTGCGCCGACTTGCCCTCCGCGACGTAGATTCGGGTCAGAATAATCTGCCCAACGAAGAAGCCGAGCGCGAATAATACCCCGTACCAGCGCACCGACCACGAGCCGAGCGAGAACGCCGTATTTGAAACATCCCAAACGAGGGCCGTCAAGAGAGAAAGCAGCATAGGACGGCAAAGGTAGAAGGTGAGTAGTTGGGGGATTGTGAGCGAACTTGCTGCGGCCCAATGCCACCTCAGATTATGCTTGACCAGATTCGCACCCGCGCTGCCACCGCCTTGCCGCACGTCACGGCCCTACGACGCCATTTGCACGCTCACCCGGAGCTCTCGTTTGCGGAACACCAAACGGCGGCGTTCGTCGAGGCGGAGCTGCGCAGCCTTGGGCTTACCCCGGTTCGCATGGCCAATACGGGGGTGGTCGCGCTTATTGAGGGCCGTGACCCCGGCCGCCGTACGGTGGCGTTGCGTGCCGATATGGATGCCCTGCCGATTCAGGAAGCCAACGAAGTGGCTTACCGCTCGACCGTGCCGGGTGTGATGCACGCCTGCGGCCACGACGTGCATACGGCCTCGCTGCTCGGCGCGGCGCGCATCCTCACGGGGCTGCGCGACGAGTTCAGCGGTACGGTCAAGCTCATCTTTCAGCCCGGCGAAGAGGTAATTCCGGGGGGCGCTTCGCTGCTTATCAAAGAAGGCGTGCTCCGAAACCCAGCGCCGGCAAGCGTGCTAGGGCAACACGTATTCCCGAAGCTGCCGGCGGGGCAAATTGGCCTTCGCAGCGGCCGGTATATGGCGTCGGCCGATGAGATTTACCTGACCGTACGCGGCCGAGGCGGCCACGGCGCGATGCCCGAGCAAAACCTCGACCCGGTACTGGTGAGTGCCCACCTGCTGGTAGCGCTCCAGCAGATCGTGAGTCGCCGCGCAAATCCGAAGCTACCAACCGTGCTGTCATTTGGGAAAGTCATCGCCCAAGGGGCTACCAACATCATCCCGAATGAGGTTTATATCGAAGGCACCTTCCGAACGCTCGACGAGGCGTGGCGCGAAGAAGCGCACCAGCTGATTCGGCAGCTCGTAGAAGGGTTGTGCGCGGCTATGGGGGCCGTAGCTGATTTGGAAATCCGTCGGGGGTATCCCTGCCTTGATAACGACCCTGATACTACTGCCCGGGTATGGGCCGCCGTAGTGGAATACGTGGGCCCCGAGAACGTGATAGAGTTGGATCAGTGGCTCGCGGCAGAAGATTTCGCCTACTACTCACAGGCCGCCCCCGCGTGCTTCTGGCGTCTCGGTACGCGTTCCCCGGACGGCCTTCGTGGTACTTCCTCCGTCCATACTCCTACATTCGACGTAGATGAAACGGCTCTTGAAACAGGCGCGGGCCTATTGGCTTGGCTGGCCATAAGCGAACTGGCCAGCTGAAGGATTGGCGCATAGCGTTTACCTGAACTTAATGGCCTTTAACCAACTGAAAAAGGGCAGTTAAATGCTAAAAGCGTCCACTCTCTAGGTGAGGTTTCAAACACTTTAGTCATAAAGGAGTTGAAGGCAGCATTGTAAAGCTGTTTCGCCTTACACTCTTCACCCTGTTCACTTTTTTCTTGATTTTTATGCTAAAGCGCTTTCCGCTTTTTGTCACCTTACTCGCTGGACTAGCTGTTGCCGGCTGCAAGAAAGACGATGACAAACAGGTAACGCCCGCTAACACGACGGATTTCGTCGCGACGTTGAGCGGGGGCCAGCAAGTGCCGTCCAACAGTTCAACTGCTACGGGTACGCTCACGGCTACTTTGAACCGTGACACGAAAAAGCTCACGTACAAAGTGACGCTTACTGGCTTGACCCCAATCTCGGCGCACATTCACGTCGCCGCACCCGGCCGGGCTGGTGGGGTAAAGGTGCCTTTCAATGATCTTACCTCCCCGATTGAGGGTGAGGCAGATGTCGATCAGGCAACGATCGATTCGTTGCTCGCCGGACGCGCGTACGTCAACATCCACACCACCGCCTTCCCAAATGGAGAGATCCGGGGCAATATCCGGCCGAAGTCAACGGAGTTTACGGCTCCCATTACGGGTGCCCAGCAGGTCCCTGCTACGTCTTCTACCGCAACGGGGACCTTCTCGGGCACTTACAACGCCGAGACCAAGATCCTCAAGTACAATGTAACCTTCACGGGTATCACCCCAATCTCGGCTCATATCCACACGGCTGCCCCGGGGCGCACTGGGGGTGTGAAAGTGCCATTCAACAGCCTCGCCTCACCTATCGTGGGTGAGCAAGAACTCGATCAATTGACAGCAGACTCGCTGTTTGCCAATCATGCGTACGTCAATATGCACTCCACGGCGTTTCCCGGCGGTGAGATTCGGGGCAACATCCGGATAAAGTAATCACTGCTGGCTTTCAAACCAGTTAGTGAGGCGGGACTCGCGGCGTAAGCTGCGGGTCCCGTTTCGTTTTGCGTCAGATTGGTAGGCGCGCGTGGCAGCTCGTTATCAGCGGGCGGGAAGCCCTGCCTGCTAATTTAGGGCAGCCCGCCTCACGAATAATACTATTTACTAAATACCATATCTCACCTTAACACGGCTGCGTCAGGAAAAAATACTAAATTTGCGAGCGCCATTCAGCCTTCCCTCTACCTTCCTTCCTTATGACGAAGCCACTTCCCCTTGCTCTTTTATTTATCGCCGGGCTGGCCGGCACTGCTTGCAAAAAAGACAAGGAGGTCCCTCCAGTCACTAATACTGTTGAACTGGCGGCCACTATCAACGGCAGCCAACAAGTACCCAGACTTCCCGCTGACTCAACCACTGCTACTGGCACCTTCGCGGGCACTTACAACCGCGATACCAGAGTCCTGAAGTACACCGTAAACTTCACCGGTTTGATGCCAATCGGCGCTCATCTTCATCTAAGCGGACCAGGACATACGAGTAGCGTTAAGAAGACGTACTTCAACGACCTTACATCACCCATCGAAGGCGAAGTCGTACTCGATGACCAGATAGCTGATTCGCTCCTGAACAATCGTACGTACGTTAATCTTCACACCGCGCGGTTCCCCGTAACGGGCGAGATTCGGGGTAACGTGCGGGTCAAATAGCTACCGTGGCGGTCAGCAACTTCGGAAGCTTCGACGACTGGGCTTGATCCAGTGGAGTTGGGGGTGCTGGTGCAGCCAACAGCTACTCGCTTGGCCTTGATTCCGTACAAGCCACTTCGCGCATGCGTACCTTGCGCTGCTATGTTTACTGCTCAATTTATGCGCCGTATTTGGCTCTGGGGGATGGTGTTCACGGGGCTTGCCGTAGCTGGTAGCCCCGGGTACGCGCAATCTTCTAAAGCCACCTTTCCGTGGAGTGCTGCGCTCGGGGGGCAACTAGCCTTTGTCACGCCGCACGCCAACGCCATTCTGTTGCGCGCCCGACTAGACCGCTCCTTTGATACCGGTTATAACGCGCTGGACCGGCGCGAGGGCGGTGGCCAGCTTGAGCGCGCCACGGTGCTGGGCGGGTACGAGTGGCTGTTGAGCGAGCGGTGGAGTGGTGGCTTCGTCGAGAAAATCATTTTCGATCCCGGACCAACGCGCACCTTCGCAACGGGCGGTTTCTTGCGGCACTGCGGCCACATCGGCTCCGTGCAGTTCCGCAAGCGAGTGCTGGCTGAACACGCGGCAACGAGCTCAACCGGGCAACGATCGCGAAATGCGGGGCGGATTCGGCTGCGGGCTGATCTCGACCGTACTTGGCGTGTTGGAACGGTTAGCCTGTGCCCACGGCTGGCCTGTGAAGTGCAGCTTGATGTAGCGTTGCAGGCGCAGGATCCAGCTCAGAAATCCGCCCAGCGCACCATTGACCGCTCGGTACTGCGCGCCGAATTAGCGGTGGGCGTTACCAATCAGCTGCGCATCGTTCCCTACCTGGTTCGCCGGACGGAGCTTACGACCGCTATCGCGCAGTACGATGCCGATGGCAACGTAAAAGTGCCGGCGGGGCCCCGTAACCTGCGCTTCCCAGTGGTAGGGCTCGATATCCGCTATACGCTGCCGGCACGGGGCCTCGATCCGCAGTCGGTTGCGCCGGAGTCGCCTACCTTTGAGGGCTACCAAGACTGACACCTTGGCAGTTGCAGAGTACCAAAAGCAGCTAAGAGAAGCGCTGTGCGTCGTACCTGTTTTTGGGAGATGGCCTAGGTGATGGCATCTATAATGAGCCAGTTGAGTTCGGCTAGATAAGGTGACTGACAATACTTGTCAGAGGTACGAAATGCGTCGTACTACGTGGTAAGCCCCAAGATTCGGCACACTTTTTTCGGCTAAGCGGCAACCTGCGAGATCATTCCGGGCTCCTGCGCCGCAAGGTTGCAGCAGTACGCGCCGTAGTATCCGTCTTTCATTTTCACTCCCTTCAGTTTTCCGCTAATGAATCCTAAACAGTTGCTGCTCGGCCTCACCGCCTCAGCTTTCGTGGGTGGTGCAGCCGCACTTGGCGGCTACAAATTGCTGGAGCCAGCGCCTACGATGGCGCCCGCCTCGCTCCAGACGCCCCTGGTGCGCTACACGAGCGAGATGCGCTCGGCACCAATCGCGCCCGTGCCCGAAGGGCTTAACTTCGTAAAAGCAGCCGAGGCTGCGACGCCCGCCGTGGTTCACATCACGAGTGAAATAGCAGCGGCGCCAAATAACGGCCGCTCGCAGCTGGAAATGGATCCGTTCTTTCGTCAGTTCTTCGGCGATATGCAGCCGCACGGCAATCAGGGGGGGCGGCCGCAGATTGGCTCCGGCTCGGGCGTTGTGATCGCCTCCAATGGATACATCGTCACGAATAACCACGTTATCGATAATGCCGATAAGATTGAAGTCGTGCTCGACGACAAGCGAAAGTTCACGGCGAAGCTCATTGGGACGGACCCCAATACCGACATTGCGTTGCTCAAGATCGACGCGACTGGCTTGCCGGCCGTGCGGTATGGCAACTCCGACCAGGTGCGCGTCGGGGAATGGGTACTAGCGGTGGGCAATCCGTTTAACCTCAATTCAACCGTTACGGCGGGGATCATCTCGGCGAAGGGGCGCAACATCAACATCATGCGCGGCCAGAACGCCAAAGGCCCGAATATGGGGATCGAGTCGTTTCTACAGACCGACGCCGTGGTGAACCCCGGCAACTCCGGCGGCGCGCTCGTCAATCTCAGCGGCGACCTGATCGGCATCAACACCGCCATCGCCACCCAGACGGGCGTATTCGAGGGCTATTCGTTCGCCGTTCCTTCCTCCATCGTCAGTAAGGTGGTCGATGACCTGATGAAGTTCGGCACGGTGCAGCGCGCGCTGCTCGGCATCAACATCCAGGAAGTAGATGCGGCGCTGAAAGAAGAGAAAAAGCTCTCGACCCTCAATGGTGTGTACATCGCGGGGCTGACGAAGGAATCGGCCGCGGCCGACGCCGGACTTAAGGAAGGTGACGTGCTAATGAGCATCAACGAGGTACCAGTCAACACCCAGTCGCAACTCCAGGAGCAGGTAGCGCGCTTCCGGCCCGGCGATAAGATTCGAGTAGCCTACGTGCGCGGCAACGACGCTAAAACGACTACGGCAACCCTGCGCAATACGAGTGGCACAACGGCCGTTATCAAAGCGGAGGATGCCAAAATGGTGGAAGTGCACGGAGCCACCTTCAAACCTCTCAACAGCGCGGAGATGCAGAAGCTGGGTATTGATGGCGGCGCAAAAATCACCAACATCAAGAAGAGCGAGTTCCGGGATACCGATATTCCGGAAGGCTTCATCATCACACGCATCGACAAAAACAAGGTGCGGACGCCACAGGATGCGCAGCGCTACCTCGCCAATCTGGATGACGGTTCCGGGGTGCTCATCGAAGGCACTTACCCGGATGGTCAGAAAGCGTATTTCCCCATTGGCCGCTACTAGCTGATGAGCAATTGAGTGATTTGCGATTGCGCAGTTACTCGTCCATTACCAACGCCCTCACCGAACTCCGGTGGGGGCGTTTGGCTTTTTGGTACCTTTGCACAATCAGTTTCCGAGTTGCGAGCGCTAATCAGCTGGCAACTACTCTCTCACTCCATCACCAATCAAATAATCTTCAGGAATGAAGCAGGCCCTTGACGAAGCGCCCCTCGCGCATGATATTCTCGATACCCTCGCCCAGCTTGGTCTCGCAGAGCTGAGTCCGGCGGCCTCTACGGGCCGGCAGTGGCTTTCGACGGCTGGCAACCGCCAGGTGCGCGAAATCACCTCGCCAGCCGATGGCCAGCGTCTTGGCGCCGTGCAGGTAGCCACCGTAGCCGACTACCACGAAGTGGTGGATAAAGCGCACGCGGCGTTTTTGGAGTGGCGGCTGGTGCCCGCGCCCAAGCGAGGCGAGATTGTGCGCCAAATCGGCAACCGCCTACGCGAGCTGAAAGAACCGCTTGGGAAGCTGGTGAGCCTGGAGATGGGTAAAATCCTCCAGGAAGGCCTCGGCGAGGTGCAGGAAATGATCGACATCTGCGATTTCGCGGTCGGCCTCTCCCGGCAGCTGCACGGCTACACGATGCACTCGGAGCGCCCGGCGCACCGCATGTACGAGCAATACCATCCGCTCGGCGTAGTCGGGATTATTTCGGCCTTCAACTTCCCGGTGGCCGTTTGGGCCTGGAATGCGATGCTGGCAGCCGTCTGCGGCGATACCTGCGTGTGGAAGCCGTCGGAGAAAACGCCTCTGACGGCCGTGGCCGTACAGCACATCCTGCGCTCGGTGCTGGAAGAAAATAACCTCCCGGAAGGCATTTTCAACCTTATCATCGGCGGCCCGGAAGTTGGGCAGGCCATGTCCGCCGATCCGCGCGTACCCCTCGTTTCGGCTACGGGATCCACGCGGATGGGCAAAGCAGTCGGGCAAGCCGTTGGCGCACGTCTAGGCCGCGCCCTGCTGGAACTGGGTGGCAATAACGCCATCATTCTGACGGAGAATGCCGACATCGATCTGGCGATGCCGGGCATCGTGTTCGGCTCGGTGGGGACGGCGGGTCAACGCTGTACCACCACGCGCCGCCTGATCATTCACGACTCCATTTACGATCGGGTCAAGGAGCGGCTACTGGCAGTCTATCCCAAGCTGGTGATTGGTCACCCGCTCAATTCCACTACCCTCGTCGGGCCACTAATCGATCAGGACGCGGTCGCGGGCTTTAAGAAAGCCCTTAAGCACGTGCAGGGCGAAGGCGGCAAACTGTTGATCGGCGGCGACGTGCTCAGTGGCGGTGCCTACGAAACCGGCACCTACGTGCAGCCGGCCATCGTGGAAGCCGAAAACCACTACCATATGGTACAGGAAGAAACCTTTGCGCCCATTTTGTACCTGCTGAAGTACTCGGGCGGGGTCGAAAATGCGATCACCCAGCAGAACGGCGTACGGCAAGGACTTTCGTCATCCATCTTCACGGTGAATATGCGCGAGGCGGAAGCCTTTCTGAGTCATGCCGGCTCTGACTGTGGGATCGCCAACATCAACATTGGCACTTCGGGAGCGGAAATCGGCGGCGCGTTTGGTGGCGAGAAGGAAACTGGCGGCGGCCGCGAATCAGGCTCCGACGCGTGGCGCGTCTATATGCGCCGGCAAACCAACACGATTAACTACTCGCGCGAATTGCCGCTGGCGCAGGGGATTAAATTTGATATCTAGCCACTGGCTGCGCTCTCCTAAAACTGCCCGTCCGGCTTGAAGCTGGACGGGCAGTTTTGCGTTTAGCGCGGCGTAACAGGTCAACCTTTCTACGCCTCGGGCAGTATGAAACCGCACTGCCGTGAATCATACGGCCACTTTCCTTTACCGCCTTAACCACCTCTATTCCGATGAATCTCTCCATTTTTCGCCTGCCCGCGCTTGCCGTATTGCTAGCCTTTATGGCCACGGCGCTCAGCAGCTGCGACCTAGCTCAGGGCATCTTCAAAGCTGGCTTCTTCTCCGCCTTTATCCTGATGCTCTTGGTCGGTCTGGGAATTCTGTTTCTGATTCGCCGCTTCCGCTGATTCACCACTTATTCCAAGCAAAACGTCCCGCGTGCCGATCAGCACGCGGGACGTTTTGCTTGGAATAATACGGTTCTGCTACTTGGCTTGCGCGGAGGGCATCGTACCGATGACATGGTCCCAGAGCGTCGTACTCACGCCGAAGGCAACCTCATCCTGGCGGTAATGGTGCTGTGCGTGATGATGCCACCAGAATTTAAGAAAATTCTTCGGGGGGGCATAAGCGTGAATGGCATAGTGGACAAAAAGGTAGAGGCCATAGCCAAATACAAAACCCGCCAATATGCCAAAGGCTGCCGCGCCAAACGTGAACCGGAAGATGAAGAACAGGAGCGAAACCACAAAAACGCTCACGATGGGGGGCATCGCTAAACGCGTTTTGTCTTTTGGATACTCGTGATGAACGCCATGCATCGTGTACTGAATCCGGGCGCGACGTTCCGTAGACGCCGGCATATGATAGAGATACCGATGAACACAGTACTCAATAAAAGTGAAGCCTACTAAACCCGCCACAAACAGGCCAAGCGCCGACGCGCCGACCAGGAAGCCGTGCGTGAGGCCATAGTATAAGCTGATGGCCGCCGTAGCAAGGAAGATAGAGACGGGAAACGCGATGTGCGTATGAGTGAGGCGTTCGAGCGTCGGGTTTTGAAACAACTGCGCCGACCCTTTGTGCTTCGGGCGGACGGCGGTGGGAGCTTCGGTGGTCATCAGCAACAGGATCAGGAAAAATTGAGCAACAGTTTGGACAAAGGTAAGGCCCTCTGCGGGCGGGAGTCAGCTACGTAAACGCTCCCGTAGCACCTCGATGGCAAAGTCCGGGCCGGCCAAGCGAATCGGAGCTTGTGCGTAGAACGGCCTTCGGGCCGTCAAAGTTTGATTCAGGAGACTGACTAAAGCATTCTCAGTTGCCTCGGGCGTGGCGCGAGCGGCAGCAGCCAGTAGCGGGCGCCCCGCTACCGGCCACGTATCGGCTGCCAGTAGTTGGCGCGCGATCAGGATTGGCGGCGCATCTAACCACACCACGACGCCCCGGCTCAGCATCCACTCCATCGACTGGTGAAAGCACGGAGTACCACCGCCCGTTGCCAGTACCAATGAACTAGCTTGGCCGACGTGTCGCAGCGCTGACGCTTCGCATTTTCGAAAAAAAGTTTCGCCCTCTTCCCGAAAAATCTCAGGTACTGCGCGCCCCACCTGCTGTTCTATTTCGGTGTCTAAATCGGCAAAAGGACACTGTAATTCCGCGGCCAGCAGGCGCCCCAGCGTGGTTTTGCCAACTCCAGGCATTCCGACCAGGAAGATGCGCGTATTGGAAAAAAAATCAGCCACCACGGTTCATTCAGGAAAATAAGAGCACAAATTTGCGGGGAAATTCGCTCGATGGCAATTGTTGACTAAACCCAGCCGAAACCGGCCCCGTATAGCGGCGGGCAGCTAAAAAAGCCGCTCTGGCTTAGACCTCGCCGCTTTGTGCATTCGCTGCCTTCCCGATAACCCCTTCACTTGAGTGGAAATGGCTAACTATCAAAACCTGGACAACTACGGTGACTACGCCGGCAACCCCGACTATGATCACCAGCACGACGCCGATTACTACGGACCGGATTATGATTCTGCTGACGACGCCACTTCGTCGACTGCAGGTAAAGTAGTCCTAGCCGCGCTCCTGGGTGCTGCGGCTGGAGCCGTCGTTGGTTTGCTGCTCGCCCCGGACAAAGGGGTGAATACGGTAGCTTCGCTGCGTGGCTCAGCTGGCCACTACGGCGATCAGTTGCAGAGCGCGCTCAAAAAGTACCTCGATAAGCTGGAGGCTGTCGGCTTGACCGGCGCTGGCAGCCGTTTGCAGCTCAAAGGCAATTGGAATGACTTGAAAGGCAAGCTCAAGCAGCAATATGGCAACCTAACCGACGAGGATCTGATCTACGCGGAAGGAGCTGGCGATGAGCTAGTGGGTAATATCCAGCGGCGCCTTGGGAAGACCAAGCGTGAAGTCGTGATGATGCTCAACGACCTGAGCTGATTCTAGTTCTATTTTTGCCCAATCCAGTGGCCCAATGAGGCCGCTTTCCCTTCGTAACCCCCTTAATTTTTTTGACCACAATGGACAACAATAAAAGCAAAGTCCTCCTGTCGCTGCTTGCCGGCGCTACCGCTGGCGTCGTCGCTGGCCTTCTACTCGCCCCAGACTCGGGCAAGAAATCGCGTGCTACGCTGCTGACCTCCGCTTCGAAGTGGGGTGGCGATCTCGACAAAGTTTTCCGCGATGGCCTTGGCCGCTTGCAGGAGATGACCGGTCGCCTCGGCGGAATGATGGGCCAAGCTGGCAGCGAAGGCAGCCAGGCAGGGTCGTCGTCGGGCGCCGATGATATGTTCAACGACTTCTCGTCGGAGAACGGCGGTTCGGGCAGCAGCAAGTCGGGTGGTGCTTCGGGCAGCAGCGCAAGCACGCCGGCCGCGGGTGCTAGCCGCTCGAACCCCGGCACCTCGCCGAGCTAACTAATCTCCACGGGCAGCAACCCGCGCGTTGCGTAGTCCGTAGTAGCACTTGTCATACGGTCGAAGGCGATTTCTTGAGGAGGCATTATCGGGAATAGAACTTCTTGCGTGATCTGGCTGAACGGCCTGTCACCAACCAGGATCTCACCCTATTACAAGCTTCTTCAGAAAGTCTCCCCCCGGATGGCTTTAGCTATACTTAACTGATTAACGGAAATGCCCGGTACGATTCGTCGTACCGGGCATTTCTCATTCTTAATCATATCTGACGCCGTCACAGCCGTCACACCGTCACTGAGACAGCGCCGGCTACGTTGAACGGCGATGCCTACTGTACTTCCGGTTTCATCTGCGGGAAGAACAGCACGTCCTGGATGGAGGCAGAGTTGGTCATAATCATCGCCAAGCGGTCGATGCCGATGCCGATGCCGGCGGTGGGCGGCATGCCGTATTCGAGGGCGCGCAGGAAATCTTCGTCGAGCTGCATGGCTTCGGGGTCGCCGCGGCGGCCGAGCTCGATCTGGTCTTCGAAGCGCTGGCGCTGCACGATGGGGTCGTTGAGCTCGGAGAAAGCGTTACAGATCTCCTTGCCGTTGCAGATTGCCTCGAAGCGCTCTACCAGGGCGGGGTTGTCGGTACGGGGCTTGGCGAGCGGCGACATTTCCACCGGGTAGTCGGTGATGAAGGTTGGCTGGATGAGCTTGCCTTCGCAGTATTCGCCGAAAATCTCGTCGATGATCTTGCCGCGGCCCATCGAGGCGTCGAGCTTGACGTGGAGCTTGGCGGCGGCGGTACGAAGCTCGGTTTCGTGCATCTCGGTGATGTCGACGCCGGTGAACACCTCGATCGCTTCGTACATCGTGTAGCGCTTCCAGGGGCGGGCAAAGTTGATGACGTGCGCGCCGACCGTTACTTCGGTGGTGCCGTGGAGCGCGAGCGCCACTTGCTCGACCATCGCTTCCGTGAAATCCATCATCCACCGGTAGTCCTTGTACGCTACGTACAGCTCCATCATCGTGAACTCGGGGTTGTGGAAGCGCGACATCCCTTCGTTGCGGAAGTCTTTGGCAAACTCGAACACGCCGTCGAACCCGCCCACGATCAGCCGCTTGAGGTACAGCTCGTTGGCGAT
>JBKJUQ010000446.1:0-7812 GCA_046590685.1 Hymenobacteraceae bacterium
ATCTCGTAGTAGATCTTGTCGCGGTACTCAAGATTTTTAAAGTCCTTGAGCAAGCGCGCCAGATACTTGTCAATCTTGGCCTTGCCGCTCGCGTCCGAAAGCTGCGTGACTTGCGCCAGATTGAGCTTGGTGAACAGATCCAACTCGTAGGGCGGATTGCGGCGCAGAATCCGGCGGTATTGGTCGTAGGCTAGCGGATCCTTGCCTTGTTGCTGATAAAGCTGGCCCAGAATGAAACGCAGCCGCGAGCGCTCGTTTTTGGTAGTCACTTCCGGGATAGCGAGGCGCAGGTTCAGAATGGCCGTATCGGGTTCCTGGCGCACGAGGGCAAGCTGGGCGCGGGTCAGGAAGAGGTCGCGGGCGTTTTCGGGTAGCCCCCGCTCTTTCTTGAGTAAATCGGAAACAGCGACCGCGTTATCGATTTGTTTCTCCTGAATAAAGGTGCGCATCAGCCACACGAGCGCCGCGTGGCGGACGTTCGGCTCCTTGCCCGTGGTGTTGACAAACTTGAAGACCTTTTCGGCCTCGTCGAATTCGGCTTTGTAGTAGCGCGCTTTACCGACGAGCAGGTACGCGTCGTCGGTCCAGTTGGAATTTTTGTGCCGCGCGATCGGGAGCGACGATTTCTTGATGATGTCTTCCAAGTCGGCGCTCACGCTGGTGGCCGATGCCTCCGTGATGGGCACGAGCACGGGCAGCACCTTATTGTAGTCGCTGACCATATTCTTGAGCAGCGTGGCTTCTACCTCCGCCAGCTTCTCCCGCGCCATAAAATAGGCGTTATCGCGGGCGGCGAGGTTGTGGTAGACGCGCGCTACCGGCCCCTTGCGCTCCGCCGAGCAAGCCGCTACGGCCAGCGCCGCCGCGATACCGAGCCAGATGCCCGCAGGCCGGCGAAGGAAGGCAAGCAAAAACAAGGTTAGCCGAAAACGAGGCAAGGCAGGGGCAAAGGAGGTGAGAAGACGAAGCGCGCAGGGGGCTGCTAGTCGTTGCGGCGCTAACAGTTCGTATCTGCGCCGACGTTCCGCCCCCGACGCTACCGCCGGGTGGCGGCGCTTCGGGCCGGTAAAAATAGCGCCGCCGCTCCCGGTCAGGAGCGACGGCGCCGATACTACGCCGCGCGTAGTAGGATTTTAGGGATCGAAAAGCTAGCGCCCGCCTAGCAGCCCGCCGAGCACAGAGCCCAGCCCGCCACCGCCCAAGCCACCGTACCCGCGCTGACCACCAAGCCCGCCGAGTACGCCCATCAGGGAACCTAGGCCACCGCCGAGCCCGCCACCCCCGCCACCGCCCAGCAAACCGCCAAGCCCACCGCTCTGGCTCTGCGATTGCCCGCCGCCACCGAGCAAGCCACCAAGGCCACCGCCCTGCGATTGGCCACCGCCGCCCATCATTCCGCCCAGTACCCCCGCACCCAGCAGCCCGCCGAGTGCGCCAAGCAGACCGCCGCCCATGCTGTCGCCACTTCCCATTCCACCCCCCATCATGCCGCCACCACCCATGCCGCCACCCGAACGACCGGAGAGGACTTTAGAAATAAGAATGGGGGCCAGGATGCCGAGCATCCCTTTCGCGAGCGTGCTGGGCTCGATACCTGCTTTCCGCAACATATCGCCGATGCCGCTGCCGCCGAACAGGCTGTTCGCCTGCTCCTGGGTCTGGACGGCCGGCGCCTGCTGGGTTTGCTCAACTGCTTGGTCGAGCGCCTGGACCTGCTCGCTGTTCACGCCCAGATACGCGGCCATCTGCTGCATCATCTGCTGCTCTTCCGGCGAATACTTGCCGTCGGCTTTCGCGAAGGTAATCACGTCGGCGACGAGCGAAAATCGCAGCTCTGATCCTTTGAGGGCGTCGAGGTGCTGCGCGATACTTTGGTTAGTAGAGTCGTTGGCCGCCGCCAGCACCTGCTGCGTAGCGCCGGGCGACAGCTGCGCCGATTCGGCGAGCGCCGTCAGAAACTGCGCTTCCTGCTCGGAAGCGGAACGGTCGGCCGATGCCAGGGCGGCGATCGTCGAGAGGTACGCCGTTTTTTCGGTTTCGGAATAATTCTGCAGGAGGGAATCCATCGGGAAATAAAAAATGGGAGAGGGGAAAGGGATTCGGCACGCGGCCTCCCATACCATACGGGGCCGACGGCGGCGAAGTTGAGCCTATCGGCGTGGCGCCGTGACAGGCGAGACTAGCTGTAGAGTAAGGCGAAGTCGAGCTAAAAAATTATGGCGACTAGCTTGCTTCGCAACCGGTTTTTGCCCCACCTTTGCGGCCCCGCAGCCGGTTTAAGGCCGGCTTGCGGGAAGCCGGGATGTTAGCTCAGCTGGTTCAGAGCATCTGCCTTACAAGCAGAGGGTCACTGGTTCGAACCCAGTACGTCCCACCCGATTCCCGAAAAGGGCAGGCCGCGCGGCCTGCCCTTTTTTATTGTTATCGCCCGAAACTCTTTACCAGAATCTGATTCGCTGTGGCCTCTTTCTCGTTGCAACCCGTCGAAACGGCCGCGCACCGGCGCGCCTTCCTGGTCTGCCCCGACCAGCACTACCGCGATGCGCCGTACTACGTGCGGCCGAATAATCAGGAGGTAGAAGCCATCTTCGATCCGGCGAAAAACAAGCTTTTCGCCGAGGGCGGGCAGGCCACGCGGTGGCTGCTGCTCGATGCTGGCGGTCAGGCCGTCGGGCGCATTGCCGCGTTTATCAATCCCCGGATTCAGGCGACCGAGGAAGTACCAGTGGGCGGCTTTGGCTTCTTCGAGTGCCCGGATGACCCGTCGGCTGCGACCATGTTGCTCGACGCGGCCCGGCAGTGGCTCACGAATCACGGCATGCAGGCCATGGACGGGCCGGTTAATTTCGGCGACCGCGACCGCTTCTGGGGGCTCCACGTCGAAGGCTTCGATCGGCTACCGTCGTACGCGATGTTTTATCATCGGCCGTATTACCAGGAACTGCTCGAAAATTATGGTTTGCGGCTGTACTTCAAGCAGTACTCGTACTGGATGTCGGCTACCACGCCCCTGGCGCCCCGGCTGCATCGCTTAGCCGAGACCGTCGCTGAGAAGCTGCCCAATGTGCGCTACGCGTGCGCCACTCCCGGCGACCCCGAGCGCCTCGCCCGCGACCTACACCGCGTGTACTCGTTGGCGTGGGGGCGCCACGCGGGCGTCGGCGAGATGACGCTTAACCAGGCGCGCACGCTGGTGAAAAAGATGAAGGCGGTAATCGATTACCGTATCATCTGGTTTGCCTACGATGGCGATGATGCTATTGGCATGCTCGTAGCGCTGCCGGGTCTCAATCAGATTTTTCACCGCACCGGCCCCAACCTGAACTGGTGGGGTAAAGTGAAGTTTTTCCTTGAAAAACAGCGATGGGAACGCCGCACTGATAAGCTCGCCAATGCGGTGCTGTATGGCGTAGCGCCCGAATTTCAGGGCACCGGGGTCGATGCCGCCTTGTGCGTGGCCGCCCAGCCGGTGTTCGCGCGCTACGGTTACCTTGCTGGGGAGCTGGTCTGGATTGGCGATTTTAATCCGAAGATGATGGCCGTTTGCCGGACAGTTGGCGGCTCTATCTGCAAAACCCACCACACGTACCGGCAATACTTCGACCCAAGCCGGCCATTTGCGCGCCTTCCGATCATCGGCAAGAAAGCTAGGGGCGAAGAAGAGGCGCCCACTTCGTGACGATTGCGGACCTCATCGGCTCGCTCGGCGTCGGTCTGCTGCTGCTCGCGTTTCTGTTGCAGCTTACGGGGCGCTTGTCAACCGGCAGCGTGGCTTACGCGCTGCTCAATACGGTCGGGGCGGGGCTGGCGTGCGCCGCATCGGCGCTGTTACCGTACTGGCCCTTTGTGGTGCTGGAAGGAAGCTGGACCCTCGTCTCCCTCGGTGCGCTGGTGAACGCGTTGCGTGCGCCTAACCAGCGGCGGGCGGAACCGTAAGTTTCCGGCCCGGCTTTTGGCTGGGGCGTCCCCGGCCAGGTAGGCGCTTTATTCTTTGCTGGTTACTTTTTTCGATTGTTGCCGATGCTGACTCGCTCGTTCTTCGTTGGATTGATGCTGCTCTCGACTGCTTTCAGCGCGAACGCCCAACATCAGACGCCCCGTCACCGGCCCAAGTCGGGCACTGATCCGTTCGCGCCGAAGACGCAGAATGCGCGCAAGCTGCCGCCGCCAAAACCCGATACCGTGGCTAAGGCGTTTGAGGCCGACAAAATTCGGCTCGCGAAGCTCGATAGCGCGATGTGGCCGCAGATTGAGGAGGCCAAAGTCACGCTTAAGGAAGTCCACAAGCGCTGGAACAAGAGTCTGCCCAAGGGCGACCAGCTTTTCGTGACCGTGCGGCTCTACAACGAGAAAGGCGAGTTTGAGCACGTCCTCGGCCGGGTCGATAAATGGGTGCCAAACCGCCTCTTCGTCACCATTGCCAGCATCATGACGACCTCTAACAAGTTCAAGCCGGGTATGTCGATGGCTTTCGAGCAGACTATCGTGGTGGACTGGAAAATCGTCCACGCCGACGGCTCGGAGGAGGGCAATTACGTGAAGCGATTCCTGGAGGAGTACACGGCTGCCCAGACGGGAAAATAGTAGTTTCGAGTTTCGAGTTATCACATCTGCTGAGCACTCGCCGCTCGCTACTTCCCAAAAGTCCACTCCAGAAAATCGGGTAGCGCCTCCGCCCAGGTGGTCTGGTGGTGCCGACCGCCCTCGATCTCCAGGTACCGCAGGTCGGTTTCGGGGTAGCCGCGCTGCCGCAGAATCGCGAGCGCGTCGAGTGTATCGTCGATGGCGTCGATAATGCCGTTGTGGTTGCGGTCGTTCGTCTCGTCCTGGGTGCCGGTCTGAAACCAGAACCGCTGCGAAGAGGCCCGCCACGGGGCACCGGCCAGCTGCTGGTGCATCAGGCGGTCGACATCGGTGTAGAGCGGGTCGCGCACGTCGCGGGCCCGCCACCAGAGCGCCCCGCTCAGCACCCCCACGGTGCCGAAAATGGTGAAGTGATTCCACGCCACATCGAGCGCCGAGAGCCCGCCGAGCGAAAACCCCGCGATCGCGGTGTTGCCGCGGCCAACTGCGGGGCGGTACGTGGCCTCAATCCACGGGCGGAGCTCGTCGACGACAAACCGCGCGTGCTGGCTGGCCAGACTGCCGCGGCCGTGGTAGTCGGGTGCGAAACTCACGCCGTATTCCTGCATCCTGGCAGCATTGGCGTGGATAGCTACCACCGTCAGTGGGGGCAGCTGGCCGGTCGTCCAGAGGCGTTCGAGCGTGGCGGGCAGGGCCACGGCGTCCACATCCTGCCCATCGTTGAGGTAGAGAACCGGGGCTCCGGCGCTGCCCCCGAGCGCGGCCGGTGGCAGCAGCAACTCGGTGCGGACCGTGCGGGCGAGGGCTTTGGATTGAAAGGAGTGCACCCGCCGCACGGGGGCGAGCGGCGACGCACCCGCGGCGTTGCGCCGGTAAAACGTGCGCGGCGGCAACTCAGTAATGGCCCGGCCGGCCGGCGACAACGGAAGAGGCAGAGTAGGCAAGTGAACGAATAAATGAGTGAAAACAGGCCGCCGTCGCCTCGATTCGGCTGTTGGGCGAAGGTAATCTGCCCGCCGCCGGCCGCTGGAAGACTCGGCCGAAAGCATACGCGAAATTAGATTCACCGGCTGCGTTGCACTTTTGCGGTGGCAATGACCAACAGGCGGGCGCGGCGGCCCCTGCATTCTCTCCTCCTTCACAATCTGACACTTGCGCGAAGAACACGTACGCTGGCACTCGCCCACTATTGGGCGCGATTTTGAAATGTTGGTTTTCGGGCACGCCGGCATTCCGGTTATCGCCTTTCCTACGTCCATGGGGCGCCACTACCAGAACCGCGATTTCGGTCTGATTGGCGCGGCGAGCTGGTTTGTCGATAATGGTTTAGTCAAGATCTACTGTCCCGATTCGCTCGATAACGAGGGCTGGTACAACAAAGCCATTCACCCCGCCGACCGCCTGCGGGTCCACGCGCACTACGACCGCCTGATCCGTCACGAGCTGGTGCCGCGCGCCCAGCACGAAACCGGCCACGACCGCGTAGTCGTCGCCGGCTGCTCATTTGGGGCCTATCAGGCGACCAATTTCGCTTTTCGGTACCCTGGCGTGGTGCGGCACCTGATCAATATGGGAGGCGCCTTCGACATCAAGATGCAGCTTGATGGCTTCTACAGCGACGACGCCTACTACAACAACCCCCCGGATTACCTGCTCGGTATTCAGGACCCGATGCTCTGGCAGATGGGCATCGTCTTGGGTGTCGGCGAGCACGACTTCTGCCTCGAAGCCAACCGGCGCTTGTCGGCGCAGCTCACCGAGAAGGGCGTAGAGCACTGGCTCGATGTTAAGCCCGGCGGCGTCCACGACTGGCCCGTATGGTGCCAGATGTTCCCGGAGTACCTGAGCCGCTTGACTTTTTGATCTACTAGTACTTGGTATCTGGTACTTAGTACTTAGACCAAGCATATTCAAAGTACTAGGTACCAGATGCCAAGTGCCTTTTGCCAAGTACTAAGTACCAACCCCCTTACCCCAAAACCCCAATACCATGAAGAAGATCGGCATCCTGTTTGGCCAGGAAAACACGTTCCCGCAGGCGTTCATCGACCGCGTGAACTCCAAGAACATCCCCGGCATCATGGCCGAGGCAGTGTCCATCGATAAGGTGATGCAGGGCGAGGCGACCGACTACGCCGTTATCATCGACCGCATCTCGCAGGATGTACCGTTCTACCGCGCCTACCTCAAGAATGCGGCGATGAGCGGCACGGCCGTCATCAACAACCCTTTCTGGTGGAGCGCCGACGAGAAGTTTTTCAACAATGCGTTGGCCGTCAAACTCGGCGTGCCAGTGCCGAAAACGGCCCTGTTGCCGTCGTTTGAGCACCCCGCCGACACCAACTCCAATTCCTTCCGCAACCTCAAGTTCCCGATGGCGTGGGAGCAGATCTTCGAGTATACCGGCTGGCCTGCGTACATGAAGCCTCACGCTGGCGGCGGCTGGAAGAACGTCTACAAGCTCAACAACCTCGACGACTTTTACCGTGCCCATGGCGAGACCAACCAGCTCGTGATGATGCTCCAGGAGGAAATTCAGTTCACCTCGTACTACCGTTGCTACTGCATCGGCCAGCAGGACGTGCTGATTATGCCCTACGAGCCGCGCAATCCCCACCACCTGCGCTATCAGGCCAATTTCGATGATTCGCCCGAGATGCTTGCCCGCATCGAGCGCCACGTGCGCGAGCTGAATATCGCGCTCGGCTACGACTTCAATACGGTCGAATTTGCCGTGCGCGACGGGGTGCCATACGCCATCGACTTCTGCAACCCCGCGCCTGACGCCGACGTGAATTCGGTGGGCGAGGAGAACTTCAACTGGGTTGTGGAGGCCGCCGCCAACATGGCTATTCGTCGGGCCCAGGCCCAGAAGCCTGGTCAGGATAACCTCACTTGGGGTACTGTCATCCGGGCCGGCGTCAACGGTCAGATGGTGAAACCTTCTACCGAGCCCCTCGGCGTCAACGCCCGTTCCAACGGGAACGGCAGCAGTGGTGGCAAAGCGACCGCAAAGGCTCCTGCCCCGAAGGCAGCGGCGACCGCGAAAGCCGCCGCGCCTAAAGCTGCCGCTCCGAAGGCAGCGGCGGCCACGAAAGCCGTCGCGCCTAAAGCGCCGGCATCCGCTAAGGCTGCCGCGCCGAAAGTATCTACCTCAAGCGCTCCTGCTTCCGCTAAGCCCAAAGCCGGTGGTAGCGCGAAGAGCGCGGGTACCAAGAAAGCCTAAAA
>JBKJUQ010000035.1:0-1638 GCA_046590685.1 Hymenobacteraceae bacterium
GCGGCCGCGCAGGTCCAGTGAAACGCACAACCGGTGGTGCGCCTCAGCAAAGGCCGCAGGATCGGTAATGGGCGTGTAACAGTAGTAGAGTAAGACGCGCATCGTTATTCAACTGCAGAACTGTGAACTGTGAAATTCGAACTAAGAACCAGGAGATGCGAAACGGGTAACGAGTAGTTCGCAGTTCGAATCTCAACCTAAACGGCTTTCGCCGGATTTCCGAACACCGTTCCTTTCGCCGGCACGTCGCCCACGACCACCGAGCCAGCCCCAACGCGGGCATTTTTGCCGATGCGGACCGTGCCGGGAATAACTGCCCCCGCGCCCACGAAAGCGCCTTCTTCCACCACTGCGCCGACGCCCACGAGCGCGCCCGCGCCGATCGTCACAAAGTCTTCGAGCTGGGCGCCCGGCTCGATCACGGCGCGCGCGCCGAGCTGGCAGTGGCTGCTTACGTGCGCGCCGGGCCCTACGATGGCGCCCGCGCCCACCAGATTGCCGTGCCCGAGCCATGCATAATCGGAGACGGCAGCCGTGCGGTGAATCGCATTCACCGGGGCCAGCTTGTAGCGCTCCTTGAGCAGCTTGGTGAGCGTGCGCCGCGTGGCCGCGTCTTCCGTAGCCACAAAGACTTCGCATTGCTTGCCGAGGAGCTTCAGGAACTGCTCGTCATCGGTGGCTCCCATTACGCTCACCGAATGTACTTCCTGACCGCGGAGCGCGTCGTCATCGTCCAGAAAGCAGTAGACCACCACGTCGTTGGAGGCGAACGCATCAAGCGCGAGGGTGCCGGCGGTTTTCGCGCCGAGAATCATGACCGGGTTTTCCATCGGTCGCAAAGGTACGGCAGGGCCGGAAGGGGTACCTTGCCGAACGTTTTTGCTTCCCCAACTCATATGCGCTACTTATTTTCATTATGTATGCTGGCGATTCTGGGGGCGAGTGGCTGCACCAGTAGCCCGGAGAAATCACCGCCGCAGGGCACCTCAACCAAACCAGTCTCCGTCGCGAACACGTCGGGTGAGCCCTGGGCGACGAGCGACTTACTAGCCCCTGCCGCGCTGGCCGCACAGCTGCGTGGCGCCGGGCCGGTGCCGGTGGTGTTCGATATGGGCCCCTCAGGTACCATCCAAGGCGCGCAGCGCATCGGGCCGGCGCAGGAGGAAGCCAGTCTGACAAAGCTCCGCGCGGCGCTCCGGGGGCTACCCAAAGACCAACCCGTGGTGGTGTACTGTGGGTGCTGTCCGTTTGATCCCTGTCCGAATATTCGGCCCGCATTTCAGCTGCTGAAAGACGAAGGCTTCACCCAGGCCAAGCTCCTGAACCTGCCCCACAACCTGAAAGCCGACTGGATCGACGCGGGTTATCCTATGGCCCGGGCAGGCAAGTAAGTCGCCGGAATTTGGTATCCGCATAACCCAACGTCCTTGGGTTATGCGGCACTACGCGGCGGGGCTGTTGGGTACTTTTGCGATTTCGCCTCCCCCTGCCCTGCCGTGCGCCCCCTCGACGTTCTCTACGAAGACAACCACCTGCTGCTTGTCAACAAGGCGGCGGGGGTACTCACCCAAGGCGACGCCACCGGCGACGCGGCCCTGCCCGATCTGGCGAAAGGCTACCTACGCGAGAAGTACGGCA
>JBKJUQ010000472.1:0-2054 GCA_046590685.1 Hymenobacteraceae bacterium
GATACCGGCATTCGGTACGCGTTTCACGGTATTGGTGTGACGCTGACTTTTCCCGGCAGCACCTTTAGCCTTGATTTCGGTCTTGATGGCAGCCATAATGGTTTTGACTCCTGGCGACTCGTTGAATTCGCGAAAGGACATGGGCCAAAATTCTTGCGATTTAGGAATTGGCAAGAACTGGATGCCGAGCTTCAAGAATGTGTCAGGGCTGGTTCGCTGCACCAGCCTTTTTTGCCTCAGTTGAATAAGATGTACTACTTGCGCACACCGCCGAGTGCCCAGCCGTAGCTTGCGGGCCCGTTTGCGGCGCCCGACCGCACCCCGACCTTGCCCGTGACTTCCTCCCCCGCCGCTGACCGCATCGCCCACCTCACCCGGCTCCTCGACCACTACAACGAGCAGTACTACCAGCACGCCGTGTCGGAAGTATCGGACCAGGAGTTCGACCACCTGCTCGCCGAGTTGCAGGCGCTGGAGCTGGCCCACCCCGAGTTTGCCTCGCCGGTTTCGCCCACGCGGCGGGTGGGCGGCAGCATCACGAAGGCGTTTCCGACGGTGCGCCACCGCTACCCGATGCTCTCGCTGGCGAATACCTACTCGGAGGACGACGTGCGCGAGTTCGACGAGCGGGTGCGCAAGGCGCTCGGCGGGGCCGACGTGGAGTACGTCTGCGAGCAGAAGTTCGACGGCGTGGCCCTCTCGCTCACGTACGAGCACGGCACCCTGGTGCAGGCCGTGACCCGCGGCGACGGCACCCAGGGCGACGACATCACCGCCAATGCCCGCACCATCCGAGCGGTGCCGCTGCAAGTCAAGGGCACCGGCTACCCGGCGCGCTTCGAGGTACGAGGCGAGGCGTACATGCCCTTCGCCGTCTTCGACGCGCTGAACGCGGCGCGCGACGAGGCCGGCGAGAACCTGCTGGCCAACCCGCGCAACGCCACCGCCGGCACCCTCAAGCTCCAGGATTCGGCGCAGGTGGCGAAGCGCCGGCTGAGCTGCTTCGCCTACTCGCTGCTCGCCGACGAGCTGCCGTTCGCAAGTCATTCCGACACTCTGGAGGCGCTGGCCGCTTACGGCCTGCCCGTCTCGCCGACGTGGCGGCGGTGCGGTACCATCGGCGAGGTGCTCGCCTACATCCACGAGTGGGAGACGCGCCGCGCCACCCTGCCGCTCGCCACCGACGGCGTCGTGATCAAGGTGAACGCCTTTTACCAGCAGCGCGAATTGGGCATCACCGCCAAGAGTCCGCGCTGGGCCATTGCTTACAAGTACCCCGCGCTGGCGGCGCGCACCGTGCTGCGCGCCGTGCAGTACAACGTGGGCCGCACGGGCGCCGTGACGCCGGTAGCGCTCCTCGACCCCGTGCCGTTGGCGGGGACCGTCGTGAAACGCGCCACGCTGCACAACGCCAACCAGATCGCCGCCCTCGACCTGCGCCTCGGCGATACGGTGCTCGTGGAGAAGGGCGGCGAGATCATCCCCAAGATCACCGGCGTGGTGCCCGAGCTGCGGCCGGCGGGCGCCGAATCGATCGTGTACCCCACCGTCTGCCCGGCGTGCGCGACGCCGCTGGAGCGCCCCGACGGCGAAGCGCATTTCCGCTGCCCCAACGCCGCCGGGTGTCCGCCGCAGCTGCAAGCGCGCCTGGAACACTTCGTGAGCCGCCGGGCGATGAACCTCGACTCGCTCGGCGAAGGCAAGCTGGCGCTGCTGGTCGAGAAAGGCCGCGTCCGCGACCCCGCCGACCTCTACGACCTGACGTACGAACAGCTCTTCGGGCTCGAAAAAACGATCGAAGACCCCGAGACCGGCAAGCCCCGGAAGATCGGCTTCCGCGAGAAAACCGCCGATGCCATCCTGGCCGCCGTGGAAGCCTCGAAGCAGGTGCCGTTCGACCGGGTGCTGTTCGCCTTGGGCATCCGGCAGGTAGGCGAAACCGCGGCGCGCAAGCTCGCGCAGCACTTTCGCTCCTACGACCTCTTTCTGCGGGCCGCGCTGGCCGTGGAGCAACCCCAGCTGCCCAAAGTCAAGCCCCCGAAAGCGAGCAAGAA
>JBKJUQ010000509.1:0-4577 GCA_046590685.1 Hymenobacteraceae bacterium
CGCGGCGGGCGCGCCCGCCAGCCCCAGCAGGCCGGCGAAGAGGACGAGGGATAGTCGTTTCAGCATAACCGGGGGGGGCGGATGAGGAGTAACGGAAACAGATATGAACCTGCGCAAACGCCGCACAAGGTACGGGACGGCAGCGCCCGGCCGTTCGTCACTAACGCGCTACGGTTGCGCGCCGCGCCCGACCTTCGCGGCTCGCTCCCCGCTACTGCCCGCTGATGCTCACCCCCGAACACGCCCGCCTGCACCACGCCGATACCGACCCCGTTGCCCACCCGTGGCGGCGGTGGGGCCCCTACCTCGCCGAACGCCAGTGGGGGACGGTGCGCGAGGATTACTCGGCCTACGGCGACGCGTGGGGCCATGTGCGCCACGACGACGCCCCGCACGTGGCGTACCGGTGGGGCGAAGACGGCATCGGCGGCTTCTGCGACGACCGCCAGCGGCTGTGCCTGGCGCCCGCGTTCTGGAACGGCCAGGATGCGAGCGTGAAAGAGCGCCTCTTTGGGCTGACCGGCCCGGAGGGCAATCACGGCGAGGACGTCAAGGAGCTCTACTACTACCTCGACGGCGTCCCGAGCCACGCCTACCAGCGGATGCGCTACAAGTATCCGCAGACTGCCTTTCCGTACGACGAGCTGCGGCGCGAAAACCAGGCGCGCACCAAGGCCGACCCCGAGTTCGAGATCACCGACACGGCCGCCTTCGCCGGCAATCGCTACTTCGACATCGACGTGGAGTGGGCGAAGGGCGACGGCCCGGAAGACATTCTCTGGCGCATCACGGCGCACAACCGCGGCCCCGAATCGGCGCCGCTGCACGTGCTGGCCCAGGCGTGGTTTCGCAATACGTGGGCGTGGGGGCTACCGGGCGTCGGCCCGACGCCGCAGCTCGGTTCGGCTACCGGTTCCGGGGCGCTCGATACGCTCCGGATTCAGCACCCCGACCTCGGCTTGCTCCACCTCTACGCCGACGGCCAGCCGAAGCTCCTCGTCTGCGACAACGAGACGAACCCGCGCCGCTTCCCCGGCCGGATGACGAACCTGAGCGCCAAGTACTACAAAGACGGGATCAGCAACTGGGTGCTCACCGGCGACACTGCCGGCCTCAACCCCGCCCGCGAGGGCACGCGCGCCGCGTTCTGCTACCCGTTGCGGGTGCCCGCCGGCGGCTCCTGCTCGCTGCGCCTGCGCCTGACGGCGGGCGAGGTGACGACGGCCGATCCGTTCGCTGACTTTGAAGCGCTTTTCCAGCAGCGCCAGCACGAGGCCGATCTGTTTTACCAGCACCTCTACGCCGAGCCCACCGACCCCGAGCGCTGCCTGATTCAGCGGCAGGCGTGGGCCGGGCTGCTGTGGAGCAAGCAGTACTACCGCTTCGACGTGCGGCAGTGGCTCCGCGGCGACCCCGCCTCG
This sequence comes from Hymenobacteraceae bacterium, assembly GCA_046590685.1. Classification (GTDB taxonomy): domain Bacteria; phylum Bacteroidota; class Bacteroidia; order Cytophagales; family Hymenobacteraceae; genus JANNMJ01. Next base: position 1,422 of record JBKJUQ010000509.1, read on the forward strand.
CCCCCGCCCCCCGCCGAGCGCCGCCGGCCCGACCACCGCAACGTCGGGTGGGAGCACCTGCGGTGCGGCGACGTGATCTCGATGCCCGACAAGTGGGAGTTTCCGTGGTTTGCCGCCTGGGATCTGGCGTTTCACGCCGTACCGATCGCGCAGATCGATCCGGCGCTCGCCAAAAGCCAGCTGCTGTTGCTGCTGCGCGAGCGCCTGATGCACCCCAGCGGCCAGCTGCCGGCGTACGAGTGGCAGTTCGGCGACGTGAACCCGCCCGTGCACGCGTGGGCGGCGTGGCGGGTCTACAAGATCACGGCGAAGCACCCGGTCGGCGGCGAAACCGAAGCTGATCCCGTCGGCGACCTGCCGTTCCTCGAATCGGTGTTTCAGAAGCTGCTCGTCAACTTTACATGGTGGGTCAACCGCAAAGACCGCGAAGGGCGCAACCTCTTCCAGGGCGGGTTTATGGGGCTCGACAACATCGGCGTGTTCGACCGCTCGGCGCCCCTACCCGGCGGGGGCTTTCTGGAACAGGCCGACGCCACGAGCTGGATGGCGATGTACGCGCTGACGATGATGCGGATGGCGCTGGAGCTGACCCGCTACAACCCGGTGTACGAGGATATGGCGTCGAAATTCTTCGAGCACTTTCTCTACATCGCCGGGGCGATGGAAAACGTCGGCAGCGACCTGGGTTCGCTCTGGGACCCCGACGACGAGTTTTACTACGATGCGCTGCTCGCGCCCGACGGCGGCCACCAGCGGCTGAAGGTGCGCTCGATGGTGGGCCTCATTCCGCTCTTTGCCGTGGAGGTGCTCGACCCGGAGCTGATGGTGGTCGCGCCGCACTTCGCCAAGCGCCTGACGTGGTTTTTGACTAACCGCCCCGAGCTCGCCGCCCTCGTGAGTCGCTGGCAAGTGCCCGGCCGCGGCGAAACCCAGCTCCTGAGCTTGCTGCGCGGCCACCGCATGAAGGCGCTGCTGCGCCGCATGCTCGACGAAGCGGAGTTTCTGAGCGGCTACGGCATCCGCTCGCTCTCGCGGGTGTACGCCCTCGAACCGTACCGCTTCGCGCCCGTCGGCGGCGAGGAAGCGACCGTGACGTACGAGCCGGGCGAGTCGCACTCGTCGATGTTCGGCGGCAACTCCAACTGGCGCGGCCCGATCTGGTTGCCGGTCAACTTCCTCATCATCGAGTCGCTGCAGCGCTTCCACCACTACTACGGCGACGATTTTCTGGTCGAGTTTCCGACCCATTCGGGCAAGCTGCTGACCCTGCGCGACATCGCCGACGCCCTCGCCCGCGGCCTGTTACGCTTGTTTCTGCCCGACAAGGAAACCGGTCTGCGCCCGATCTACGGCAACCAGGCCGAGCGCTACCGCGACGACCCGCACTTCCAGAATCTACTGATCTTCCCCGAATACTTCCACGGCGACAACGGCCGCGGCTGCGGCGCCTCCCACCAAACCGGCTGGACGGCCCTCATCGCGAAGCTGATTCAGATGGAAGCGGACGACCGGCGCAGCCGAGTCTGAATTGTAGCGCGGAATGTAGCGCGGGGCGCCGGCCCGCGACGAGCGCAGCGAGTTCCGCGTAGTGCACGGCGTACTTCGTGTGAAAGCGCTGCCGCGCTCGCGGGCCGGCGCCCCGCGCTACATTCCCCTACCTCGCCGGGCTCGTCCACCGCGACCCTTTCAGCCTAAACCGCCACGGCAGCGCCGCATCCTCGCCGGCGTAGTCGATGCCCACGCGCGGGGAGGCGATGATGTCGGCGTCGGCGATCGCGGCGCCCCGGTCTTCGATCCACAGCTCGTGGCCGGTAGTGAGGTCGTGCCCGTACTGCGCTTTGCTGATGCCGAGGGCCTGACTGAGTAGGCCCGGGCCGGCCGTGAGGTTGCGCGCCACGTGCTTAAGCCCGCGCCGCGCGAGCATCACCGCCTCCCCTTCCAACGGCTCCAGCCCGCGAATCAGCACGGCATCAGCCCGGCCAGCCTCGTTCGTGACAAGGTTGAACAGCACGTGCAGCCCGTACACCAGGTAGCAGTACGCGACGCCACCGGGCTCGTACATCACGCGGGTACGGTCGGTAAAACGCCCCAGATGCGAGTGGCACGCGCGGTCGCCAACGTGCGCATACGCCTCGGTTTCGGTGATGAGGCCCGCCGTGCGCTGGTCACCGATCTCCGAGACGAGCACCTTCCCCAGCAGCTCACGGGCGATGACGGTGGGGTCGGGGCGGCGGTAGAAAGTGGGCGGGAGAATCACGAGTCGCGCAAAAAAGAGGAGAGAGAGAGTAAGGAGTACGGCACCAGTTGGGTGCTGGATCATCCAAAGCCCTTCTCACGTAAGTGAAAGGCCCTGCCGGATATCCTGCACCCACCTTCGCGTAAGTGAAAGGGGCCTCCGGATATCCTGCACCCACCTTCGCGTAAGTGAAAGGCCCTGCCGGATATCCTGCACCCACCTTCGCGTAAGCGAAAGGGGCCTCCGGATATCCTGCACCCACCTTCGCGTAAGCGAAAGGGGCCTCCGGGTATCCACAAGCCCCCCGCGACAACTCACGAAGCGCACCCGTACTTTTGTCGGGCGCTTTGGTGGCCGACGCGGGTGTTGCCTTCACCCGCGGAAGCTGAAAATGGGAAGCCGGTGCGAATCCGGCGCTGTCCCCGCAACTGTAGAGCGGCTTCGTATTCTCTTCCGGGAGAAACGAACCAACGGGAGGGTCACAACAGCCACTGGCGGCGGTCGCATTGCGCGTCCCCGGCCGGGAAGGCGACCCCACCGGCCGCAAGCCAGGAGACCTGCCAACGCGTTTTCTTGGATCTGACGCGCTCCCGGGGAGAGGGGCGTCGTGTTCGGCCACTGCGATGCGTTTCGCTTTCGGCTGTCGGCGCGCGGGGTTCCGCGCCGCCGGACGGCTGCTTATTTCCCGGTTGACGCTACCCGTGATGGTCGCGGGCGCCGGTGCGCTGTGTTCGCTCGGCGCCCGCGGGCAGTCCGACTCGTTGCGCGTCGGGCTACCCGCCGCCGTCGTCACGGGCCAGCCGGCCGCTTACTTCGCGGCCGGCGCTCGGCTTACCCCGCTCGACTCGGCAGCGCGCGTACCAGCCGGTTCCCTGGGCGATATCCTGGCCCTTGGCACCCCGCTGTACGTACGCCAGAAC
>JBKJUQ010000567.1:0-4689 GCA_046590685.1 Hymenobacteraceae bacterium
CCCCATTCGCCGCCCCCGGCCGTAGGCATCACGTACCGGTCGGAGGCTTTTTTTGTGAGCTTTCCGGGTGCGAAGAAGCGACCTTGGCGGCTTATCGGCATCTTTGCGGCGTTATGACTGAAACCCTTGCTGCGCCGCTACTCTCCGTTCGCCACGTTGTAAAGCAGTACGAGCGCCACACGGCCGTTGACGACGTGTCGTTTGATATTCCGAAAGGCTCCATCTTCGGGCTGCTGGGGCCGAACGGGGCCGGTAAGACGTCGATCATCCGCATCATCACCCAGATCACGGCGCCCGATTCGGGCGAGGTGCTGTTCGGCGGCGAGCGGCTGAATCCGAGCCACATCGGCCGGATCGGCTACCTGCCCGAGGAGCGGGGGCTGTACAAGAAGATGAAGGTGGGCGACCAGCTCGTGTACCTGGCGCGCCTCAAGGGGCTGTCGAAGGACGAGGCGCTGCGCCGCATCAATCGGTGGCTCGACAAGCTCGACTTCAAGGGGCAGGCGCAGAAGAACGTCGAAGACCTCTCGAAGGGAATGCAGCAGAAGGTGCAGTTCATCGCGACGGTGCTCCACGAGCCCGAGCTGCTGATTCTGGACGAGCCGTTTTCGGGGTTCGACCCCATCAACGCCAACCTCATCAAGGACGAGATTCTGGAGCTGCGGCGGAAGGGGACGACGATCATTTTCTCGACGCACCGGATGGAGTCGGTGGAAGAGCTCTGCGACCACATCGCGCTCATCAACCGCTCGCGCAAAGTGCTCGACGGGCCGGTGAAGGAGGTGCGCAACTCGTTCCGGACGAGCACTTACGAAGTGATTGGGGCTAGCCCGGCGCCCCCGATTCTGGCGCACCCGGACTTTCACGTGGTGGAGCAGGAAAAACTGGCGGACGGTCATTTCCGCATCACGGCGCAGCTCCTCAACGGGGTCAATCTGAACGTGCTGCTGCGCTTCCTGATCGAGAAGACGCCCGCCGAGATTCACGCCGTGCGCGAGCTGATTCCGAGCATCAACGATATTTTCATTCGCACCGTGCGCGAGAGCGAAGCGGTCGTAGCGTAACGGAACGTAGCGCGGGGCGCTGGCCCGCGAGCGCGGCAGCGCTGTCGCTTCGTGTATAGCGCACCGAGCACTACGCGGAACTCGCTTCGCTCGTCGCGGGCCAGCGCCCCGCGCTACATCCGGCCCCGCGCTACGTTCTGATAGGCTCGCCACCGACGGACCAAGCACCAGCTCACTAACTGACCAAGCACCAACCGACTACAATGGAAAAGATCTGGCTGATAATGCAGCGCGAATACCTCACGCGGGTTCAGAAAAAGAGCTTCGTGGTGATGACGCTGCTCGCGCCGGTGCTGCTGGCGGCGCTGTTCGTGGTGCCGGTACTGCTGGCGTCGTCTGATGATGATGTCGTGCGGGTGCGGGTGCTCGATGAGAGCAAGCTGTTGGCGCCGGGCCTGCTGGCGGAGGCCGAGCCGGCGCCGTTCCGGTTCGAAACGACTGCCGGGACGCTGGCGGCCGAAAAAGCCCGTCTGAAAGGCCAGAAGGGCACGGTGCTGCTGTATGTGCCGCGTGACCTAAACCCCACGCACCCCACCGGCGTGCAGCTCATGATGGCGTCTAACCTCGGCTTAGGGCAGCAAAACCGGTTGGAGCGCCTCATCAAGCGGCAGCTCGAAAACCAGCGCCTGACGCGCGCCGGCGTCGACCCGCGCGTGATCGACGCGGCCCGCGACCCGGCCGATTTTGAGCTGGCAACCACCCGCATCGACAAAGCCGGCGAGCAGTCGGACAGCGGCGATCTGGCCGCGGGGCTCGGTTACGCGGGCTCGTTCCTGATTTACATGTTCATCTTCCTCTACGGCATCCAGGTGATGCGCGGGGTGATTGAGGAAAAGACGAACCGCATCGTGGAAGTGATGATCTCGTCGGTGAAGCCCTTTGAGCTGATGATGGGCAAGGTGCTCGGCATTGCGGCGGTGGGGCTCACCCAGTTCGCGCTGTGGGTGGTGCTGACCAGTACGCTCTCGACGGTCGTGACGAGTCAGTTCGGCATCGCGGCCACTACGCCCGCCGCCCGCGTGATGCAAACCGGTCAAGTAACCACCCTTGACGCGCCCACGGCGGACCTGGCCAAAGCCCCCGCTTCGGCGCGCGACGAGAAAAAGCAGGCCGCCGGCGAGTTTCTCGGGCTGATGCAGAACCAGAACTGGCCGTTGCTGCTGGCAGTGTTCGTGTTTTACTTCCTCGGCGGCTACCTGCTGTACTCCGCGCTGTTCGGGGCCGTCGGGTCGGCGGTCGATTCCGATACCGACGCGCAGCAGTTTATGCTGCCCGTCACGCTGCCGCTGATCTTCACCTTCATCATTGCCCAGACCAGCATCATCCGCAATCCCGACGGTGCGCTGGCGACGTGGATGTCGATCATTCCCTTCACTTCGCCCATCGCGATGGTGATGCGCCTGCCGTTCGGCGGGGTGCCCGGCTGGCAGCTGGCCCTGTCGATGGGGCTGCTGGTGGCGGGTTTTGTGGGTACTATCTGGCTGGCCGGCCGCATTTACCGCGTGGGTATCCTGATGTACGGCAAGAAGCCGACTTTCCGCGAGCTGGGCAAATGGCTGTTCTACAAAGGCTAGCTTTTCGGCTGACCCGACGCTGGCGTAACGCCAAGCTCCAGCTTGGCTTGCTGACGCTTGGCGGTCGAGCATCGCGCGGGCCAAGCTGGAGCTTGGCGTTACAGCTGCTGCTACCGCTTCTCGCCCTCCCCAGCCTCGCTCAAAAGGCTGGCGACAAGCCCGCGTACCGGCTCTTCACGGGCGCGGGCAAGGCGGTGAAGTATGAGAAGCTGACGAAGGCGCTCGCGGGCGCCGACGTGGTGCTGTTCGGCGAAGCGCACAACAACCCCATCGCGCACTGGCTGGAGCTGCAGGTCGCACAGGACCTGCTGAAGGCGAAAGGCACCAAGCTCGTGCTCGCGGCGGAGATGTTCGAGCGCGACGTGCAGCCCGTGCTGGCCGGCTACGTGGCCGTCTGCGACTCCATCACCGAAAAAGACCTGACCGACAAAACCCGCCCCTGGCCCAACTACGTCACCGATTACCGGCCGCTCGTGGAGCTGGCGCGCACGAACCACCTGCGCTTCATCGGTACGAACGTGCCGCGTCCGTTGGCCCGGCAGGTGGCAAAGGAAGGCGCGGCGTCATTGGCCAATTTGCCGGAGAAGGAGAAATCGTGGCTGATGCCGCTGCCGCTGACCGTGGATGGCCAGCGCCCGGCTTATCAGAAGATGCGGGCGATGTTTGGCGGCGATGCCGGCCACGGTGGGGGCGGGGAGGGGCTCGACAGGATGATTGCTGCGCAGGCGCTGAAAGATGCGACGATGGCGCACTTTATTGCCGCCGCGCGGGGCGCCGGTGAAACGGTGCTGCACTTCAACGGCTCGTTCCACTCCGACGACCACTCCGGCATCTGCGAGTACCTCTTGCAGGAAGCGCCCGGCACCCGGCTGCTCACCATCAGCACCGTTTCGCAGGAGGATTTGGGGAAGCTGGAGCAGGAGAACCGAGGGAAAGCGGATTATATCCTGGTAGTGCCGGCGGATATGACGACAACGTACTAAGATGCTGAAGCTCGCTCGAATCTCCGTCTGGATTTGCCTCATCGCGAATGCTGTCGCGTTGGCTTGGGTTCTGATTTTTAAAAGATTTAGCTTCACCGGGTTTAGCTCGCTGCTATTCCTGTACCTCTGGTTTGCCGCACTGGTAGCGCCCGTGCTGTTCATCATGAGCATTGTAGGGGCGCCGCGCGGCACGTTTCGCGTAGGCTGGTCAGCCGATGACGCGCCGGTGCGCCGTTTCCGGTGGCTCTTTTGGGGGAATCTGGTGCTGGCGACGGTGTTTTTTACGTTATTTTTCGGCGGATTTTTACGGCCGTAAGAAAGCGAAGCCTGCGTATTTCGCGCGGGCTCTAGAAGTGCTGGCGGATATGACGACGACTTATTGAAGCTATGTATTACGGTCGGATGGCACTTGGCTTTTGTACTTTAACCAATTCAATCGCAATTATTCTGCTCATACTGGCATTGAGCGGAGGGCTTGATAACGAGATGATTGTAGGTGCGAGTTTGCTGATTTTTACCTGTCTTGTGCTCATCATCTCGCCTGTACTGCTGTGGATAGGCGTTAGCTACGCTCCTGAAGGCGCTTTGAAAAAAGGTAATCTCACTACTGACCGGCGTTACCGTCTGCTTTTCTGGCGAAATTTCAGTGTAGAGGCTTCCATGCTTAGTCTGATTTTGATCATACTGGGTATAGGAATTACCGCAGCAGACTAATTCAGAACCGTAAACGAAAAAGCGCCCCGACCTTCCGGCCGGGGCGCTTGCATTTCAAGCCAATAAGAAACGGCTGCTATCCCGCTGAGAACGACGAGCCGCAGCCGCAGGAGCTCTTAGCTTGGGGGTTGTTGAAGATGAAGCCGCGGGCGTTGAGGCCGTCCTGGAAGTCGACTTCCATGCCGAGAACGTACATCGCGTGCTTGCGATCCATCATCAGCAGCACGCCGTCGAGCTCGTAGGTCTCATCGCTGGTCTTCGGCTTATCGAAGCCGAGCAGATAGCTCATCTCCGAACATCCGCCGCCCTGGACGCCGACGCGCAGGCCGTATTCGGTCGGAACATTCTACTCGG
>JBKJUQ010000011.1:0-8778 GCA_046590685.1 Hymenobacteraceae bacterium
CCGAATCGCGCGATTCAAAGGCCTTGAACCAAGAAACCGGGCCGGCCATCATTATTTCCGCCAGCGGGATGTGTACCGGCGGGCGAATCGTGCACCACCTGTTTCACCGCCTGCCTAAGCCGCAGGATACGCTCCTGCTGCTCGGCTACCAAGCCGAGGGCACCCGTGGCCGCCGTTTGCAGAACGGTGAAGTGCAAATCAAGATGTTCGGCCAGCTCGTGCCCGTGCGCTGCCACGTCGAACACCTCGGCGGCCTGTCCGCCCACGCCGACCGGCAGGATCTGCTGCGCTGGCTGGGCAATTTTGAGCAGGCGCCGAAGCGCACGTTCGTTGTGCACGGCGAGCCGGTGGCGGCCGAAGCCCTGGCGCACACGCTGCGGCAGGAAAAAGGCTGGCCTAACGTGACCGTGCCCGACTATCTGGAAACAGCGCTGCTATTCGAAGGCATTTGATAGCTTGAGTCGTGCCCGCTATAAAGCTTGAGCCCTAATGCATTGGCTGTTATTTCTCGAACAAGCATGTATCCCCGTATGCCTGCTGGTCTGGCTGGCCCTAACTCCGCCATCATCAGCGTCGGTACCCCATTCAGACTGGGAGTTAACCCCGGAAACAGCGCGCCTGATTTTTCTCATCCCCACGCTTGATTTGCTTCATTATTTCTTCATCAGAGCAGCGGCAATCTTTACCGATGCTGGGTTCACCGTTCAGGCTGAGTGATTGTACCCTGTAGCATCGTTTGCGGGGTACCTGTGCTGTGATCCTCCCGCTAGATCTTCATTCCAATGCGGCTTTTGCTTTTGGGTCTTTGGGCCCTATTAACCACCCTGGAGGCCAGCGCCCAAACGCCGGCATCTACCTGGAACACCGACCTGACGGCCGCGATGCAACAAGCTAAAGCCAGCAACAAGCCGGTACTGGCCGTTTTTTCCGGGTCCGATTGGTGCAAGCCGTGCATTATGCTCAAGCAGGAAGTGCTCGATCAGCCCGAGTTCGCGCAGTATGCGCAGGACCGGTTTGTTTTGTGCCACTTCGATTTCCCCCGCAGCAAGAAAAATAAGCTGCCTGCCGACCAGGTCAAGCGTAACGAGCAGGCGGCCGCCCAGCTTAACAACGAGGGCGTTTTTCCACTCGTCGTTCTCCTCTCCCCCGAGGGGAAAGTACTGGCGAAGACCGGGTACCGGGCGGGTGGCCCGACCGCCTACGATAAGCACCTGACGCAGCTCCTCGCTCCTAAATAAGCGTCCGTGCGCAGCTTCCTGCATCTGATTTGTACTTTGGCGTTGCCGAAGGCCGCGCGGCTGTTGCTGCTGAGTCTGCTGACCGGTTCGCTTGCGGCGGCCGCGCAACCGGCGGCGGATACTGTTGCCGCGCCCAGACTCCGCAACTTCACCCGCAGCGCGCAGCTGATGGGGTCGCACTTTACGTTCACGGCCGTGTCGGCCGACGACTCGCTGGCGTGGCGGGCGATCCGGGCCGGGATTACCGAAGCCCGGCGTATCGACCGGCTCTGCTCCTACTGGGATTCTGCCTCGCAGATCACACAGGTAAATCGCGCGGCGGGCCTGCATCCGGTGGTGGTAGATCAGGAGGTGTACGACCTGATTGCGCGTACCCTCAAGCTGTCAGCGCTCAGCGATGGCGCCTTCGATATCACGTTCGCGGGAGGGGAGAAGATTTACCGGTTCGACCGTCAGGAGCACGCCGCGCTGCCCGATTCCGCCGTGGTGCGGGCCTCGGTGCGGCACATCGACTACCGCAAAATGATCCTCGATCCGTCCGTCCACTCGGTGCTGCTGGCCGAGAAGGGGATGCGAATGAATCTGGCGGGTATCCTGCAAGGCTACGGGGTGCGGCGGGCGCAGGCCCTGATGCGGCAGATGGGCATCACGGGCGGCCTGATCAATGGCTCCGGCGACGTGTCGTGCTGGGGCCGGCAGGGCGACGGCTCGCTCTGGCGCATCGCCATCGGCGATCCGGCCCACCCCCAAACCGTTTCCTCGTGGCTGACCGTGACGGATGTGGCCGTCGTGACCGCTGGCAACTACGAGCAGTACTTCACGGTGAAAGGGCAGTATTACGGGCACATCATCAACCCACACACCGGCTACCCCGCCATCGGGTTGCGCTCGGTTACCATCATCTGCCCCGACGTGGAGCTGGCTGACGGCCTCGACGAGGTGGTTTTTGTGAAGGGACCAGCGGAGGGACTGGCCTTTATCAATCGCCTCAAAAACGTCGATTGTACCCTCATCACCAACGACGGCCGGACGCTCACCTCGAAGGGGATGACGGCTAATTACTACTCCGACCACGCTACACCCGGCAAGCTTCCGGCTACGCAATGATGACGCATTTCCTGCTTGTGCGCCCATTCCGGCTGGTGCTTGTAGTCACGCTGGCCCTGGCCGGTGGGACACTATCCGGCTGCGTGTCGGTGGCGGCTTACCAGAAAGTCTACCTCAACGACGAGGATATGAAGCTCGCCAACAAGCGCGTGGAGGTCTACGAAACCAATTTCGAGAGCTACCGCGAAGGAGCGGGCGGCGCGAATGGCGGCAAAGCGGGCGGCGGCTGTGGCTGCAACTAGCGGTTTTTGATCCGACGAACTATGCTGCCTTCTCTTGATATGGCGCGCCGCTTCGGCGGTCTTGGCCTGTTGCTACTCGCGCCCGTTCTGACGTGGGCCCAGGCTACCCCGACGCCTAACCGGGTCGACGGGTACGGCGCGCCTACGGGTAGTGCGCCGGCGCCCCACACCGGCAGCTCCGGCGAAACGGAGCTCAATATCCTAACGAGCTATTATCAGCAGGACGGCGACCACGGGGCCGTGGAAGGCGGCCGCGGAACGCAGCAGCTCACCGACCTGACGCCGACCATTATCCTGAACGTGCCGCTCGACTCGGCCACGCGCGTCTTGGCCAACTTCGGGCTGGATTACTACGCGTCGGCCTCCACCGATCGGATCGATCAGGTGCTCTCCTCGCCGTCGGCCCACGACACGCGCTACCACCTGGATCTGGGGTACTCGCGGACCCTGGCCGATAAACGGACAATTGTCGGTCTCGGGGGGGGCTTCTCGACCGAGTACGACTACCGCTCCTTCAACGTGAGCGCGTCGTGGGCGCACGCCTCGAAGGATGGCAACCGCGAGCTGAACGTCGCCGGACAGGCGTTTTTCGATCAGGCCACCCTTATCCGCCCCGTGGAGCTGCGCACGGGTAGTGGTCGGCAGAACCAAGGGTCAGGCACGGATACGCGCCAGAGCTTCAACCTCAACATCGTGTACTCGCAGGTGCTGACGCAGCGACTACAGATGGCCGTGAGCACCGAGCTAGTGGCCCAGCGCGGCCTGCTGAGTACGCCGTTTCACCGTGTGTACTTCAAGGAAACCGGGGCCGGCTACGGGATGGCTCAAACGGAGCTTTTGCCGCGCCAGCGGTACAAATACCCCGTTGGCCTGCGGCTGACGTACTACGCCACCGATCTGGTGCAGGTGCGCGGCTTCTACCGCTTCTACAACGACAACTTCGGCATTCGCGCCCACACCTTCGAGCTGGAGACGCCGCTCAAGGTGACGCCCTTCTTCGTGGTCTATCCGTTCTACCGCTACCACGTCCAGACGGCGTCCACCTACTTCGCGCCCTATCTGGAGCACGCCATCGCCGACCCCTATTACACGTCCGACTACGACCTGGCCGCCTTCTCGGCCAACAAGCTGGGGTTGGGGTTGCGCTACTCGCCGGTCTATGGCCTGAGTCGGTTTAAGATACCTTTCGGCGGCCGGGTAGCCAAGTTCAAAGCGTTGGATCTGCGTTACGCCTACTACCGTCAAAGTACCGGGCTTACGGCGATGATTTTCAGCGCCGACTTCTCGTTCACCATGCCCTAAGTCACGAGCGAGGTAAGAAATCGGAGGCAGATGAAGTCAGCCGGGCTGAAGACGGTTGCTACCCGATTTACTGACTCTGCCCCACGGCTTTATACCCTTCCACCCAGCCGGCGCCCGCCAGCGCGGCCAGCGCGCATCCCCCCAATGCCCCCGCCGACACCGGCACGAACCCGAACAGCTGTTGCGCAACGGGCACGAACAGCGTCGCGAGCAGCAGCCCGAACGTTAAGCTTAGCATCAGCCACAGTACCCGGTTCGGTACCCGCAGGGTGCGAAACACCGACTGCGTAAACGACCGGCAGACCAGCGTCAGCACGATGTTGCTCAGCACCAGCGTCGAGAACACCAGCGTGCGGACCACCGCCTCAGGTTCGCCCCGTTGCATTGCCACGTAGTACACGCCCAGCACGGCCAGCGCGATGCCCAACCCCTGGACAATGCTCCGGCCCAGCTCGGCGCCCACCAGGAAGGTGGCCGTCAGCGGCCGGGGCGGCTGCTGCATCTGCCCCGCTTCGGCGGGTTCGTTTTCGAAGGCAATCGAACACGTCGGCCCCATCACCAGCTCCAGAAAAATGATGTGAATGGGCGTGAACAGGTTTGCCCACTGCCAGTTAGCCAGCAGCGGCACGGTTACCGCCAGAATAATGGGAATGTGGATGGAAACGATGTAGAAAACGGCTTTCTTGAAATTCTGGTAAATCCGCCGGCCCTGCGCGATGGCCTCGACCATACTGCTCAGGTCGTCGTTGACCAACACGAGCGACGCGGCCTGCCGCGCCACTTCCGTTCCGCGCCGGCCCATCGCCACGCCGATGTGGGCGGCTTTCAGCGCCGGGCCGTCGTTGACGCCGTCGCCGGTCATCGCCACCACTTCGCCGTTGGCTTTCAGGGCTTCCACCACCCGCAGCTTGGCTTCCGGGAACATCCGCGCGAACACGGCCGTGTCGGCGGCGCGCTGCCGGAGCGTCGGTTCGTCCATTGCCATCACTTCCTGGCCCGTCAGCAGCGTATCGGCGCCCGGCAGCTCCACCTGCCGGGCAATGGCCTGAGCCGTTTCGGCGTAATCGCCGGTAATCATCTTTACCCGGATACCGGCGGCCGTAAACGCCCCAATGACCGCACCCGCGTTCGGCTTGGGCGGATTTTCGAGCGCGATGAGGCCAAGAAACGACCACGTAAAATCGTCCTGGCGGGCGGGAAATGTCGGCGGCGAATACGTGCCGCGCGCCACGCCCAGCACCCGATAACCTTTCTCCGATAGCTGTTTTGTGACGCTGCAAATCCGGTCGGCTACGGCCAACTCAAGCCGGCACACGGCCAGAATATGCTCAACGGCGCCCTTGCCGGCCACGATCACCTCGCCGCCTGGGGGCTGCCGGACGTGGGTCATCATCGGGGGCGTACCGGCCAGCGGGTATTCGTGGATCATCGGGTATGCCGCCGCAGCGCCGGCCGGGTCGGCGGCGGCGAAAGCCGCGACGATGGCCTGTTCCATCGGGTCGAAGGGGCTGGTTTCGCTGGCCCAGCGGGCGTAGGCCAGTACCGCCGCGACCGTGGTGGATAGGGCAGGGGGCGACGAATCATCCGCTGCGGGCAGCGGCACGAGCGCATCGGTCAGGCCGTCGTACAGCTGCCGGACGCGCATTCCGTCCTGGGTGATGGTGCCGGTTTTGTCGGCGCAGATCACCGTAGCCGAGCCAAGACTCTCCACCGTTTGGGGCTGCTTGGTGAGAACGCCCATCCGGCTCAGGCGGGCAGCCCCGAGGGCCATAAAACTGCTGAAGGCCACGGGAATCTCTTCCGGTAGGATCGACATCGCCAGCGTCAGGCCGAAGAGCAGGGCCGTGACCCAATCGCCGGACCGCGCGTAGTTGATCCCCCACACCAGCGCGAACGCGCCCGCGCCGATCCACGCCATCCGCAGCACGAACTGGCTGACCTGGAGCTGCAACGGCGTTTTTTCGGTGGCGATGGTGGCGATACTCCGCCCGATGCGGCCCAGCTCGGTTTGCCCGCCCACGGCCGTCACGGTGAGCCAACCGCTCCCCGACGCCGTGCTGGTACCGGCAAAAACCCGGTCGCCGGCCACTTTCGTGACCGGTACCGCCTCACCAGTCAGGATGGCCTCATCTACCGAAAAGTCGTTGAGATCGTGCAGAACGCCGTCGGCAGGAATGCGCTCGCCTTCGGCAAGCAGCACCTCGTCGCCGACCACGATATCTTCGACCGGCACGGTGGTCTGGCGCCCGTTCCGCTGCACCTGCGCCTGCGGTTGGGTCAGGTCGCGCAGCGCCCCCAGCGCCCGGTCGCTGCGAACGGCTTGATAGACCGAAATCCCCGCGACCAGTAGCAAGGCCCCGATGAGCGTAACGGCTTCTTCAACCCGGCCCAGCCCAAAATAGACGGCGCAGGCGGCCAGCAGAAGCAAAAACATCGGCTCGGCCACCACTTCCTTCAGCGTGACGAACAGGCCCGAGCGGCCGTCGCAGGTGAGCAGGTTTCGGCCGTTTTCCGCCCGCGACCGGGCGACGGTGGCGTCGGTCAGTCCCGGCTTCAGCAGGTGAGCGGTCGACATAGGTTGATAGTCTCGAAGCGGGCGAGCACCACCAGGCGGCATTCAATAATCCACCGCATTCGTCGCGCCAACCGGCTGGGCAACGTGTCCGCGAAGGGGAGGCACCCCGCCAGGTGCCGGCAGCCAGCACGTGCGCTCGCGCTTCAGGAAATCGCGCAGCGAGTTAGGTGCCCGGCCCAGCAGCTCCCCCAAAACGGGCGAGACGTGGGAAGCCAGCCCGAACCGGGCCGCCAGGTAAATGCCGGTCATCACGTTCACGAGCGCGGCAGGGGTCCCCTTGGCCCGCTCGTGGGCGCGGAATTCCCAGATGCCGGCCGCGTGATAGCGAATGGGGCGCCCCAGCACCTCGGTTAGCCGGGCCGCGATTTCGTCGTAAGTCAGGGCGTCGTAGCTGGTCAGCTCGTAGGCGGCCGAGGCCGTCGGCGGCGCCAGCAGGAGCTGCGCGGCTACCGTGCCCACGTCCTCCGCGTCCACGAAGCTGGTGCGGGCGTGGCCCGCCGGCAGCATTATCTGGTCGCGATCGCGGATGTCTTCGCGCAGCGACGAGCTGAGATTCTGCATAAAGAAGCTCGGCCGCAGGAAGCTGTAGCGCACGCCCGAATCCTCGAGGTACCTTTCTGCTTTGTGGTGCGGCACAAACGGGTTGTATTGCGCCCCTTGCAGCGAGAGAAATACGATGTGGCCCACGCCGGCCGCCACGGCGGCCTGCACCACCGGCTTCAGGTAAGTCGCCACTTCGTTGAGCGCCGGCGGCCGCATCAGCAGCAATCCCGTCACGCCGCGCAGCGCGGGGGCTATCGTTTCGGGCTTCGTAAAATCGAATGACACTACCTCCACGTGATCAGCGCCGCCCAGAGCGAGCTGAACCCGGTCGTCTTCGGGGTACTGGGAAGCAACGGCCAGCGTGGTGCCACTCGGCCGCTGCCGCAGCAAGACCCGTAGGGCCGCGCCCCCCACGTTGCCCGTGGCGCCGGTAATTAGAAGGCGAGCAGGCATCGGCATAGAGTTGAGGGAAAATTCCCGAAAAAGGATTGGCTTATGCAGTGGATAGGTATCTAATCAACAGCAGTTGCCTGTTCGGAAAATACTTGCACCGCTGTAAAATTACCAGGCGCCGCTGCCCACTTCTAGGATGTTTGTCAACTGGTTAACTGACGTTAATCAGGTCATTTGAGGGTGCTTTTAGTCAACGCGCCAAATAATCTTACCAAACAAGTAGCCACAAAAAAACCTACTGATTAAGGCAGGCTTTTTTTGATTTTCAGCAAGCAGTTTTATTCGGCCGATTTAATTAATAATCACGCGACGACTTTGCTTCGCGCCGGTAGGTAGTGTTACCTGTAACGTGTACACTCCGCGGGGTAGCTGCGTAGTCACGTCGGCGTGCACTCCACCCAGCACTGCTGGCAGCAGTGCGCTCCAGACCTGCTGGCCTACCTGATTATAGAGTACCGCAGATACTTTTTTGCCGGCCTCCACGCCCGCCAGTACGATGTTGAGGCGATCGCTGCCTTTTAACGGGTTGGGGTAGACGTCGAATTCTGCGGCCGATCCGGCTTCATTTACGCCCGTCACCCCGCCCGCCCGGAAGCGCAGAGAAAATCGGGTGTTGGTACCCGTGGTAGCTATTGTGGTGAAGCTATAGCTGGGAGTCAGCGTCAGATCCTGGGTAACGCCGGTTAGAGCATCCTGTAACAGCACCTGGAAGCCCGCGGGGAAGCTGAGCAATTCCTGCGCATTGAGTGAATAAGTGCCTGGCACGGTGCTATTGACTACGAGGGGCAGCGTGTAGTCGGTGGTTGCCGTCAGGGCTGGCAAGCCGGTGATGGCCAGATTTTCCGCGCCCACCTGCGAGTAGATTCCCAGCGGATAGCCGCCGTTGATGTAGAAGGCATCGTGGTCGGTATCGAGGCCAGTAGTAGCACCTTGCTCAAAATACACCACCGTTTCGTCGTGCAGATCGGGGGCACCTCCCACGGCCAGCCGGAGTAGCGGGCGGGCCTGGGCGGTAGACGTGCCGCGGAAGAACGGCGCCGTCGGATCGTCGCGGAACTCGATGATGCGCGCCGAGTTCTGGAACTGGATGCTCCCCGCGACGCCCGCGACGGCCACGCGCGTAAAGACGGCCTGGTTGGCGGCGATGAACTCGTTGCCCGATGGGCCCGTCGATACTCCGTTGACGTAGGTGTCGTAGATGCCACTGGTCACGCCGGTCGAGCGGTTCTTGTAGAACGAGTTGTACATCCCGGTGAGCGTCAGCAGCGTCCAGTCGATCTTGGAAGGGTAGGGATTGCCCATCAGGTGCCAGCCCGAT
>JBKJUQ010000022.1:0-3222 GCA_046590685.1 Hymenobacteraceae bacterium
GTGGATGTATCACACGGCCGGGGGTGCGGGCGTCAAGCTTACCGATCGTCGGAACTGGGATGCCCCCGCACCTTCCCTGCCCGGTTTTTAGTTATGCTGTTTCGCTCTTCCCGCAGCCCTTCCCGCGCTGGTCGCGCTGCCCGCGCTGCCCGCGCCGGTCGGGGCGGCGGGCTGTGGCGGTGGCTGGTGGGCGGGGCGTCGGCGTGGGCGGCCTTGGCCGCGCTCTGCACGCAGGTGCCGCCGCGCTGGTGGTGGCCCACCGCGTTTGGGGCGCTGACGCTGCCGGCCGCCCTGGCGCTCAACGTGGGGCTGCTGCTCGTGCTGGCGTTTCGGCGCCGGGCCAGCGCGCTGCTGCCGCTGGCGGTGCTGGTGCTGGGGTGGGGGTACGTGCAGCGGGGCTTCGCCCTGCATCCGCCGCCGCCGGACGCGCCGCCCGCGCACAGCCGCTCCAAGCTGCCCACCGTCGGGCGCGCCGACTCGGTACCCGATCCGCTGCGGGTGCTCTCCTACAACGTGCGCATCTTCAACTACTACAAGAGCCTCGCCGACCCGCACTACGCCTCGTCGAAGGCGCAGATCGAGTGGGTCGCGGGTCAGTCCGCCGACGTCATCTGCTTGCAGGAGTACTACAACCAGATCGCCCTCTGGAAGCCCTATCCCTTCTTTCAGACTACCTACGCCATCGCGCGCGGGCGGCACCGGTTCGTGTCGGTGGCGTATAAGGTCAAGGGGCAGGAGTTTGGGCTGGCCATCTTCTCGCGTTTCCCGATCGTGCGGCGCGGCACGATCTCCTTCGGCCGCCTCACCCAGAACCACGCCCAGTGGGCCGATGTGTGCCGGCCCGCCCGCGCCGGTCGACCGGCCGACACGCTCCGGGTCTACAACGTGCACTTCCAGAGTATGTCGCTCGACGAGGGCGCCATCGTCGCCACGACCCGGCGGCGCGCCTGGCTCGATGCCGCGGGCCTGCGCCTGCTGCGGCGCTTCCGCGACGGTGCCGTGCGCCGCTCGCGTCAGGCCGATACCGTGATGGCGCACGTAGCGGCCTGCCGGCTGCCGGTGGTGGTGTGCGGCGACTTCAACGACGTGCCGTATTCCTACACCTACTCGGCGTTCAACAATAGCCTCACTAATACCCACCAGTACCTGGGGGCCGGGCT
This sequence comes from Hymenobacteraceae bacterium, assembly GCA_046590685.1. GTDB lineage: Bacteria > Bacteroidota > Bacteroidia > Cytophagales > Hymenobacteraceae > JANNMJ01. Next base: position 1,161 of record JBKJUQ010000022.1, read on the forward strand.
CGGCACCACGTACCACGGCCGGTTGCCGCTGCTGCGCATCGACAACCAGTTCAGCACGCCCGGCCGGCTGGAGCCGGTGTGGGTGAAGGTGCACGACGAGATCACCTTCTCCGACCACTACCCCCTCGAAGCGGTGTACCGCGTGACGGGCGCGCGGTAGGGCGCGGCCGGGCGCAAAGTTGGCCCATATTTGCAGTGCCTCGGCGCGGTAGGGCAGGTTGCGCGGCGGGGTGGTTGCTCTAATCCCGCGTGCCCGTTGCCCGATGGCTTCTCCCCCGTACTTCTCCTATTTCCAGAATGCGTTTCTGACGCTGGTGATCTCGCGGCCCAATTTCCGCGGGCTCGCTCAGTATACCCTCGATGCCGTGCGGCTGGGCCGCGCCACCGGGCGCCTCGGGGCCGAGTTCGACCCGCTGGTGGTGGGACTGGCCGACGCCATCGCGCGGTTCGACCGCAACCTGCTGCAGCGCAACGACCCCACGGCCGGCAACACCGAAACGTTTCGGCAAGCCCGCGCGGCGTGGCTGGCCTTCGTGCTCGAACAGCAAGAGCGGGTTGTCAAAGGGGCCCTCTTCGGTCAGGCGGCCCTCAAAGACTTTCGGCCGCTCACCCACAACAAGCTCCGCGTGCTGGGGCAGGAAACGCTACTCACGAAGTCCGACGTGCTCGTGAAGCTCTACGCCGACTACGCCGCCGCCCTCCAGCCGCTCTACGCCGTGTTCAACCCGCCCCCTGCCGGTGCGCCCGTAGTCACGCTCGCCAAGCGCGCGGCCGCGTTGGTGAAGGGGCTGCGCGCCGCCGATTCCCTGCGCGACCAGGGCGACGCCCAGATCCAGACCAGTATCAAGGCCCTCGCCACCGACTGGGTCGCGCTGGCCGTGGCGTTGCGCCGCGTGAAAGGGCAGCTCGAAGTCGTTTTCGATACCGATCAGGAGGTCTACGATTTCTTCGATTTCTCGAAAGCCAAGTCGCCCCGCTCGGCCCGTGGTGCCAGGAAGTAAGTTGCCAGATCGTCGCCCGACGCCTGGAACCAGCTTGTGCGCTCGCGAAACATTCCTTCCAACTACATGAATGACATTGTCTGTGCAGCTAGTAATCCGCTCAACCTGCTGAGTGGGGCTATCTGTGCAGACAAAAGCATTCACAAAAAGTGTAAGGATATTATCTGCGCAGCTAATTATTATGTCGAATCATTGAAGTATATCATCTGCACAAATAACAGCTTGTGCGAATTATTCTAATCTGTTGTCTGTGCAGACAATATTTTTATCGAATCCGACTTATCACCTGTCTGCACGCACAAGCAATCTGCGTGGCAGCGGCGAAGCGGCTGGCGGTAGCGCCGGCCCGCGCGGCGGGTTGGGGCGTATCTTCCGGGCCGCTGCCGCGTGAGGCGCGACGCCGTGTTTCTCCTTGCCTTGCTTTCGCCCGATGATGACGTGCAAACCGGCGGCTCTGGTCGCGCTTCTAGTAGGGCTGCTGCTGCCTGTGGTGGGATGGGGGCAGGGGTACTTCAACGAGCGCTACTCGAATAACGCAACTCCCTACCAAAGCTTTCTGAACACGATCCTCCCAGCGGATAGTGGGTACGTAGGCGCCGGACAAGGCATGGGCTATCCAGTTCTTAATGGGCAGGCGCTGATGCTTCGATTTCTGAACCCCGACGGCCAGCAGCGCCGGGTGCGCTACTATAGCCGCCCGGACTACTACTACTACGCCCCCCCAATGAGTGGGGGAATGTACCGCGTACCGGGCGGCTACGCGATGCAGGGAGGCTTGAGTGACTTAACGGGCCTGAAGGCCATGCTGTGGCGCTTCACGGCGAGTGGCGATACGCTCTGGACCCGCACCTATGGCAGCCCCGACGGCAACGCGCGCATCCCCTACTCGATGTGCCGCACCCGCGACGGCGGGTACGCCCTGACCGGCACGGCCACCGTGTCACGCTCGCCCTATAACGAGGATGTATGGCTTCTGCGCACCGATTCGCTCGGCGCTGTTGTCTGGCAGCGCACTTACCACTTCGGGGCAGTTGATGCGGCGTGGTCAATCGTGCCTACTC
>JBKJUQ010000041.1:0-4594 GCA_046590685.1 Hymenobacteraceae bacterium
CAGCGCCGCCGCGCGGTCGTAGTGCTGGCGCAGGTTGCTCCAGTCGAACATCTCGGAGGAGGACTCGACGCGGTTGCGCTGGGTGATGCGCTCGCGGCGGGTGAGCTGGACGAAGTCAAAGAGCATATCGGCGAGCTGCTGGGCGCCCTGGTCGAAGGAGCGGTCGCGGCGGTTGATGACGTAGGTGCCCTGGGCGTCGTGGTCGGGCACGTGCTGCATCACGTAGTCGCCGAAGCCGGCCAGGTCGCTCGTGACGGTGGGCACGCCGCGGGCGATGCATTCGAGCGGGGTGTAGCCCCACGGCTCGTAGTAGGAGGGGAAGATGCCGAGGTGACAGCCGCGCACGAACTGGCCGTATTCGAGGCCGAAGAGGGGCGAGGTGGGGGAGATGAAATCGGGGTGGTAGACGACCTTGACGCGGTCGTGGGCGTGATTGATGAGGTTGGCGGCGCGCAGGTAGTTGAGGATGGGGTCGTCTTCGTTGACGAGGTTGTGGGTGACGACCGGCGGCAGGCGGTGCGTTTTCCACGACGTGAGGGTGCGGCGGTAGCGCAGCTTCCAGTAGTCTTCGACGAAATCGTTGAGATTCGGGAGGCGGAAGTCGGTACTCGCCGCGGCGGCATAGAAGAGCTTTTCGCCGACTTCCTTGGTGATGGCTTCGACCGATTCGCGGATTTCCTCCATCACGGCGCGCGAGTGGAGCACGTCGGGGTTGACGGATTTGACGGGCGCTTTCGTGACGAAGAACATCACCACCGTCATCTCGACGCCGGCCTGCTGCATCCGGTAGTTAAGGCGCGCGAGGGCTTCGAGGGTGAGGTCGAAACCCTTGTTTTGGTACTCGTAGCGGCCGGAGGTGAAGAAGTAGAGCGTCTTGTCCAGGTCGAAGGGATACGACTGGAAGAAGTGCGCCATCACGAACTGGTGAATCTTCTCCTTGTAGCGCAGGTGCAGGTTCTGGAACTCGTGCAGGGCCGTGAAGCGCTGGATGTTGAGGCCGTTGGGCAGGACTATGTCGGGGATGCGGTCGAGCAGGTAGATGCACTCGCGCACGGTCACTTCCGAAACGGTGCTGAACACGTGGGCGCCGTGGGCGGCGGCGCGCTCGATGCGCACCTGCGTCTCGATGGCGAAGTGGCGCGCTTCCTTGAGCCAGTCGACGGTGGTGAGGTGGTCGTAGAACGTGGCGTCGTTCATGGCCAGGTAGCGGCCGAGCATCGTCGCGTGGGTCGTGAAGATGATCGCGGCGGAGGTGTTGCGGCGGCGCAGCGCCGGGATCGGCATCCCCACCATCCACTCGTGAAAGTGGAGGATGAGGCGGCGCGAGCTGGCTTTGGCTTCTTCGAGCGCCACCAGATACTGCGTGAGCAGGTGGCCGAAGCACTGCACCTGATCGACGAGGTTGTCGCCGTCGGGCGAGGGGATGCCGTGGTCGTGCCAGAGCGTCGCGCGGATCTCGTGGCGCTCGTTCCAGGCCGCGTACGGATTGATGAGCACCACGCGCGGCGAGCCCGTGACGAGCCAGTGGCCGTAGTACACTTCCACGCCGCGCGCCCGCAGCGCGAGCACGGCGCGGCCGAAGGGGTCGTCGGGGTCAATCGTATCTACGGGCTCGAACTCCGACGCGGCCTGCTGGGGGAAGTACGGCCCGACGAGGCAGTAGTCTTCGTCCCAGCGCTCCATCATGGCGGGCACTTTCGAGCGGATGACGGTATAGATCCCGCCCACCTGATTACAGACTTCCCAGGCAATCTCCACGAGCAACGGGTGTTCCTGGGCAAATTCGTCGGCGGGGGCGGCTAAAGCAAGCGAGGTAGGCATCAGGGCAGAAATGAGGGCGCGGCCAACGCGTGGTCCACACGACGATGCCGCGGGTTTAAGCGCGCCGAAAGTTAGGACACGGGGACGAACGTGGCGCCCCGGAAGTAACTTGGCTCTCGCGGTCCGGCAAGAAACTCCGGATCTGTCGGCATTCCAAATGAACATAACGAAAGAAACCAAAGAAAAAACGATTCTCAAGCTGCACCTCAACTCAGATCCGCGCTGGGCCAACATCGCCGCGATGGCGATCGAGGATATTCTGGTCGATCACGCGTGGTGCGAGCAGAAGGCCGCGTCGACGGGGATCTCCCTGATCGTCAAGCACCCGGAAAAAACCGCGCTGGTAGCCGCGATGACCGAGCTGGTGCGCGAAGAGTGGGATCACTTCACGCGGGTAGTAGCCGAGCTAACCAAGCGCGGCTTTCAGCTGGGCAAGCCCCGTAAGGATGAGTACGTGGGGGAGTTGCTGACGCATATTCGCCGGGGTGGGAGCGGGGAGGTGCAGCTCATGGACACGCTGCTGGTGAGTGCGCTGGTGGAAGCCCGCTCCTGCGAGCGGTTCAAGCTGCTCTGGCAGCAGGTGCCCGACCGCGCGCTCGCCGACTTTTACTACGAGCTGATGGCTTCGGAGGCGGGCCACTTCGTGACGTACGTCGAGCTGGCCAAGCAGTACGCCGACCCCGCCACCGTAGAGGTGCGCTTCCAGGAGCTGCTGCGGATCGAGGGCGACCTTGTGCTGCGCCTGCCCGTTCGGGCTGACCGGATGCATTAATCTTTCGTACGAAGTCGGGCGCCGCAAGCGTTTCAGGCGGCCGACCTTTGCTGCCGTGACGCTCCTGACTCCTTTTCTTCGCTGGCGGTTATTCGCCGTGCTCCTTTGCGGTTTGGCACTGCCGACCCTGGCCCAGACGCCCGCGCCTGCCCCCGCCCCCGCGCCGTATCCGCTGACGTACGGCCTGGGCTTGCCGGGCCTCAACCAGAACTTTGGCTCCATCCGCTCGCTCGGCCTCGCCGGCACCGGGATGGCCCTCGCCGATGAGGCGTACATCAACGACTTCAACATCGCGCTGCTGCCCTACAATTCGCTGGCGCTGATGATTGATGCCGACCTGAGCTACTGGTCACTCCGGCGCACGTACTTCGATCCGCAGCTCGATACGATACCCGCCGTGCGTCGCGCCGCGCCGTTGAGCAAATTCCGGATACCGGCCGTGCGGGTCGCCTACCCGTTTTTATCGGGTGCGCTGGTTGTGCGGGCCGCGTATCAGCCGGTGCGGCCCTACAATTTTGAGCGTCGGACGATTGAATTAGCACCCGACACGAGCGGCGCGATGATCGATACGCTGCGCCGCACGCTCTCAAGCACCGCGCGGCTGCGCCAGTACAGCCTCGGTGCGGGCTTTACGCTGCTGCGCAACCTGACCGGAGGGCTGCAAGTCGATTACCTCACGGGGAGGTTCGCCGCGGCGTCAATGGCCGGGTATACCACCACCCGGCCCGATACCGTCATCACGCCAACCGACACGGTCATTACCCGGGCCAACACGACTTCGAACACTTCCTGGACCGATGCCGGCAAAGTGACCTCCTGGCGGTTTACCGGGGCCGTCGCGCATCGGCTCCGCCTGTCCGAAACCCTTACGTTGCGCTCGGGGCTAAGCGCCACGTATTCGTTGCCGCTGCGAACGAAAGCGAAGCCCTCGCTGGAAGGCTTTGGCGATAGTACGTACGCTCGCGCCACTACCCGCATCCCGGTGCTGCTGCGGGGCGGCCTGAGCGTGAGTAACGACCGTACCTGGCGCGGGGGCATCGACGGCGCTTTCCAACGCTGGGACAGCTACCGGTCGTGGTCAGGGACAGCCCGCTACGCGAACGCCATTAGTCTGAGCGCGGCGGGCGAATACATTCCCGGTGGGGCCAATGCGGACGTGTACTGGAAGCGGATCACCTACCGCGCCGGCGTTCGCTACGACAATCACCCGGTGGAAGAGCTGCCGCGACCGGTGTCGGAGCTTTCGGTCGGGTTCGGTGCATCGTTGCCCGTAACGTCCGTCCTGGAGACGCGCCGCTCGTACGCGAACGTGGGTTTTCGGATTGGCCGCGCCGCGTATCCGGAGACTAATGTGTACCGCGCCACAACTTTTGAAGTCGGTGTCGGCTTTACCTACAACTCGCGCCTCTACATTCCCGTGGGGCGCGGTAGCTGCCCGATTCTGTCGTGTCATGTGCGCAAGAAGCATGTCCATGACGGCGTTGAGTACAGCGGTCAGCCGTGGTACAAGATGCAGAACCCGCACATCGGCGAAAAGCTGCCGTACCGGAAAAACACCGAGAAGCCGAAATCCAACGAAAAGGCACGGTTCAAATTTTAGGTGCCGCTCACGCGTTCGCGTCCGGTGCTCGCGGGTTTGGGTCGGGGCCTACCGCGCAGCCCTGCTAACCCATCTGACTCTGCAATAATGGGCGTGGTGGACTGACCGTATGACTAAAGTAGTCGAGAATAAACAACGCCCCTGCTTGCTATGCTAATCCCGCTTCTTGCAGATGCTGACGTCGACCGAATCATCGAAATGGCTTGGGAAGACCGCACGCCGTTCGAAGCGATCGAGAGTCAATTCGGTCTGACTGAAGCTCAGGTTATCGTATTGATGCGCCGCGAGATCACCCGATCTTCTTGGAAGCGGTGGAGGAGCCGGGTACAACGCCGAGCGACGAAGCACGCTGCCCGCTCTGCTGTATCAGACGCGCGTTTTCGCAGCGCCTCGCAGCGAAG
>JBKJUQ010000067.1:0-5304 GCA_046590685.1 Hymenobacteraceae bacterium
CGCTCAAAACGCCCGCAAAGGAGTCCCGGAGGGACTATCCCCCGGTAGAAACCGGCCATTTCAAGCGGTTTTTGGAGTCCCGGAGGGACTACCCTCTCCGCTAGTGCGTAAGTCCTGAACTGAAAACTGAGAGGTGAAAACTGAGAGGTGAAAACTTCAGGACTTACGCATGAGGCGAAAAATGCCTGCCAACGCGGCTGTGGCTCTCCGGGACCGCTACAACCGCGTTGGCAGGCATTTTTTGTCCTCCCTCCACCGTAGCCCTGTTCTCCTCTCAGTTCTCAGTTCTCCCCTCTCAGTTCTCAGTTCTCCCCTCTCAGTTCTCACCTCCCCCTCTCTCCTTGTCGCATCAAGATGCGCTATCGGGGCCGGAGGCAGCGCCGGTACCTTTGCCCTATGCGCACCCCCCTGGCTATCATCGAAGATCACCCGACTATCCGGCAGACGTACGCCACGTACCTGTGCGCCCAGCCCGAGTTCGACTGCGTGCTGGTGGTGGGGTCGGTGGAGGAGTTTCTGACGGAAGCAGTCAAGCTGGCCGTGCCGCCGCGGCTCGTGCTCAGCGACATCGGCCTACCGGGGCTGTCGGGCATCGAGGGCGTAACGCGCATCCGGCAGATCCTGCCGGCGGCGGAGGTCGTGCTCATCACCGTCTTCAGCGAGGCCGAGCGCGTGTTTCAGGCGCTGTGCGCCGGGGCGGTGGGCTACCTGCTCAAAAGCACTTCCCTGAGCGAAGTGAAAGCGGGGCTGCTGGAAGTGCTGGCCGGGGGCGCGCCGATGTCGCCCGCCATTGCCCGGCACGTAGTACGGCACTTCCGGCCGGCGGCGGCGCCCGCGCAGATCCTCACCCCGCGCGAGCTGCAGCTGGTACAGGCCATCGAGGAGGGCCTGAGCTACAAGCTGGTGGGCGAGCGGCTAGGCATCTCGCTCAACACGGTGCGCACGTTCATCCGGCGCATCTACGACAAGCTCGAAATCAACTCCAAAGCTGAGCTGATGGCCCGGCGGCGGCAGCCCGCATAACCCGCAAGCGGCCGGCCAGTAGGCCGCCCGACCGCCCGCAACAAGAAGGTAGCGCGGGTCTCCGGCCCGCCAGCGCGGCAGCGCTTTCGCATCGAGCTCGGCGCGCTACGCATTACGCGAAACTAGCTTCGCTCGTGCGGGCCGGAGACCCGCGTTACTTTTTGCGGGCCACAGACCCGAGGTACGTTCGCTACTCCCGGAGCGGCTGCCCCAGTTTCTGGCCTCAGCTAAAAGCCCCCGCCGCACGGTGTGTGCGACGGGGGCTTTTGTATAGATTGCTGGGGCGGCTACGCGAGCGCCCGCAACCCGGAACCCCTAAAAATTTACCATAAATAAGCGACTACGAATATTTTTTAGGCCCTGAAATCAAGCCGGCAAGGCATCGTGGCGGGTTTGCACGGCGGCCAGAAGCTGGTCGATGATCACCAGATCGGCGGCGGCTTCGTCGCGGTCCTGCTCCCGGTCGAGCAGGTTGTCGGCGCCGTGGTTGTCGGCGCGCGTGATGAGGTTGTTGGCCACCGTCTTCAACGCGTTGATCAGATTCTCGATCTTGCGCTTGGGGGCGCCATCCTCCAGGGCAGCGGCCAGCGGCACCATCGTGGTAATGCTCTGCTGGGTAGCGGTGAGCTTGGCGACGGGGTCGCCGGCAACGTCCCACGCGTCGAGCTGCACCTGAATGGCGCCCTGACGGGCTACGGTAGCAGCGCGCTCGGCCTGCTTACGGGTTCGATACGCCACGCACTCGGCGCGGCTCAGCAAACGATTTACGGAAAAGGCCATCGGGTTTTGAAAAATGGTTTTTAAAAACACCCCTACCGTAGAGGCGTGAGGTCATAACGCACAAAGCCCTGATTTATTGCGTGAGGCCGTAACTTTTTTGGTGGTGGTCTATTCATCGGCGCGGCGAATGCGTCGTTGGGCGGACTGAAGTCCGCAGTTTACCCGTAGCCGGCTACCGTTGGGCGGACCTCAGTCCGCAGCTGCTGCCAGCTCAACGGCGGACTGAAGTCCGCCCAACGACCCGCGCCCCGTTTCGGGCGTCATAACTGGGCAGGATCCGAGTTACCTCGCAAGGACAGCGCTCGATCACGCGTGCGTAAACCATCGCCCATTTTTTACGGCTCGCCCAGCCCCGGCGGCACCACGGCGGTCAGCGCCTCGCCGGCCAGCAGGCGGTCGGTGAGGGTGGCCTCGTGGAGCAGGGCCGCGCGGCGCAGCGCCAGCCGCGCCTGCGCCAGTGGGCCGCTGGCGGCCAACGCCTCGCGGGCTTCCTCCGCGAAGCGCGCCAGCCAGCGCGGGGCCGGTACGTGGCCGGTATCGGGGCTTTGCGGCGCGGGCCCCAGGGCCGGTACAGTAGCGGTCAGCACCGGCAGCACGGCCAGGCGCCGGGTGGCCCACGCGGCGCGGGTCGCCAGCGCGGCCTGCTCGACGACCAGCCGGGCGGCCGTGGCCCGGCAGGCCCGCGCGTGGCGGCCCAGCGCGGCGAGGTCGGCGGGGTCGAGCGGCGGGACTGGGGGCGGATCGGCCAGGGGGTCGGGCAGCGGTGGGGCGGCTTGCAGCGCCACCACCAGGTGGGTGAGGGCGACGTACGTGGCCGGCGGCAGGCGTCGGCGGCCGGTGGCTACCTGGCTTATCATTTTGGAGCTAAGGCCGAGCAGTTGCCCCAGCGCCGTCTGCGTCAGCCCAAACGCGGCCCCCAGCTGCCCAAACAGGGCCGTATCGGCCAGAAAATGCTCCTCCATAAAGCCCTAACCTTCCGCGGGGCCCCAAAGTGCTAGACAGATTTGGCCGTCAGCAAATTTGTCTAGCAGATTCGCTAGGCAAACTGCTAGACAAGTTTGAAGTAGTAGAAATCTGTCTAGCAGATTCGCTCGACAAACTGCTAGACAGATTTGGACCAGTGGAAATGCGTCTAGCAAATGACGATCGGTCGGGCGCTGGCCCCGCGCCCGCCCCGGCCTCTACCAGCGCGATTTCGGCTTCCGTGAGCTGATACAGGGCGTACACCCGCGCATCGAGCTGCCGGTCGAGGTCGGCGAGGTGGGTGCGGCGCTGGGCTTGCTGCTGCTGGTGGGCGGCGACGTGGGGCAGCCACGCGGCTTTTTCGGGGAGGCTGAGCGGCCGGCCGAGGGCTTTTTGCAGGGCCGTGCTCCACGCCTGCCACGACTGCCACGCCGGCCCGAGGCCGAGCTTGCCGGTGAGCGCCACCGCCCGCCCGAGCGCGCCCGTACCTTCGCGGCCCTCCCTGATTGCTTGCTGGTTTTCCTATGCTGACGGCCGTTCCGCGCACCCCGCTCCAGAGTCTCGATCTGTCGCACCGCCGCCAGAAACCCACCCTCGACCAGCCTTTCCCAACACTTCACGTGCAGCAGGGAGAACTTGCGCAACTCCCCGTCCCGAGCGCCACCCCGGAGCAGCAGGCGCCCATCGTGGCGCTGGTCGAGCAGGTGCTGGCCGCCAACGCCGCCAACTCCGCCGCCGATACCACCGCGCTCGAAGCCGAGATAGATGCGCGGGTGGCCGCCCTTTACGGTCTGACGGCGGCCGAAGTCGCGCAGCTGTAAGCCCCGGGGCTGGGGCCGGAGAATGTCGGCCGGGTTATCCGCCAACGCGGACCCGGCGCGGCGCGTAGGAGGCCCCGATGCCTGACCAGGAAATTCTTACCGAGCCGTACGGCTCCGTGCTCGCCGACGCGGCCGTGCCGTGCGTCATCGTGCAGTTTCGCGGGTTCGCCAACCCCGAGGAGTTCAAGCGGATAATGGACACGGGGCTAACCTACCACCAGGCCCATAGCACCGCCGCGCGGCCGTGGGGCTGGGTGGGCGACACCCGCGAGATGGCCGCCATCCCGCAGGTCGTGCAGCAGTGGCTCACCGAAGACTGGAACCGGCGGGCCTACGCGGCGGGCATCCGCGAGATCAGTGTCGTGGTGTCGCAGAACGTGTTTGGGCAGCTCGCTACTGACCTCTACAGCCAGAAAACCCGCGAGCAGCTCGACCGCTACGAGCTGGTGCCCGCCTACTACGACAGTCTCGCCGCCGCCAAGCAGGGCGCCGCCCGCCGACTCGCCGCTTCCCAGGCCCCGGCTCCCCCACGGGACTCCGCTCCGTGAACAAGGCCGGGTAGGAAGCTGCCGTAGCCAGCGCGGAGCCTGCCGCCGGCCGTTCCGGCCGGCTCGCCGGCCCCCGGCTTTGTCGCATCAAGATGCGCTATCGGAGCGTGAAACTGGCCCGGACCTTTGTGGAAGTGATCGGTAACGCTGCCGCTCATTCTCCCGCGCGTCCGATATGGTCAAGCTTTTCTTTTCTCCGTTCCGCCGGTCGCTGCTGACGCTGGCGCTGCTGCTGAGCAGCTTGCTGCCCGCCCTGGCCCAAACCCCCACCCCTGGGGTAGGCATCGGCACCCCGGCGCCCCACTCCTCCGCCGCGCTCGAAGTCAAGAGCACCAGCAAGGGCTTTCTGCCGCCGCGGCTGACGCTGACCGAGCGCGACGCCATCGGCAGCCCGGCAGCGGGTCTGACCATCTACAACACCACCACCAACAAGCTCAACACCTGGAACGGTGTCCGCTGGGACGAGGCCCTGATCAACGAGCCGGTGCGCACCATCGTGGTCGGCACGTACACCACGCCCGGCACCTACGCCTACGTGGTGCCGGCGGGGACGAGCCGCCTGATCATCGATGCGCGCGGCGCGGCGGGCGGCAGCAGCAGCCCGACGCAGGGCTACGCCGCACCGGGCGGGCAAGGCGGTCGGCTCCGGGCTTCCATCGCGGTGACGGCCGGCGAAACCCTGACCATCAACGTCGGCGGCGCCGGGGTGAGCACGGCGGGCGGCTTCAACGGCGGCGGCAACGGCGGTAACGGCGGCAGCATCCTGGGCGGCGGCGGCGGCGGCGCCTCCGACGTGCGGCGCGGCCCCGCTCTCACCGACCGCCTGCTGACGGCGGCCGGGGGTGGCGGTGGCGGCGGTGCCGGCAATGGCGGCAACGGCCGTACGGGCGTTGGCGGCACCGGCGGCTACCCCACGGGCGGTAACGGCATTGGCAGCACGAGCGATCTAGCTGGCGGGCGCGGCGGCACCCAAACCGGCCCCGGCCCCAACTCCAGCAACGGCGCCGCTTACAGCCCCGGCTCGTTGGGCGAGGGCGGCGCCAGCCACAGCTACTACAGCGGCGGCGGGGGTGGCGGCTACTACGGCGGCAACGGCGGCGGGGTGTCGGTCGTGATTCAGAACACTACGTATTTCGGCGACGGCGCCGGCGGCGGCGGCTCGTCGTGGC
>JBKJUQ010000096.1:0-1673 GCA_046590685.1 Hymenobacteraceae bacterium
GTTCTTCTAGCAGTGGGCCGGAGTAGCTCGAGCTACTGATCTGCCGGCTGCGCCGGGAGCCGCCGGTGCTTGCGGAAAGAGGGGTAGTCGTTCAGCGGGAATAAGAAGCCGTTGCCGGGGCCGTAAAAGCCTTGGGAGGAAAATGTATGCTCTGCCGCCAACCCGGCACCTGACCGCCCGTTGGCATGGGAGTCAGGGGCCGGGCTCGCGGCGTTCCAGAACTGGTAAGCCTGCTCGCAGGCGCGTCGGGCTACTTGGCAACAGGTCATTTTCATTTATTTCCCCCCTCCACTTTTCTCGCCCGATTATGAGAAAAAATACCCGTCGCCTGACCCTCGTGGCAGGCGTAGCGGTGGTAGCCGTTGGCACCTCCATCTGGAGCCAGACGCGTTACACGCCGTTAGAGGCATCGTCGCACCGGGAAGCCCCGCTGATCGCTAATGATCCGCTGGCTGACAACACCGACGTCTACGCCTTCCGCGCCCCGAACGACCCTACGCGGGTCGTGCTTATCGCCAACTACATTCCGTTCCAGCTGCCCCAGGGCGGCCCGAACTACTACACGTTCGGCGAGAATGTCCGGTATGAGATCCACGTCAAAAACGATGGCTCTACCAACGGCGACAACGTGACGTACCGGTTCACCTTCACCCGCGTGAATGAGGACCCGACTACGTTCTTCAACATCCGGCTTGGGAAGCGCAACCTGCGCACCTCCTACGTCTGCCAGAAGAGCATCAACGGCGGCGCTTTCAGCACCATCGTCGCCAGCGGCGAGGTGGCACCACCCAACATCGGTCCGCGCTCCATCAACTCGCCCGTGGGGCTGGGTGGCCCGGCCTACACGGCGCGGCGGCAAAACACCGTTATCGCGGCCACGGGCGGCGGCGGCGAGCAAGTATTCTGCGGACCCGCGGATGATCCGTTCTTCGTGGACCTGGGCGGCGTATTCGACCTGGCGAACCTGCGGCCGAACGCTCCGCGCGACGGCGTAGGGCACTACAACGTGCACTCCATCGCGCTGAGCATTCCGATCGCTTCGCTGTCGAAAAACGGTCAGCCGGTGAGCGCCGCGGCGAACATCCTCGACCCCAACTACATCATTGGCGTGTGGGCCTCGGCTTCGCGGCCGATGACGCGCACGCTCAACACGGGCGGCAGCAACCCCGCCGATATGGGCACTTACGTGCAGGTTTCGCGCCTGGGCATGCCGCTCACGAACGAGGTGATCACGCCGATTGGGGGCAAAGACCGTTGGAACTCGCGTTCCCCGTACGACGAGGATGCCATCACGGACGACTACCTCTCGAACCCCGAGCTGGCGCTGTACATGGATGACCGGCAGTTTGGTGGTGCCGTACCGGCCTTAGCCGCTCTGCGCATCCAGACGAGCTCGCTCGATGGCGCGCCCGGCATTCCGGCCGGCGGCTTCGACTTCGGCAACACCCACGACGGTCTGTTCCCGCTGAAAGGCTCGGGTCTGGTGGCCGGTACGGCCCTCGACGACGCCGCTTTCGGTAACTACCTGCTCGTGGACAACAAGCCGCGCTCGGTCGATATCAAGCCGATCTTCCACACCGGAGTGCCAAACCTGATCCCGTATCAGCTCCTGACCGGCAAGACGCCCGGCAACCCGCTGACCGCGGGCAAGCCGTTCATCAACAACTTCCTGC
>JBKJUQ010000513.1:0-2087 GCA_046590685.1 Hymenobacteraceae bacterium
CAGAGCACGTTGGTCGGCCGAGTTCCATTGACGCGGCTCAATACTGCGGCCGGTGTACACTTTAACACGCTGACCATCGAACGACGCAAACGCGAAGATGGGAGTCGCATCAACGCCCTTTGGTTGATGGAGAAGAAACGATACTTTCGCCACGGTGAAACGGACTTAGTTGCCACTTCAAAGGTAGGTCGTTTGTCCTGCGACACCTAAATCCGTAGGACACTTTATAGGACAAAAAAATCGATTCCTACCGCTTTTAACTGACTTAGGCCGACAGGGCCAAACCTTAAAAAGCCGTTTTAAGCATTCTGGGCTACTTTTGGTGTCTGACTGGATCGGTGCAAAACGTGGGGTTCAATTCCCATCCTCTCTGCATAAAACCCCGCTAGCGCACTGCTAACGGGGTTTTGGCTTTTTTAGGGGGAAGTTTAGGGGACGACGCTGGCGGCGGCGGCGAGGAGGTTGTTACGACTGGCTCCTGGAGCAGTTTCGGAGTCAGGGTACGCGGCACAGTCGGGCAGAGGTAATGCGGTTTGCTCGCCAACTGTGTTCAAGTTCCCGAGCGTCGGGGTTGGCGAGCGAACCGTACTGCGCCAAGGCGTACATAGTAAGACCCCAATTGGCGCTGGCTAACTCTTCTATTGTCGAGCCGCTGAACTTGCCAATGACCATGAATATCACTCAATTACGAGTGTTCGGTGTAAGGTCGCGGTGGGTAAAAGCCTAACTTTTCGTCGGGTCGGGCGTTTCGTATCATCGGCCCGACAGCTTACGCAACGGGGCCACCGGCCTTTCGGTCCTTCTTCCGTACCCATTTCCCCGCTGAATGCCGCCACCTGAGCTGCTTACTGAATCTGCGCCCGTGGCGCTTGCCGTTGCGCCCCGGCGAGGCTTTCCCTGGGGCTGGCTGATCGCGCTGGCCCTTGTCGGCGCGCTGATCTTCGTCAAAGTTCGTTTTTTTTCGCCGTCGGTCGCGGGCCCCAAGCCCGGCGGGGCGAAGGGCGCCTCGCCCGGTAAAGGCGCGGGCGGCGGGGCCGGGCCGAAGCTACCGGTGAAGGTGTACGTCGTGGCGCCCACGCGCCTGACCGACGAAGTAGCCGCCACCGGCTCGGTACAGGCGGAGGAAGCGGTGACGATTCGGGCCGAGATCGCCGGCAAGATCACGTCCTTCGCGATTCGGGAAGGCCAGCCCGTGCGGAAGGGGCAGCTGCTGTTCACGATCAACGCGGCCGACATCCAGGCGCAGATTCAGAAGCAGCGCTACAACCTGCAACTCTACGCCGATCAGGAAGCCCGTCAGAAAACCCTGCTCGAGAAGGAATTCATCAGTGTTCAGGAGTACGAGCAGAGCAACAATCAGCTCCTGACGGCCCGCGCTGAGCAGCAGATGCTCGAAGCCGACTTAGCCAAAGCCTACGTGCGCGCGCCCTTCGACGGGGTGCTCGGCCTGACGACGGCGACGGTGGGCACCTACGTCTCGCCGGGAGCGACCATCACCACCCTTTCGCGGGTGCGCCCCGTGAAGATCGACTTCGCCGTGCCGGGTCGTTTCGCCAGCTCCGTGCGCGTGGGCGATACGGTACGCGTGACCGACGAGGCCACTAGCCGCGTGCTGCCGGCTGTCGTCTATGCCGTAAATCCGCAGATCGACCCCGTGAGCCGCACCTTGCCGGTGCGGGCGCGCTACCCCAACCGGCACGATGAGCTGCGCCCCGGCGCGTTCGTGAAGGTGAATCTGGAGCTAGGCCAGACCGCGTCGGCCATTCAGGTACCCACCGAGGCGGTGGTGCCGGTGGCGAGCGGCTATCAGGTATACAAAGTGGTGCACGGCAAGGTGGCGCCGCAGGACGTGAAGATCGGCATCCGTTCGGAGCGGGTCATTCAGATCACCACTGGCTTGGTCGTGGGTGATACGCTGCTGCGGACGGGAGTGCTTCAGGTGAAGCCTGGCGATGGGGTGGTGGTGAAAGAATAGACTTGTTGCGACGGCAGCCCGTGGTTTCGGGCGCCGGTGAGAGCGCCGTGCTGGCGTACCCGGGGTAGATTTCTGCGAAATCAACCCCGGGCTGTGGAAAAGAACCCTTTCA
>JBKJUQ010000023.1:0-3377 GCA_046590685.1 Hymenobacteraceae bacterium
GATACCGAGAAACACGTCGCCCGCCCGCCCCAACGCCCGGACGCCGCGCGCAAAAATCTGCTCGTACCCGTAGTCATTGCCCACGCACGTCAGGTACGAAGCGTCCGAAAGGGCGATGGCGGCGAGGCCCGGCCGGTCGGCCCGATAGCGTCCGGTGAGTTCTTCGGCGAAGTGCATCGCGTCGCACATCGAGCCGCCGTTGCCGCAGCTGATGGCTTTGTGGCCGGCGCGAAAGGCCGTCAGCAGCACTTCACTCGCCGCTTCGATGGCGCGGAGCTGAGTATCGTCGGCCAGAAAGCGGGTCAGCAGGTCGTGCGCTTCCGTGAGCTCGGCGCGGATAATGTCGGCGGCAGATTTCATCGGCACGAAACTACGGCCAGGTACCGCGAAGCGTCGCGGTACGCGGTACGCCCCGCCTTTACTTCATCTCGCCCGGTAGGCTCGTCCGCGGGGGCACTATTGGCCCGGTAGCCACCGGCCCGGGAGCCGACGGCGTTCGCAGGGCGTCGGTCATCGCGCGCTGCTGCGCGTCGTAGAGGTTCGATTTCAATTCCGCCACCGACCCCTCCAGCTGCACGACGCGCCGCCGCAGCAGCGCCGCGTGCGACTGTTCCACCGCCAGGGCGGCCGCCAGCAGGGCCGCGCCGATGATCGTCAGGACCTTAAAGAAATTGCTTGGGTTGAAGTGCGAAAACTGGTCATCGAGAAACGCCACGCTCACCAAATTGGTGATGACGAGCACGAGAAACAGGAAATAAGCCATCGCCAGCAGCAGTACGAGTTTGCGGAGAAGTTGCATGAGGGGGAATTTGTGATTGAGTGATGGTGGATTTTCGATTGGGTAATCGAGCACTGGAAGCCGTGCAATCGAAAATCACTCATTCGGAAATCGAAAATGGATTCTCCTGGAGCTGACTTAGACGGGTATACGCGCCTTTCGGGTTGCGCAGCAGCGCCTCGTGGGTGCCACGCTCCACGATCCGTCCGCCGATGAGCACTACGATTTCGTCGGCGTGCCGAATGGTGCTTAGCCGGTGCGCGATGACGAGCGTCGTGCGTCCGCGCATCAGCCGCGTCAGCGCGTCCTGAACGAGGCGCTCGCTCTCGGTATCGAGGGCGGAAGTGGCTTCGTCGAGGATCAGAATCGGGGGATTGCGCAGAATGGCCCGCGCGATAGCCAGCCGCTGCCGCTGCCCGCCGCTCAGCCGCGCGCCGCGGTCGCCGATAGTGGTCTGGTAGCCCTGCGGCTGCCGCTCGATGAACTCGTGGGCGTTGGCTACGCGCGCCGCCGCTTCCACGGCCTCAGCCGTCGCGCCGGGGGAGTTGAAGGCGATATTGGCGAAAATGGTATCGTTGAACAGGATACTCTCCTGCGTCACGATTCCCATCTGCGCCCGCACCGATTCGAGGGTCAGCTCCCGCAGATCGCGACCGTCGAGCAGTACGCGGCCGGCCGTGGGGTCGTAGAAGCGTGGTACCAGATCGAGCATCGTCGATTTTCCGCCGCCCGAGGCACCCACGAGCGCTACCGTCTGCCCGCGCGCCACCGTCAGGTCAATGGCGTGAAGGACGTCGTGGTCGAGCCCCGGATAACGAAACGTGACGCCTTCAAACCGCAGCGAGTCCGCGAAGGAAGGCGCTACTACCGCGTCGGGCGCGTCGCGCACGGTTGGCTCCACGTCCACCACCGCGAGAATCCGGCTGCCCGCTACCAGCCCGCGCTGGATATTCGAGAAAGCGCCCGAAAGTGCCTTTGCCGGCACCAGAATCTGCGAAAACAGCACGATGTACGTGATAAACTCCGACGGCGAAAGGTCCGAGTCACCCGCTAGCACCAGGCGCCCACCCAGAAACAGGATGCCCGCCACCGCCGACACGCCCAGAAACTCGGAGAGCGGCGAGGCCGCGTCGCGCGCGTTGCCCATTGAGCGCACTAGCCGGGCGTAGCGGTTGTTTTCGTCGTGAAACTTGCCGAGCATCCAGCCTTCCGCGTTGAATCCCTTGATCACGCGAATCCCCGAAAGCGTCTCGTCGAGCACCGTGAGCATCGTGCCGAGTACGTGCTGCCCTTCCTGCGCGCGCTTCTTGAGCCGTTTGGCGAGCAAGCTGATAATGAAGCCCGATACGGGTAGAATGACGAGGGTGAGCAGCGTAAGCCGCACGCTCATCGTCAGCAACAGAATAAAAAAGCCCACCAGCGTCACCGGCTCGCGGATAACGGCCGTGAGCGTACTCACCACCGAGTTTTCCACTTCCTGCACGTCGTTCGTCAGGCGGCTCATCAGATCGCCTTTTCGCTCCGTGGAAAAGTAGCCGAGCTGGAGCGTGAGTAGGCGCTGATACAGCGCCGTGCGCAGCTTCCGGATGACGTCGGCTCGCACGCCCACGATCAGCCGCAGGGCCAAGTACTTGAAAAGGTTAGCGAGAAAAACGGATACCACCACTGCGCCGCACACGAGGGCCAGCGCCGCGACCTTGCCGTGCTCCAGAATCTGCCGCCCTACCTGGTAGTTAAACCACCGGCTCGCCCAGTCGAGCGTGAGCGCGAAGGCGGGCGGCGAGCTCATGGCGGCCGCGGCTTCCTTTTCGGTGGTGCCAAACAAAACGTTCAGCAGCGGAATAATGAGCGTGAAGTTGAGCAGCCCAAACGCCACGCCCAGCACCGTCAGCACTACGTACGCCGGCACGAACCCCCGGAAGGGCCGCGCGAATTGCAGAATGCGCCAGTAGGTTTTCATCGGGTGCGGGCAAAGGTAGCGGCGCCGCGAAGGGAGGCCACTTCGCGGGCTGGCCTCACGACAACGCCAGCGCAGATCTTTGAGCCGCAAACTTCGCGTCCCGACCGGTGTTGCCCGCCCAACTGGTCAGTTTCAGTTTTAAGCTAATGAACCGCCTCGATTTTCTTTCTCTCCTTGGCCTTGGCGCTGGCGCGGCTTTTACTGGCTGCCTCGGCGGCTGTAAAAAAGATGATACCGCGCCGCCCGCAAACGTTGACTTCACGCTCAACCTAACCGACCCTGCCAATGCGGCGCTCGGCGCAGGTGGCGGATTCGTCTACCGCGGCCCGCAGGAAGGCATCATCGTGGCCCGCACCGCCGCGGGCACCTACCTCGCCGCCGCCCGCCACTGCACGCATCAGCAGACGAGCCTCGAGTTTCTGGGGCGCGCGGGGGTTTTTCATTGTCCGAATCACAACGCCGAGTTCAGCACGGCGGGTGCCGTGACGCGCCAGCCCGATACCGGCGCCGCTACTGCCCTCAAAGTGTACACGGTGGTTCAAACCGGCAGCTCCCTGCGCATTACGGGTTAACTGTCTGGCTAGAGCCTGCTACAAGGGCGCCTCGTAAGCGCCCGCTGATGGCTGCTGCCCATCGCGC
>JBKJUQ010000060.1:0-10625 GCA_046590685.1 Hymenobacteraceae bacterium
GCCGCTGGTGCTGACGGTGATGCTCGTCGTGGTAGCGCCCGTGCTCCAGAGGTAGCTCGTGCCGCCGCTGGCCGTGAGCGTCACCGCGCCGCCGGCGCAGAACGTCAGCGGACCACCAGCCGAAATGCTGGCCGAGGGCACCGCGTTGATTGTGATGCTGCTGGTGGCACTCGTGGCCGCGCAGCCGTTAGCCGCCGCGATCGTGTTGGTCACCGAGTAAGTGCCGGCCTGCGAGGTGGTGAGGCCGATGACGCCGGTCTGCGGATTCAGGGCCAGGCCGGTGGGAGTGGCGCTGAACGAGCCTGCTGAAGCTCCCGTGGCGAAGGTGGGCGACACCGAGCCGGTCGTGCCCGCGCAAGTCGAAACCGTAGTCGCGTAAGCAAATCCTGCCAGCGGCGCGGCGCGGATCACCACCGTTTGCGAAGAGCTCGCTGGGCAGAAGCCCGCGACGGCGTACGTCACGGAGTACGTCCCCGGTGCCGAAGCCGCCAGATTGATCGAACCGGTTTGCGGATCAACACTCAACCCCGCCGGGGCGGCGCTGAAAGAGCCTCCCGAAGTTCCGCTGATCGTGGGCGTCGGGTCGGCGCTGCCACTCACGCAGTAGCTTGTCGCGGAATACGTAAAGCCGGCCGTCGCTTGCGGCCGAACCGTCACGGTGGTCGGCCCCGAAGTAGCCGAGCAGCCGGCGGCGTTCGTGGCCGTTACACTGAAAGTGCCGCTGGTGCTGACGGTGATGCTGGCCGTCGTGGCGCCGGTGCTCCAGAGGTAGCTCGTGCCACCTGAAGCCGTAAGCGTGACGGAACCGCCGGCGCAGAAAGTCGTCGGGCCACCGGCTGCGATCGTTGCCGTCGGGGTTGGGTTGATCGTGATGGTGGTCGACGCGTTCGCCGCCGCGCAGCCGTTCGCCGCCGGGATCGTGTTGGTGACGGTGTAGGTGCCGGGCAGCGAGTTAGCCAGCGAGATGACGCCCGAATTTGCATTCAGCGCTAACCCGGCGGGCGTGGCGCTGAACGTGCCCGCCGAGGCCCCAGTGCCAAAGGTTGGCGTCACGGTACCCGTCGTGCCCGCGCAACGCCCGGAAGGACCGCCCGTGGTTGGCACATAAGCGAAGTTCGCGGCGGGGGCGTCCGTAAGGGTCACCGTCTGCGACTGGCTGGCGGGGCAGGAGCCGCTCACCGCGTAGGTGATGGTGTAGGTGCCGGCCGCTGAATTCCCCAGGTTGATAGTGCCCGTCTGTGCATTCAGGCTTAGGCCGGCCGGCGTCGCGCTGAACGTGCCACCCGTTGCACCGCTAATGGTCGGCGTCGGGTTCGAACCACTCAGGCAGAAGGTAGAACCCGTATAGGCGAAAGCCGCGGAGGCCTGCGGCGTAACCGTGACAGTTGTTGCCTGCGAAGTCGCCGAGCAGCCCGCGCCGTTCGTCACCGTGACGGAGTACGAGCCGCTGGTGCTGACGGTAATGCTCGCCGTCGTCGCGCCGGTGCTCCAGAGGTGCGTGGCGTTCGGGCCACCGCTGGCCGACAGCGTCACGGAGCCGCCCTGGCAGAACGTGGTCGAGCCGTCGGCGGAGATGGTGGCCGTGGGGGTGGGGTTGATCGTGATAGTCGCGCTCGCGCTGGTTGCCGCGCAGCCGTTGGCTGCCGGTACCGTATTGGTCACCACGTAGGTGCCGGGCTGCGAGGCGGCGAGGTTAATAACGCCCGTTTGCGCATTTAAGCCCAAGCCCGTGGGGGTAGCGCTGAACGTCCCGGCGGTAGCGCCCGCGCTCAGCGTAGGCGTCAGGCTGCCGGCCGAGCCCGCGCAGGTAGTGGCGTTGGCGGGGTAGCTGAAGCGCGCGCCCGGAGCGGGTACGATGCTGACGCTGCGGGTCGCGGACGCCGGGCAGTTGCCGCCGACGGCGTACGTCACGGTGTAGGTGCCGGGCTGCGAGCCGCTCAGGTTAATGGTGCCGGTCTGAGCGCTGAGGCTGAGGCCCGTTGGGCTGGCGCTGAACGTGCCGCCCGACGTGCCGCCAACCGTGGCCGTGGGGTTCGTGCCCGACTGGCAGAACGAAGCACTGGGGTAAGTGAAGGCGGCCGAGGCCTGCGGATTGACGGTGATGGTCACGGCCGCTGCACCACTGCAGCCCGCGCCGCTCGTCACGGTGACGGAGTACGTGCCACCGCTCGTCACGGTGATGCTTTGCGTGCTGGCTTGCGTGCTCCAACTGTAGGTCGCGTTGGCACCGCCGCTGGCCGTCAGCACGACGCTGCCGCCCTGGCAGAACGTCGTCGGGCCGTTGGTAGAGATCGTGACGGTCGGCGCGGCGTTGATCGTCACGCTCGCCGTGGCGCTGGTCGCCGCGCAGCCGTTGGCGGCGGCGAGCGAGTTAGTGACCGTATAGTTTCCGGGTTGCGAGCCGGCAAGGCTGATCGCCCCGGTTTGCGCATCCAGGCTCAATCCGGCCGGTGCGGCACTGAAGGTGCCATTCGTCGCACCCGGTGCCAGGGTAATCGTCAGCGTGCCATCGGCGCCAGCGCACGGCGTTGGGTTATCCGTGCCATACGCGAAGGCAGCCGACTGGGCGGGGGTGATGATGATGGTTTGCGTCTGACTGGCCGGGCAGTTGCCGCCCACCGCGTAGGTCACGGTGTAGGTGCCGGGCTGGGAAGCGCCCAAGCCGACCTGGCCCGTCTGTGGGTTCAGGCTCAAGCCCGTCGGCGTCGCGCTGAACGTGCCGCCGCTGGTGCCGCTAATGGTGGGGGTTGGGTTTACGCCGCTGCGGCAGAAGGTCCGGCCCGCGTAAGCAAAGGCGGCCGAAGCCTGCGGATTCACCGTAACGGTCGTGGCTGGCGAGGTGGCCGAGCATCCGAAGCCATTGGTGGCCGTCACGCTGAACGAGCCGCTGGCGCTGACGGTGATACTGGCCGTCGTGGCGCCCGTGCTCCACACGTACGTGGTGTTCGGACCGCCGCTGGCCGTGAGCGTGACGGAACCGCCCGCGCAGAAAGTAGTAGGTCCGTCGGCGGCGATGGTCGGCTGCGGGGTAGGCCGAATCACCACCGTCGTGCTGGCGCTCGTGGCGGCGCAGCCGTTGGCGGCGGCAATCGTGTTGGTGACCGAGTAGGTGCCCGGTTGTGAGTTCGCCAGCGAGATCACGCCCGTCTGGGCGTTCAGCGCGAGCCCGGTCGGCGCAGCACTGAACGTGCCGGCGGTCGCCCCTGACGTCAGGGTCGGGGCCAGACTGCCGGTAGCACCCGCGCAGCTTGGCGCCGTGCGCGAGTAGCTGAAGCCGGCCGTCGGCGCGGGGCTCACCGTCAAGCTCACTGCTTGGCTCGCCGGGCAGGTGCGACTCCCCACGGCGTAGGTAATGGTGTAGGTGCCCGGCTGCGAGGAGGCTAGGTTGATCGCGCCCGTTTGCGCGTCGATTACCAGCCCGGTGGGCTCGGCCGTAAACGTGCCGCCCGCGGTACCGCTCACGGTCGGCGTTGGGTTCGCGCCGCTCTGGCAGAAGTTGCCTCCGTCGTACGAGAACGCGGCCGATGCCTGCGGATTCACGGTAACGGTGGTTGCGGCGGACGTTTTTCCGCAGCCGGCCTGGTTCGTGACGGTCACCGAATAGGAACCGCTGGTGGTGACGATGATGCTGGTCGTGCTGGCGCCGGTGCTCCACTGGAAGGTGGCGTTGGCTCCACCGCCGGTGGCCGTCAGCGTCACGGAGCCGCCCTGGCAGAATGTGACCGGACCGCTGGCGGTGATGCCGGCATTCGGCGTGGCAATGACGTTCACGCTCACGCTCGCCGTAGCGGGCGCGCAGCCATTGGCCGCGGCGATGGTATTAGTCACGGTGTAGGCACCGGGCTGCGAATTGCTCAGATCAATCACCCCGGTTTGCGGGTTGAGGCCCAGGCCCGTGGGCGACGAGCTGAACGTCCCCGCCGAAGCGCCTTGGTTAAAGCTGGGGGAAAGCTGGCTGTTCGCGCCCGAGCAGAGCTTGGCGCCGAGCGGATAGCTGAACGCGGCCGATGGGGCCGGCGTGATCGTGAGCGTCTGGGTTTGCGAGGCCGGGCAAGTGCCGACCGTGTACGTGACCCCGTACGTGCCCGGCTGCGAAGCCGCCAGGTTAATAGCGCCGGTCTGCGCGTTGAGCGCGAGGCCGGTAGAGGAGGAGAATGTACCTCCTTGCGTACCCGTGACCGTCGGCGTTGGGTTCTGCCCCGTCAGGCAGTACGAGGAAGTCGCGTAGCTGAATGCGGCCGACGACGGCCGCAGAATGGTGACGACCGTTGGCGCCGACGTGCCCGAGCAACCGGCCTGATTGGTCACCACCACCGAGTAAGAGCCCCCGGCATTCACCGTGATGCTGGCCGTGGTGGCGCCGGTGCTCCACTGGTACGTTGGGTTAGCTCCGCCGCCGGTAGCCGTCAGGATCACGGAGCCGCCGGGGCAGAAAGTGGTCGGGCCGCTGGCCGTAATCGTGGGATTGGGCGTCGGGAATACCTCGAAGGTGGTGGTGGCCGACACCTGCGGGCAGCCGTTCGCCGCCGCCACCGTGTTGGTCACGGTATAGGTGCCGGGCTGCGAGGTAGCGAGGTCGATCTGCCCTTGGGTATTAATCGTCAGCCCGGCCGGCGTGGCGGTGAACGTGCCGAGCTGGGCGCCGTCAGCCGCGATCGGACTCACCACGGAGGTCGTGCTCGCGCAGGGCCGTAGATCCGGCGAGTAGAAGAAATCGGCCAAAGGCGCCGGGTCGATCACGACGGTGCGCGTCTGGTTGGCCGGGCACTGCCCGCCCACGCGGTAGGTGATGCGGTAGGTGCCGGGCTGCGACCCGGCCAGGTTGATGGCGCCGGTCTGGGCGTTGAGCGCGAGGCCGGTGGTCGAAGAAAACGTGCCGCCTGGCGTACCCGTGATGGTGGGCGCCGGGTTGGGCGCCCCGCCCTGGCAGTAGCTGGCCGCTCCGTAGCTGAACGCCGCCGACGCCAGCGGATTTACCGTGACCGTGGTAGGGGCAGACGTCGCCGAGCAGCCGAACGAGTACGAGATGGTTACGGTGTACTGGCCGCTGGTCGTCACCGATATACTCTGGCTGGTAGCGCCGGTGCTCCAGGCGTAGCTCACGCCAGCCGTGGGTACTCCCGAGGCCGTAAGCGTGACGCTACCACCCTGGCAGAAGGTAGTCGGACCGCTGGCCGTGATAGAAGCCGGCGGCGCTTCGGACAGAAACAGGGAAGTCGTGGCCGATACGGCCGCGCAGCCATTGGCCGCCGCTACGGTGTTGGTCACGGTGTAGCTGCCGCCGGCTGAGGTCAGGAGCGTCACTTTGCCGGTCTGCGCATCGAGGGTCAGGCCGGCCGGGGTGGCGCTGAACGTGCCGCTGGTGGCGCCCGTGGCCATGATAGGCAGCAGCGTACCCGGCTCGCCGGCGCACGTTGCCCGGTTGCCGCCGGGGTAGGAGAACCCGGCTGTCGGGGCGGACTCAATCACCACCGTCACCGTTCGGGAGTCTGGGCAGAGGCGGCCGCCGACGCTATAGGTTATATCGTAGGAGCCCGGCGCGGAGGTGGCCGGCGTAATCTCGCCGGTCTGCGCGTTGAGCGTGATGGCGGTAGAGTTGGCGCTGAACGTACCGTTCGGCGAGCCCGTGATGGTCGGCACGACCGCGCTGCTCGTGGTCTGGCAGTACGAGCCATTCGGGTACGAGAAGGCCGCCGACGGCTGCGGGAAGACGGTAACGGTGGTGGCAGCGGAGGTGGCCGAGCAGCCGGAGCTGTTCGTGATCGTCACGGTGTACTGGCCGCCGGTCGTCACGGTGATGCTCGACGTGCGCGCGCCGGTATTCCACTGGTATTGGGAAGTAGTGGTTCCGCCGGTGGCCGTCAGCGTCACGGAGCCGCCCTGGCAGAAGCTGGTCGGGCCGCTAGCGGTGATGCCCGCAGTTGGCGTCGCGCCGATCGTGACGCTCACGGAAGCCGACGTTCCCGGGCAGGTGTTGCCCGCGGGGATCGTATTGGTCACGGTGTAGGTGCCGGGCTGCGAGTTCGCCAGGAAGATTGCCCCGTTCTGGGTATTGAGGGCCAGGCCGGTGGGCGCCGAGAACGTGCCCGCCGTGGCGCCCGGGGCCAGCGTAGCATTCAGCGTGGTGTTCGCGCCCGCGCACAGCGGCCCGTTCGGCTGGTAGCTGAAGGTGGCAATCGGGGCCGCCAGGATGTTTACGGTGCGCGTCAGCGATGCCGGGCACGGCCCCCCGACCGAGTAAGTGATCTGATACGGACCGGGTACGGCCGCGCCGACGTTGAGCTCGCCCGTCTGCGGATTCACGCCCAGTCCCGTCTGCGGACTCACGCTGAAGGTGCCGCCCGGCGTGCCGTTGATGGTGGGCAGCGGGTTCGGCGTCGTATTCTGGCAGAACACGCCCCGCCCGTAGTTGAACTGGGCCGACGCGAGCGGCGTCACGGTGACGTTCACGGGCCCGCCGAAGGCGGAGCAACTGTTGCTGAACGCTGTCACGCGTACCGTATAGGTGCCCGCCGTGGTCACCATCAGGCTATCGGGCGAGCCCGACGTGCTGCCGATCTGTAGGCCGTCGCGGAAATACGCGTAGCTGTAATCCGGGAAGCCGTCGCTGTTCACCCCACGCGGAAACGCGCGCAGGTACACCGTATCGCCCGCGCAGAGCGCGGGATTTCGGCTGGGCACCAGCGAGGCGGTCGGCAGCGAGTTGATCGTTGCCTGGGCCGTGGCCCGCGGCCCCTCGCAGCCGCCCATATTCGGCGACATCACCAGCGAGACGTAGAAGGTTTTGTCGGCCGTCAGGATGGGCGTGGTGTACGAACTGCCGGTTTCGCCCGCGATCGCCTGCCCGCCGCTGGGCTGGGTGTACCAGCGGAAGGTGTAGCCGCCAAATCCGGGCGGTCCTGAAGTGGTAAAGGTCACGGACCCCGGCCCGCACCGACTCTGAAAGTCGTCGGCCGGCGTCGCCACGGGAAATACCGTCACGTTCGTAGTCGCCTGACCCGATTGGCAGTTGCCCGACGTCACGATCAGCGTGTACTGACCGGCATTGGCGCCCGTCGCGTTGGAGATGCTGACGGTCGGGTCAGTGGAGAAGAAATTGTTCGGCCCGGACCACACGTAGCCCGCGCCCGAGCTCACGTTCGTCGCGGAGAGCGTCAGGGTCTGGCCCGCGCAGATCGGGGAGTTGCTGACGATGCCAGGCGTGGGCACATCGCACGCGAGAATGGTCACCAGGTAATCCTCCGTTTCACCGGCGTTCTGGAACGTGACGCACGCGGAGCCACCGAATAAGCTGCCTGTCACAACACTCGTGCGAATCCGCAGCCGCACCAGTCCCGCCGGTGAGCCCGCCGGAACGGTCAGGGTGGCCACCGTGGGCACATTGGCCGGCCCGCCGGCGCGGATGCTCACAAACTCGCTCGCGTCGAACGTGCCGTCGCCGTTGGCATCGAGCCACGCGGCCGTGGCGCCGGTGGTGGTGGCCGTGACCGTCAGCTGATAGCTTTGGCCGGCGACGAGGGTCGCGGTGGTAGAGCTTTTAGGCGGATAAACGGTATACGACAGGCCGTTGAGGCTGGTACAGCCGGTTCTGATGTTGCGCAGCGTGGTGCCCGCAATCACGACGTCGTTGATATGGGCGATATCGCACCCTTGCAGGTGCAGGTTCGTGACGCACGTGGCCGCCGTGACGCACACGTACTCCGGCTTGAGGTTCTCGTCGGTGCCCAACGAGTTTGATACGGACAGCTTGACGTCGTAGCACCCGCGCGCCATAAACCGGACCTGTGGGTTGCGGCTCGTTGGCCCGGTGCGGTTGACGAACTGCACCGAGCTGGGCGTAAACGACCACTGCCAGGAGGTGGCGGAGCTGCTCTGATCCGTGAACGTCACGATGTCGCCAACCCCAGGAGTCAGGGGAGAAGCCGAGAAGTCGGCCGCCGGAAACGACTGGGCGTGGGCCGGCGCCAGGCCAAACAGCGCCAGCAGCAGCGTGGTCAGCAGCGTGGTGATCAGCCACCAGCGCGCTACTGTCCGAATCGATCGGGTCGCGAGCGTAAAATTTGTCATAACGGACGAGCTGAAAGGGGAGGGTAGTACCGGCTGGCAAAAGTCAGTAGGTAACCCACTCCTCCCCATCACATCATGATGTGCCCAGCATGCGTGGACGCCCCGTGTACCTTCCGATTCCGGACCTACTGTACCCAGGCGGCCAGCGTGGCCGCCTCCGTTTCGAGCAGGTGCAGCCGCAGGTGCTGGTAGGCCACGGCCGCCGGGTGCAGCGCACTGGTGGGGGCCGAGTCGGCGGCCACGTAATCGGTGAGGCGGTGCAGCAGGAAAGCGGTGAGCTCAGGCGCCTCATCGGCGAGCACCGCCGCCGGAAGGGTGGGCGGGGGCGGGGCTTGCAGCTCGGCGACGGCCCGGCGGCGGCGGGCCAGGAGGGCCTGCCGGGCCACCAGATCCTCCACCTCATACCGCAGCAGCGCGGCCCGCAGGCGGGTGGTCTTAGCCAGCTTGCGCACGGTGGGCGCTTGACTGGCGTCGGGCGGCACCGGCAGCGTAGCGGGTGGCACGGGCGGCGGCGCGGGCGGCAGGGCCACCTCCGGCAAGGCGAGGCGCGCGGTGGCCCACGGCAGCAGCAACAGCAGACGGATCAGGCGCGTGTGCGCCTCGGAGGCCAGGGCCCGGCCGCCGGTTTCGTGCTTGTTCAACGAATCGCGGGTGATGCCCAGGTACAGCGAAAGCTCCGTCTGGGTCAGCCCGAGGTTGAGGCGCAGATGCCCCGAAGTAGTGCGCGGAAAGCGGGTGCGACGACCCATAAAGCAGCTGGTTTACGAAGACAACGGCGACGGGAGGGAGGCGGGCAACGAAGCCAGCCGACCCGCCCGGCGCGTGAGCAGCAACTGTCCTAAAAAAAATTCAACAACAAATTTGGGACACAAGCTGTCCCAAAAAATAATCTGAAAAAAATTCAGGACCAACAGAGTCCCAAAAATGCACGTGCGGCCAATTTGGGACAGTTGCGGCCGGGCCGCGATCGCTACGCTTCCGCGCCCGCCGCCAGCCGGTACAGCACGGCCATTCGCACGGCGACGCCGTTCTCGACCTGGTCGAGGATGATGGAGTGGCCTGAGTCGGCGGCATCCGACGAGAGCTCCACCCCGCGGTTGATCGGGCCGGGGTGCATCAGCACGATCGGCCGGTTCAGCTCGTCGAGCATCTGCCGGGTGATGCCGTAGTACAGGCTGTACTCGCGCAGCGACGGAAAGTACTTGGTTTGCTGCCGTTCCAGCTGAATCCGCAGCACGTTCGCCACTTCGCACCAGTGGAGCGCCTTGCGGACGTCGGTCTCCACGCGTACGCCCAGGCTGGCGATATGCCGCGGCAGGAGCGTGGGCGGTCCGCAGACCATCACCTCGGCGCCCATCTTCGTCAGGCAGAAGATGTTGGAGAGCGCGACGCGCGAGTGGAGGATATCGCCGATGATGGCGACGCGCCGGCCTTCGAGCGAGCCGAGCTTTTCGCGGATCGAGTAGGCGTCGAGCAGCGCCTGCGTGGGGTGCTCGTGGGTGCCATCGCCGGCGTTCACGACGGGCACGTTGATGTGGCGCGCCAGAAAGTGCGGGGCGCCGGCCGACGCGTGGCGCATCACGACGAGGTCGACCTTCATCGCCAGAATGTTGCGCACGGTATCGACGAGCGTCTCCCCTTTTTTTACCGACGATTGGGCCGCCGAGAAATTCAGTACATCGGCCGACAGCCGCCGCTCCGCGAGCTCAAACGAGAGGCGGGTTCGGGTCGAGTTCTCGAAAAAGACGTTCGCCACCGTCACGTCGCGCAAGGAAGGCACTTTCTTGACCGGCCGCGCCAGCACTTCTTTGAAGCGATCGGTGAGGACGAGCAGCTCGTCGATCTCCGCTGGTGAAAGCTCTTTAATACCGAGTAAATGTCTCATTCGGAATCAGCAACGAGCCACACGCCGTCGGGCGTGGCGTTATTTACGCCCGCCCACCGGACCCGCACATCTTCAGTGGGGTGCGTGTCGAGCGCCAGGCCCACGTACGTGGCTTCAATGGGTAAGTCGCGGCGGTGGCGGCGGTCGATGAGCACCAGCAGCTCGACGGCGGCGGGGCGCCCGTAGGTCAGCAGGGCATCGAGGGCGGCGCGTACCGTGCGCCCGGTGAAGAGGACGTCGTCGATGAGCACCACCCGCTGATTCTCCAGCGCGAAATCGATGCGGGTCGCGTTGGCCGCAAGGGAGCTGGTCAGCGACCGCCGCCGGTAATCATCGCGGTGAAACGTGGCATCCAGCAGCCCCAGGCGGGGGGGAGGGCTCAGGAGCTCGCTCAATAGCGCGTGGAGGTGCCGGGCGACGGGCGCGCCGCCGTTTTGCAACCCCAGGAGCACGGTGTTTTGGAAGTCGCCGTGGCGCTCGACGAGCTGATGCGCCAGCCGGCGCAGCTGGATGGCAAGCCGATCGGCGGAAACAATCAGGCGCTCAGTTGGCATCGGGCAAAGGTAGGAGCGGGGCGAGGGTAGAAGGTGAGGGGATGCCGTGCCGCCGCCGTGCCGCCGCCGTGCCGCCGCCGTGCCGCCGCCGTGCCGCCGCCGTGCCGCCGCACCCGGGG
>JBKJUQ010000176.1:0-6001 GCA_046590685.1 Hymenobacteraceae bacterium
GTCAACCGCGGCGGCGACATCACCTTCCATGGCCCCGGCGCGCTGGTGGTGTACCCGATTTTCGACCTCGACCAGTTCTTCACCGACATTCACCGCTACCTGCGCACCCTTGAAGAAGCCGTGATTCAGGTGCTGGCGCAGTATGGACTAGAGGCGGGCCGCATCGCCGGCTTAACCGGCGTGTGGCTCGATTTCGCACCCGACGCGCCTAATCCGCGCAAAATCTGCGCGTTAGGCGTCAAGGCCAGCCGCTGGATTACGATGCACGGCCTGAGTCTGAACGTCAATACCGACCTTACCTACTTCGGGCACATCATCCCGTGCGGCATCGACGACAAAGCCGTAACGAGTATGCGGGCCGAGCTGGGCCGGGAAGTACCCCTCGATGAGGTGCGCGACCGCCTCGTGAGCGCCCTGGCCGAACAGTTTGCCGCCGACATCGTTTCGGAGGAGCCCGTGCGGCTGTAGGGCCGCCAGTCAATCGTTTTCAACCTGGTTAGGGGCGGGCAGCCACCCTACGCCACGTCTGCCTTTTCCTTGAAAAACGACATCCACGTCGCCCCCGTTGAAGGCGTCTCGATCGCCATCGCCCCCGACGAAGACCCCGCGCTGCCCACCGACGCTCCCGTAACCTGGAGCGCGTGGCTGCTCAACGCCAACGATTACCCGTTGCACACGGTCCTGATTGTGAGCGAGGGCTACGGCGAGCACGAGGGCCGCGCGGTCACCACCTCGAAGCTGCGCTACTTCTTCGAGGAAGTCGGACCGAGGCAAGCCATCCTCATCGAACCAATTGACCCGCGTCTGTTTCAGCTCACCAACCAGTTTTGGGTAAGCTTTTACCGCGAAACCGCCCTGCTCGACAAGAAATACGTCTTTGTTCCCGGCGCGCTCGAACGTGCCAATCTCACCCCCATCACCCTCCTGGAAGGGCGGGAGGGCGTGCTGCACTCCTGAAAAAGGCTGAGTAGATGGGCAGGTGAGTAGATGAGCAGATACTCAGCCGCTTCTTCTGCTTATCTACTCACCTGCCCATCTACTCATCTGCCCACCTCCTCCCCAAATGGCATTCCCTACTATCCCCACCACCGCCCCGGACAGCGTCAAAAAAGCCGAAACGAAAGAAAAGACCGCCGCCCTGCTCGAAGAGCTGGCCGAGCTGCAAAACATGCTGTACGCCGATAACTCGCGCGCCCTGCTGGTGGTGCTGCAAGGAATGGACGCCAGCGGCAAGGATGGTCTGATCCGCAAGGTCATCGGCGCGTTCAATCCGCAGGGGGTCAACGTAACCTCGTTTAAGGTGCCCTCCGACGAAGAGCGCGCCCACGACTACCTCTGGCGCCTGCACCGGCACACGCCGGCCCGCGGGATGGTGGGCGTCTGGAACCGGTCGCACTACGAAGATGTGCTCGTCACGCGCGTCGAGAAGCTCATCTCGGATGCGGAAGCCAAGCGGCGTTTCCGCCATCTCAACGACTTTGAGCAGCTCCTGACGGACGAAGGCACGATGATCCTCAAATTCTACCTCCACATTTCGGAGGAAGAGCAGGGCAAGCGCTTCGCGGAGCGCGAAACCGACCCGACCAAGCGCTGGAAGCACGACGACAGCGACCGCCACAAGGCGCAGCTTTGGCCGGCGTACCGCGACGCCTACGCCGACGTGTTCGCCCACTGCGCTGAAGCCGCGCCGTGGCACGTCGTGCCCGCCGACCAGAACTGGTATAAGGAATACGTTGTGGCGCAAGCCCTGCGCGACGCGCTGGTCGGCCTGAAGCTCAAGTTTCCGGCGCCGCAGTAGGCGGCGCGGCCGGATGGGTTTCTACCTTTGCCGGGCCACTTTTTCTGCCCTGCCGTTCGCCCAATGGTCCCGCACCCACCCCTGGCCGACATCCGGCAACTGCTCGACGAACGCGAACTCTTCAAGCTGAAGGATGCGCTCAAAGGATTTCAACCCTCGGAGCTCGCCGAGCTGATCGAGGGCGAAGAAGAAGATACCGACCGGCAGGCGATTATCTTCCGGGTGCTGCCGCTGCATTTGGCGACGCAGACGTTTGAGCTGCTCGACCTGGCCACTCAGCGCTATTTCCTCGAAACGCTCTCCTCCGACAAGATGGTGGAGGTGCTCAACGAGATGGCCCCCGACGACCGGACCGAGCTGCTGGAGTTCCTGCCGTCGGACCTGGTGCGCGAGCTGATTCTCCAGCTCTCCGAGCCCGAGCGCCGCGTTACCCTCGAACTGCTGGGGTACCCCGAGTACTCCGTCGGACGCCTGATGACGCCCGACTACATCGCCGTTCGGCAGGAATGGACCGTCGAGCACGTCCTGGATTACGTACGCGAGCACGGCCGTCGCGCCGAGACGCTCAGCGTCCTCTACGTCACTGACGACCGGGGTCTACTCCTCGACGACATTCGGATTCACGAGGTACTGCTCGCCCCCCGCACCGCCCACGTGCGCGATCTGATGGACCGCCGCTACATCGCGCTGCAGGTAATGCAGGATCAGGAAGAAGCCCTGGAACTCTTCGAAAAGCACGACCGCGTGGCCTTGCCCGTCGTGAACCCGCAAGGCGTCCTCTTCGGCATCGTCACGGTAGACGATATGCTCGATGTGCGCGCCGAGGAAGACACCGAAGATATCCAGAAGCTCGGTGGTTCGCAGGCGCTCGAAGAGCCCTACCTCGACACACCGCTGCTCACGATGGTGCGCAAGCGGGTGGGCTGGCTGGTGGTGCTGTTCATGGGCGAGCTACTGACGGCCACCGCGATGAGCCACTTTGAGGGCGAGATCGCGAAGGCCGTAGTGCTCGCCACGTTTATTCCACTCATCATCAGCAGTGGCGGTAATGCGGGCTCGCAGGCCACTTCGCTCATCATCCGCGGGATGGCACTGGGCGAATTCTCCCCGCGCGACTGGCGGCGGGTGCTCCGCCGCGAGATCGCGTCGGGTGTGATGCTTGGGCTCGCGCTCGCCGTGATGGGGTTTATGCGCATCGGCATCTGGGAGCTCGTTTCACCCGCTACTTACGGACCGCACTGGGCCGCGATTGGCTTCGCCGTCTCCTTCTCCGTGCTCGGCATCGTACTCTGGGGAACGCTGGCGGGCTCTATGCTGCCGCTGCTGCTCCGTCGTCTCGGGCTCGACCCCGCGACCGCCTCCGCCCCGTTCGTTGCCACGCTCGTCGACGTGACGGGGCTGGTGATCTATTTTTCCTTCGCGCTGCTGTTTTTGCGCGGCACGCTGCTGTAGAGCGGTGACGACCACGCACTGTCCGGTTTCGCACTAGGTTTGCGATGTTATGCTCCCGCTGATCACTGATTCCATCGACGAGGCCGCCGTAGATCCTGCGGCGGCCGTTACCACTGATTCAGCGGTGACCGGTGCCGCCGTCACTCCGGAGTGGCTCCGTGACCTGGAGGCCAATTCCTGGAATATGGAGCTTTTCATCTCTGGAGGGGCCATCTTCTCGCTGATTCAAGCAAACGACTGGTTGCTGAGTGCCGTCGAATCGTTCAAAATCACGACGGCGCTCGTAGGGACTGACTTTCTCTTCATCACCCTCATTCTCGCGCTTCAGCTGCTCACGCTGGGGTTCGGCCTGCATTTGCTGCTACGAGCGGCGTGGGTCGGGCTGGTATGCGTCAACTACCTCTACCCCGACGGTGCGCAGCCGGCACGGGTGGCGTGGCGGTGGCCGTTCCGGGCGCGAGCGCCGGCAGTGGGGATGGAAGCGGGTATTTTGCGCCTCAACCAGCTCTGCGCGGGTGTGATGTTTCTGGCGCTGACCGCCGCTGCGCTTTTAGGTGGGGTAATGCTGCTGCTTGTCGTCGTGCTGGTGCTGCCGTCGCTTACCAACATCACGCAGATGCCTGTTTGGGGCTACTACACCGCAAGCGTATTGCTACTGCTAGTGCTTTACCTGGTGGATCTGGCGCTCTTTGGGGCTTTGCGGCGGGTACCGGGGCTGGCCGTGATGCTGTTTCCAGCATTCTGGCTCTACGACCGGTTGAGTCTGCGGACGCTGTATCAGCCGGCGCTGTGGCTTTTCGCTACTAATGTGCCGCGTCGCCGTGTGGGTGCGGGGCTTGCCCTCGTATCCATCCTGGCGCTGGTGGCTTCCTTCGAAGTGCTACAGCGCAGCTACCACTGGTATAACCCCTTCGATCGTCGTGCCTACCGCGAGCGCCTGGCGCCGGGTCCTGCTATCTACGCGGGCTTCTACCTTGATGAGCTTGCCGGCCAAGCGCCCGGCGGCGTCGCGATCCCCTCTAAGCTGGTTGATAAGCCTTTCGTGGAGGTCTTCATCGTATACCGCGCGATGGATGACCAAATTCTGCGAGCCAACAGGGCGCGGCACGTATCAGATATTCTACTGCTCTCGGTGGATGATAGCGTATACGCTGCCCAAACGTGGTATCCAACCTACAAAAGTCTCAGCAGCCGCATCGGCCTGACGGCGATGGTGCCTATCCGCCACCTACCCGATGGCCCCCACACGCTGCGTGTGGCCTCCCGCTACGACAAGAGCCGTTACGCCATCATCCCGTTCTGGAAAGCAACTAATTAAGATGCCTGGGCGCGGCGGAGCAGGCAACATGTGGTCGAGCAACCATTTTACGTGTAGCAGTCTCCCGTTTTGGGTTGCCAAAACTCATTTTTTCCGGTACTGATGCGCACCCTTCTGCTCGTAACGTTGCTGGGTTGGCTAGCACTTCCTTCCGCTCAATCAAGTAAACCTGCTACAGCGCAGAGCGGCCTGATCGCCACTTTCTACCGCGGCTCCGACTTCAAAGAGCTTTTGCTGACCCGCAACGACGCTTCGATCAACTTCAATTGGGACTACGACGCCCCCGCGCCCGGCATGTCCCCCGAAAACTACTGCGTCCGGTGGACCGGTGCACTCCGAGCGCCCGTTAGCGGCACGTATACGTTCCTGATCTCTACCGACGATGGGATGCGCGTGTGGCTCGGCGACAAGCAGATTTTCAATGAGTGGCGGCCGCAGTCGCCTTCCGCGTTCAAAACGCAGGTGACACTGCGGGCAGGCGAGTTTTACCCGTTACGCGTGGAGTACTACCAGCTTGGGTATCAGGCACGGGCAGTATTGTCGTGGATGTTGCCCGCCCCCAAAGAGCAGCGCGCGAGCAATCTGTTTGGCCTTCTGACAAACAAGCCGAGACCAATTCCGGCCAGCGCGTTTCACGCCCGAATGCCGCGGCCGCCAGCTGTTTTACCAACCGCGCCCCTACCGGTTCCGTCCGCGGCCCGCATCACCAAGCCCGACATCTTGAAGCCCGCGCCCGCGCCGGTTACGGAGTCCGCTGCCAAGCCCGTAAAGCTGGGCGGCGAACCAATGGTCCGGCCCGTCGCGAAGCCCAGTACGCGGCGGGTCGCGAAGACCGCCCCTAAACCACCCGTTGTCCTCACCATCCAGCCGGTAACCAAACCAGCGGCAAGGTCCACGCCCAAGCCCGCATCTAAAGCCCTTGTTCGACCGGCCGCGCGGCAGGGATCTCGCATCGCCCCGCCGGCAGATCCGGGCGTGTCCACTCGACGCCCGGCCATCGTACGCTCCGCCGTCAGACCGCCGGCCCCCGTCTGGACATCACGCGCTACCGTTCGCGCCACCGCCCCGCCTACCACCACCAACTTGGGCAGTTTGCCCAAAGGCACCACGCTCGAAATCAAGAACGTGTTTTTCGAGCAGAGCCGGGCCGCCCTGTTGCCCACTTCAGCACCTGCGATCGCGCAGCTGGCCGCCGCCCTGGAGCAATATCCGCGCGTCGCGCTCGAAATAGCCGGCCACACCGACAACGTTGGCAACCCCACAGCAAACCAGGTTTTGTCGGAACAGCGCGCCCGGCGGGTGCGCGCCTTGCTCATCGAGCGGGGGATCGATTCGACCCGGCTGACTGCCGTGGGCTACGGCGGCACACGCCCGGCGAGCACCAGCCCGGAGCCGCTACTACGGGCGCGTAACCGCCGCGTGGAGGTGACGGT
>JBKJUQ010000272.1:0-11318 GCA_046590685.1 Hymenobacteraceae bacterium
GTCTCGGGCAGCTCTTCGTGGCAACCGATTTCGGCCAGGGTGCGCAAGGTGAAGCGGTCGCCGAGGAGGGGGCGGACTTCCGCGAGCTTGTGGGCGTTATTGGTGGCGAAACAGAGCGTCATCGGGTAGCGGAGCTTGCTGGCTAATCTTTGGAAACGCGGGTGTCGTCGTTTTGCTCAACGGCTGGCCGTAGGGAGGAAAAGCTTGCCGTCAGCCAAGCCCCGAACTCCCCTTCGGTGGGTAGTTCCACGCGCACGTGTTCGGCAGGCGTGGTGGCGAGCGTAAGGCCGCTAAAGGTGGCGGCTACCGGAAACGTGGGGTGCTGCCGATCGACGAGGAGCAACGTGTGGACGCCGGCCGGGTTAAGGCGGAGAACCTCCGCGAGTGCAAACGCCAGGGTGCGGCCCGAATTCAGTACATCGTCGATGAGAACGACGGTCTCGTTGGCGAAGGAGGCCATCGGCGGCGTCAGCTCAATGGGAGAGGCGAGGGGGGCGGTTTTGTCGAGACTGAGGCGCGTACGCGTCAGGTGCAGCTGAGGAGCCACGGTAGCCAGCTCGGCGGCCAGCAGCTCGGCCAGGCGGTACCCGCTGTCCGCAATACCCACTAGATGCAGCGCGGCAGCGCCAAAATTGACCTCCCAAAGCTGCCACGCCAGGCGCGTAAGTCGGCGGCGGATATCGGCGTCGCTCAGGATAAGGGTCATGGCAGGTCGGCTACGAAAACAAATGGCACCAACGCGGAGCCCGAATTGAACACAAAAAAACCTGAACCGCGCGGTTCAGGTCTTCGGCACGGCGAAGCGACGTGCTTCAGCGGAACATCGATTTGATACTGCCCCACGACCGCTGCACCGCCGAGGGCGACTGACTGAGCGTAAAGCCGTAATTGAAGTCGCCGCTGGTGGTGACGCAGGTCAGCTTGTAGGTAAACGCGCCGAGGGTAGCGTCGTTGGTTTTGTACAGATTCTGGTCAAGCAGCGAATACCGGAGCGCCCCGGTTGGCGGTACGGTCGCGATTTTTGCCAGCGTAGGGTCGGCGGCGGAATGACGCCACAGCTCAAAGCGCTGGACGCCGGTTTCGGAGGCGAGGTCCCAGCTCAGGCGGGCGTCAATGCCCTCGAAACTGCCCGTGAAGGCCGTTACCGGTCCCGTGAGCGCCACGGCGGCCAGCGTGCCCAGCACGAGCGCCAGCAAGGCCAGCAGACGGAGCGGAAGACGGAGCGCGTGTTTCATAGTACCCATTCAGACGGCCTTAGGGAGTGCAAACGTTGCTTTCCGGCAGGCGGGTTTTCGGCGGGGTGGATGACAAAGCTAGTACAAAATCCGGTGATTCCGGCGCGCCAACCGGAGAAATTTCGGCTCGTACCTTGTCGGCCAACGCGTTCCGAGTATCTTTGCGCCCCGGTTGCCGGACCCGCCCCGGGCGCGGGCTGCCGGCCCTTGACCGTAACCGCCCGTTTCGCATCCTCCGCTCAGCCATGAAAAAGGAAATTCACCCGCAGTACCGCGAAGTTGTATTCCAGGACACCTCGTCGGACTTCAAATTCCTGACCCGTTCGACTATGACGTCGAACGAAACCACTACGATGGAAGACGGCAAGACGTACCCGGTCATCAAGATCGAAGTATCGTCGGCCTCGCACCCCTTCTACACCGGTAAAAACATGTTCATCGACACCGCTGGTCGCGTGGAGAAGTTTATGAACCGCTACAAGAAAGGCGCGGCTGCGGCCCCCGCTACGGCTGCTACCTCCGCTACCGCCGCCGAATCCAAGTAAGGCGCGGTCGAAGCAACGCTTTTCCAAAAAACTCCCGTGAGCTTCGGCCAGCGGGAGTTTTTCGTTTACGGGCCACCTTTGCCCGCCGTATGAACCAGCCACTGCCGAGCGCTCCTGACCCTGTTGCGCTCGCCAATCAGCTACCAGCCGACCAATCGCCAGCCGACCAACCGACCAGTATGCACCTGATCCTCTTCGACGACCCTACGATTCGCCAGCAGCTGCTGCCTTTCACCTTTACCCGGCCGGTAGCAGGCGTACGCTGCGGCACCCTGACGCTGGCCGAAAAGTGGGAGCGCCGCGGCCACGCCGTCAGTTACCTGACGGTGCCGTACCTGGCGGCCAAATTTGCCGCTTACCCGGCCACCACCCTCTACTTCAACGGCGCGGTGTGCGCCGACGACGCGTTGGATGCCGCCCTGAACACCCTCGGGCCCGGCGAGGCACTGCGCCTGGCCGATGAGACGCTCGTCGCGTTTCGGGCGACGGCCCCGCTGAGCTCCGTGGAAGCGCTGCTGGTTGCCGCCCAGGAAGCTGCTGCCGTCACGCACGCCGCCGAAACGACCGTCATCCGCCAGCCGTGGCACCTGTTCAAACTCAACGGCGCACAGCTCCGGGCTGATTTTACGTTGCTGACGGCTGGCCGCCAGTCGGCACCCATCACCGACCCGCATACCATCGTGTACGCGCCGGAAAACGTGTTTCTGGAAACCGGCGTGAAGATTCGGGCGGCGATCCTGAACGCCGAAGCTGGTCCAATCTACCTCGGCCGCAACGCGCAGGTGCAGGAAGGCGCCATCATCGTCGGGCCGTGCAGCATTGGCGATGACTCCACGGTGAACGTCGGCGCCAAGCTGCGCGGCGACAACACCATCGGGCCGCACTGCAAGGTGGGCGGCGAGATCAGCAACTCCATCCTCTTCGGCTACTCGAATAAGGGCCACGACGGCTTCCTCGGCAACTCCGTGCTGGGCGAGTGGTGCAACCTAGGGGCCGACACCAACACGAGCAACCTCAAAAACAACTACGCGCCCGTCAAGATCTGGAGCTACGCCAAGCAGGGCTTCGTGAATACCGGCGAGCAGTTCTGCGGTCTGCTGATGGGCGACCACGCCAAGGCCGGCATCAACACGATGTTCAACACCGGCACGGTGGTGGGCGTTGGGGCGAACGTGTTCGGCGCGGGCTACCCACGCACCTTCATCCCCGCGTTTTCGTGGGGCGGCGCGCAGGGTTTCGAGACGTTCAAGCTGCCGACGATGTACGAAGTGGCGCAGCGCGTGATGGAGCGTCGCAAGATTGCCCTCGACGACGTGGAAAAAGCCCTCATCGCCGAAGTGTTCGAGCAGACGAAGGAGGAGCGGGTGTGGGAGAAGGCGATGCCGGCCGCGTAGGAGCGCGCTTGGAGTCCGCCCATTCGTTACTTTCAGCATATTGAAGGGAGTGCAGCTATGGAAGTCTTATTGTTCCAGTGGGTACTCCAAGTCGTGTGGGTGGTAGGAATTCTTATCCTCCGTCGCGCTCTAAGAGGAGAGGTCCTTGGTAAGGCAGGGCGGCAGTTGGCCGATCCATTAGCTGGTGTAGGGTTGTTGATACCAGTCCTAATAGGTGCACTGCTACTGCCATTTGCGTGGTTGCTTCTGACTTGGCCTAGTGTGCTGGGTTTGCTTGTGCTAGCTGTGCTGTGGCTGTCAAATAGTATGAAATAGTTAAACCAAATCTCCGTGCGCTTCGCCTCCATCCCCGGTCTGCCCGACGTCAAAGCCTTGCTGCTCCGCTCCGCGCGTAGCGGGCACGTGGCGCACGCGCAGCTGTTCGCGGGCGTGGAGGGCGGCGCGGCGCTGGCCTTGGCGCTTGCTTACGCCACCTATCTGAGCTGCGACGCGCCCTCGGAAACGGACGCGTGCGGCGCTTGTCCGGCGTGCTCTAAGATGGACCGACTGGTGCACCCGGATCTGCACTGGCTGCTGCCGCTGGCCGATTCGAAGCTCGACGAAGCCGAGCGCAACGCCCGCCTGACGCAGTGGCGCGCGTTTTACCTCGACGATCCGTACCCCACCTACCACGAGTGGATGACGGAGCTGAAAGCCGAAAACAAGCAGGGCACCATCTCGCGCGAGGCCGCCGCGCAGCTGCCGATGCGCGCGGCAATGGCCGCGTTTGAGGCGCCGTACAAGTTCTTCCTCATCTGGCTCCCGGAGCTGCTGCACCCGGCGGCCGCCAACGCGCTGCTCAAGCTGCTCGAAGAGCCGCCGCGCCAGACGGTGTTTCTGCTCGTGAGCAACAACCCGGGGGCGCTGCTGCCCACCATTCTTTCGCGGACGCAACGCGTGCGCGTGCGGGCCCACACCGAGTTGGAGCTGGCCGCGCACCTCCAAACCGCGCACGGCCTGGACCCCGCGGCCGCCGAGGCCACCGCCCAGCTCGCCGACGGCAGCCTGCACGCGGCCCTCGCGCTACGCGGCGAAGTGGGCACGGAGCTGTTCGATTTCCTGATCGAGTGGCTGCGCCAGTGCTGGGGTGCCAAGTGGAAGGAGCTGCTCGACAAAGGCTCGGAAGACTTCCAGAAGCTCGGACGCGAAGGCCAGAAACACCTGTTGCGCTACGCCCTCGGGTTGGTGCGCAAGGTGCTCCTCACGGGGCTCGACCCCGCCCTCGTACCGGCCTTGCCGCCCCGGGAGGCCGATACGGTGCGGAAGATGGGCCGCCTCATTACCCCGCGCAACGCCGATGCCATCGTCAAAGCCCTCACCGACGCCCACTATCACGTCGAGCGCAACGCCAACCCTAAGCTGGTTTTCTTCGATACTTCCCTCACGCTCTACCCGCTGCTGCGCGGCTGAAAAAGGCGGAAAAGCTGTCAGAAGTTGACTAATTCCTGATAGAAATCGCCCAATTTCTGTTAGAAACTGCCCAATTTCTGTTAGAAACTGCCCGATTTCTATTAGAAACACCCCGATTTCTGTCAAGAATTGCCCGGTTTCTATCAGAAATCCCCCAGTTTCTATCAGAAACTGCCCAGTTTCTATTAGAAATACCCCGGTTTCTGTCAACTTTTGCCCAGTTTCTGACTGGTTTGGCTCAAAACCTGACCACAATTCGCTGTTTTCCCCTACTTCGCTCACGTTTACCCGTTGCTGCGAATGTAGCCGGCACTGTCTCAGTGCCGGAGCTGATTACCCGCCATATTCGCCCACTACCGGCACTGAGACAGTGCCGGCTACTACTACCTCTCCCACTCAATGATCACCATCGGCACCCGCGGCTCGGCCCTCGCGCTCTGGCAGGCGCACGACGTGCAGGCCCGGTTGCATGCGGCCGGCTTCACCACCGAAATCGTTACCTACACCACGCAGGGCGACAAAATTCTCGACCGCTCGCTGGCGAAGATTGGCTCGAAGGGCGTCTTCACGCAGGAGCTGGAGGATGACCTGGTCGCCGGGCGCCTCACCATCGCGGTGCACTCGGCGAAGGACCTGCAATCGACGCTGCCCGCCGGCCTCACCATCGGCGCGTTTCTGGAGCGTGAGAAGGCGGTGGATGTCGTGGTTTCCTTTGATAAGAATTTTCGTCTGGCCAACGGGGCAGCCGTAGTGGGTACGAGCAGCACCCGGCGGCGGGCGCTGCTGGCGCGGCACTTTCCGCAGCTTAAAGCGGTGGAGGCGCGCGGCAACCTGCAAACCCGCCTCCGCAAGCTCGAAGACGGCGTGGACGGGATGCAGGCGCTGATTCTCGCCTACGCGGGCGTCCACCGGATGGGCTGGGACCACCTGATCGTCGAAGACCTGGAGCCGCAGCAGCTCTTCACGCCGCCCGTCGGGCAGGGCTCGGTGGCGGTCGAGTGGGCCGAAACCCTCGACGCGGCTACCCGCCGCGCCCTCGCCGCCGCGCTCGACCACGCGCCGACCCGTGCCGCCCTCGAAGCCGAGCGCGCCTACCTACGGGTACTGGAGGGCGGATGCAGCATTCCATCGTTCGGCTTCGCCCAGCTCTCGGAAAACGGCGAGATCGTGACCCTCCGCGCCGGCCTCGTCTCGCTCGACGGGACGGAGATGGTGCGGGTTGAAGGGGCCGCCCCCGTCGCCGAAGGCGTTAAGCTGGGCGAGCGCCTAGCCGTAGAAGTGCTGGAGAATGGCGGGCGCGCGATGCTCACGGCGATTCGGCAGCAGAGGTAGTAACCTCCCTTATATTCTGATGAGTTTGGTGCGCACCTCGCGCCCACCCGACCGCACGAGCAGGTGGTAGCAGCCTCGGGGTAGGTCGGCGATATCCAGTACTGATGCGGCCGCCGCCCATGTGCCGCGCCTGACTACCCGGCCGGTGGCATCAAGCAGCTCGAAATTGGCTTCCCGCAGGGTTTCTGCCCGCTGTACGGTCACCGTCGCGCCAGCGGCCGGGTTAGGATAAAGGGCAAGCGGGGCCGGAAGCTGAAGGTCGTCGGCGCGGCCAGTGAGTTGCGTGAGTCTGAAATTATCCACCTGCACCCAGCCCTCTACCGCTACCTGCGAGCGCACGGTAATGTAGCGGGTTGGCCGCGTGGCCGCAAAGGTTACCTGCACCTGAAGCCACGTATTCGCAATCGTCTGCGTAGTGGAGAGTAACGTGCCGAAATCAGAATTTACCAGCGATTCGCCCACGTTCAACCCGATGGGCATCCGCCCAAAGTTCGTGTTAGCGTACACGTAATACGTAAGGGTGTAGGTGGCGCCCGGCGTCAGGGGAGCCGACAACTCCAACGCCAGCGCATCGGGGTCGTTGCTCCCGGCGTCTGAGTCGAGCCCCACGCACCAGCTACCAGCCTGAGGGGTCACGTAGCAGCCCGTGGTATGCAAATCCAGCTCACCGGCTATGGTAGACGATCCCCCGAAGCCGTGGACCGACTGGATGAGGGCGTTGAAGTCGGCGTTCGACAGGTTGTAGGCGCAGCCGGTAGCCGCGTTCTCCTCAAAGCTGCCGTTGAGGATGGTTTGACCGGTGGCTTGAGCGGCTATCAGCAGCAGGCCAAACAAAACTGCAGAGCACGCGACACGTTGCATAAAGGTGCGTAAAAAAGCCGGATGATCCATAAGCAACTCCTCGCGTAAGATGCTGTGAACGAAAGTTACGGTTGGTTATTCAAAGCAGCAGGGTTCGCCGGGTCCTGCGCCCCGCCGTAGCTTCGCGTTCTCGTCCCGTTTTCCAGCCAATGACTCTTCCCCGCCTCGCCTCCGCCGCGTTCCTCGCCGTCACGCTCGCTTCGTGCGCCGTGCTCAAAAAGGCGCCGACCGACGACCTGGTGACCATCACCACTCCGCAGGGCGACATCCAGTTGCTGCTCTCCGACACGGCCCCGAAGCACAAGGCCAATTTCCTGAAGCTGGCGCGCGAAGGATTCTACGACGGCACCACGTTTCATCGCGTTATCAACGGGTTCATGATTCAGGGGGGAGACCCTAACTCGAAGAACGCTAACCCTAACGACGACGGCCAGGGCGGCCCCGGCTACACCGTGCCCTCGGAGATGAGCAATGGCCTCAAGCACACGCGCGGAGCCATCGCCGGCGCCCGTCTCGGCGACGGCCAGAATCCGAAGCGTGAGTCGAGCGGCTCGCAGTTTTACCTGGTGCAGCCCACCGGCGGTACCCCGTTTCTCGATGGCCAGTACACCGTTTTTGGCCAGGCCGTGAGCGGCCTGGACGTGATTGATAAGATCTCGCAGGTGCCGAAAGCCCCCGGCGACCGCCCCACCACTCCCGTCACGATGAAGGTGAAGGTAGAAAGCCTGTCGCGGAAGCAAATCACGGAGCGCACGGGCTACCAGTATCCGGGCGGCGACGTTAAAAAGTAACGCGGGTCTCCGGCCCGCCAGCGCGGCAGCGCTTTCGCGTAGTGCTTGACTACTGCGTGCACGTCGTTCACCGCTGCCGCGGTTGCGGGCCAGAGACCCGCGCTACATTACGCTTGATCACCGCTGCCGCGGTTGCCGGCCAGAGACCCGCGCTACAGCCCGCCACATTTTCTGCCTCAATGACTGACTCCCCCCGCCTGCCCACGTTTCTCATCACCGGCGCTAATGGCCTGCTCGGCCAGAAGCTTATCGGCTTGCTCGCGCCGCGCGCCGCGGCTGGGGAGCTGCGCGTCGTGGCCTCCTCGCGCGGGGCCAACAAGCTGCACGACGTCTATCCCGACGTGCCATTCGTGACGATGGACGTCACCGACCCGCGGCACGTGCGCGCCGTGCTCGGGGAGCTGGCTCCCACCAACGTCATCCACACCGCCGCGATGACCAACGTGGACGCCTGTGAAACCGACCGCGCCGCGTGCTGGCTCCAAAACACCACTTCCGTTGAGATTCTGGCCGCCGAATGCGCCGCCCTCGACGCGCACCTCACGCACGTCTCAACGGATTTCATTTTCGACGGCGAAGCCGGACCCTACGACGAGGAAGCCGAGGCGCGGCCGGTCAACTACTACGGCGAAAGCAAGCTCGCTGCGGAACAGGCCGTGCGCGCGGCGGGTGGCCGCTGGGCCATTGTGCGCACGGTGCTCGTCTACGGCACGGCCCACGACTACGGCCGCTCCAAC
Organism: Hymenobacteraceae bacterium; assembly: GCA_046590685.1. Taxonomy (GTDB): domain Bacteria; phylum Bacteroidota; class Bacteroidia; order Cytophagales; family Hymenobacteraceae; genus JANNMJ01. The sequence continues at coordinate 8,345 of JBKJUQ010000272.1, forward strand.
ATCGTGCTGTGGGTCCGTGACTCGCTGCGCGCGGGCAAGTCGCTCAAGGTGGTCGATGACCAGTGGCGCACGCCTTCCCTCGCCGAAGACCTCGCCGATGGCTGTCTGCGCATCGCCGAGCGTAATGCCCCCGGCGTATTCAACATCTCGTCCGACGAGCTGCTCACGCCCTACCAGATGGCCACGCAGGTGGCCGACTACTTTGGCCTCGATCAAGCCCTACTGGAGCGCGTCACGGCGTCAACCTTCACGCAACCCGCCCGCCGTCCGCCGCGCACGGGCCTCGTCATCACCAAAGCCCGTCGCGAGCTTGGCTACCAGCCACGCACGTTTCAGGAGGGCATCCGACTGGTGGACGAGCAGAGTTAATACAATGAACAATTAGCAATGAACAATGATCAATTAGCAGCGATTCACTCCTTAATTGTTCATTGCTAACTGTTCATTGTTACCGCAGCACCGTCACCGTGCCTTTTTTGGTGAACTCGTGCCCGAGCGCGTCGCGTCCGCGAAACCGGTAGGCGAATACGCCGGGAGGCACAATATCCCCGCCGCCGAGCGGGCGTCCGTCCCAGCCCTGGCCGGGCGTAGTCGTGTGGTACACCTCGCGGCCCCACCGGTCGAAAATCGTTAGCTCCTGCGTACGTAGCTCGTAGCGGCCCACGGGCACGAACGTGTCGTTGAGGTTGTCGCCGTTGGGAGTGAAGGCGGTGGGCAAACGTACTAATTGCTCCTCGCCGAGGTCCACGAAGTTGGAATAAGTGATCTGCGTGGTGTCGCCGAAAACTTCCGCGCGCACGCGGTAGCGCAACACCTGCCGCTGATTGCCCACGAGCGATTCAGTGAACGCGAAGGCCGGCGATCCGACCGGCACGCGCCGCACGAGGGCGTTCGTCTGGTCGTCCAGCAGATCGACTGAATAGATCAGCGCGCCGCGGAAGCCGACGTACGGCGTCCAGGTCAGATCGGCGCTGGGGTTGGCTGGATCGACGGTGGTGCGCCGGCCGCGCAATACGATCGGGCACGCATCGGCACTCGCCGGCGACTGCTGAGCGCAGGTATCGGTAAGCGTCGCGGCGTAGCACGTGCCGCGGACCTGGGCGGTGTCGGGGCCCACGATTGTAAAAAGCGGCGTGGAGCTCGTGCCGATCGCCATCACCGGGTCCGGCGGGCGGGTGGCCGTAAATTGAAAACCGGTGGCGAAAGCCGCGCCCGCCAGCCGCGCCCGCAGCACGAGGTTATTGGCCAGATCGAAAGAAGCCGTGAGTCGCGGCGCGAGCGGCAGCGCGCCGGGGGTACGAATGCACGAATCGCTGCTGAGTGCCAGGACAGTATCCGCGGAAGCGTCGGGGCGCACCACGGCCACCACCTCGTAGCAAATCGGCCGGGGGCACCCGACGGCACCCGCATCGGCGTAGGAGCGCACGTTGGCGGCGAGTCGCGGCCCCGGCAGGGTCTGGCCATCGCGCCGTACGCGCCACCCCAGCACCGTACCCGCGGCGGGGTAGTCCGGCCAGCGCACGGTAGCCACGCTGCCCGCCAGCGTCACGCGGGTGAGCGGCAGCGCGCCGGCTTCGTTGGAAACGGTCGCTTCGGGGGGCAGGGTGGCGTCGCAGCCCACCAGGGCCACCTGCCGCACACGGTACCGGTGACGGGTGCGGGTGGGCGCGCCATTGAGGGTGAAAGTGAGCGCCTCCGTAGTGGGCCGTAGAGTGTCGGCGATCACGGTCCACGCGGCGGCGGGCAACGCGGGGGAGCGCTCGACCACGTAGCGCGCGCCTGGCACGAGCTGCGTCAGCCCCAGCTCTACTTGATGCGCAGCGGTAGGCGCCAGTACGTCGAGGCGTTCGATGCTCGCCGGCGGGGGCAGCGCGGGCAGGATGAGAGTCGTATCAAACGGCGTGGTTTCGCAGACCGCGCCGGTCGTGCCGGTCACGTAGGTAAACCCCGTCACCTTTACGCGAACCGTCGCCACCGCCGTTCCCGCTACGGCCGCCGTGAACACCGTGCTGCCGGTCCCCGCCGACGAGTTGGCCGGCGTCTGGCCGTTCACCGAAACGGCCAATAAGTAGATCGAATACGTGGCGTCGGCGATTCGCACGCGCACGTTGCGCAGGCACGGCTCCACCCGCACCCGCGGGGCGGCGGTGGGGTATACTTCGTACGTTTTCGTGATCTCCGGATTGCCCATCCCGTTGTTGATGAGCTGCTTGATGCGGCGGGTGCCGGGCGTCGCGTACGTCACGATAGTATCGCTCGCCGTGCCGTAACCAGCGCCCGTATCGTAGATGATGAGCCCGAAAGGCACGGCGGGCCCGCAATTGTGCAGGTAGTAGGTACGGCCGGCGCATAGGTTCGTCACCACGCGTCGCGTGACCGCATCCAAGACTTCAAAGCACTGCGTCTGGGCGCGCGCCGGCAGGGTCAGCAAGGCAAAGAAGCCGAATAGACAAGTCAGGCGGCGCAGCAGCGGCAGGGAGGAAGGCATCAGCAGGCGAGTAGCATCCACTCCTCAAAGAAAAGGCCCGGCGGCCGGCTGAGGCGGCTACTCCCCTTAACACGCCACGAACTCGGAAGCATAGCTGCGCCAGCCGGAGCGCTCAACCGGGGGTATTTTTCCCGGATGAAATCTATTTCACTGCTTGTTTTTCTGCTGCTACCTGCGCTTAGTCAGGCCCAACCCGCCGGGCAGACGCGCGTGGTGGTGCCCGTGCGGGAGGTGACGCTTTTCGCCCAGGACGGTGCCGAGATGCGCCACGAAGCGGCCGTTTCTCTGCCCGCCGGTGAGGCCACCGTGCGGCTAACGGGCTTAGCTACCGCGCTTGATGCGGCTACGCTGCAAGTGGAGGTTGGCCGCAACGCCGAACTGCTCAGTACGGAAGCGGTATCGAGCGACCGCCCGGCCGCCACCGATTCGGCGGGCCGCCTGCGGGCCGCGCACGCGCGAGCCAGCGCCGAAGCTGTGGCATTGCTG
>JBKJUQ010000317.1:0-3629 GCA_046590685.1 Hymenobacteraceae bacterium
CATCGCTCCAAGGGGCTGGCGTATGGGGTCGTGATCGTGCCCTTCGCACAGTGGGGGCTTACCCCTCGTTCCACGGCGTTGCTATGGGGCGACCTCGGCGACTTCGTGCTACCCGAGGTGGCAGCGGCGGATGGCGAACCCACCCTCGCCTTGCCCCCGGTGGCGGTCGTGACCCACAACCAGCAGCTTGACACCACCGTGCTCGGCGCGCAGTACCGGGCCGAACGGGCGCGCACCTTCGTGGAAGGACTCAATATGCTTTACGTGGCCTTTACTCGGCCACGCAATCGGTTGTACGTCCTGTTACCCGCCCCCGAGAAACCCGACCCTGACCCCACTGCCTTACCCCGCACCCTCGACCAGCTGGTGCTGCGGGTGTTGGGGCGTTTGCCCGAGGCTACTGCCGAAGAAACGGCGGGAGGAACCCGCTACGTGCTGCGCACGGGGGGACCGGCCCCTGCGGCCCCGCCCAATAGCCCGCCCGATGAGCTCCTCCTGCGCGAGGCCCCAACCCAGCACTGGGCGCCGCGGCTGCGGCTGCGGCAACGCGCCCTGGACCTGCTCGACTTCACGGCCCCCGATGCGGCGCGCACGGCCGCCCGCGAGCGCATCAATCGCCTGCGTGCCGCGCTGCGTCGGCTTGATGCGTCCACGAGTCGTGCTCGCTTACTTGCCCGCCTCCAAGCGGAAGGCAGCGCTACGGCCGCCGAAGCCGTCGACCTCGATGCGGATTTGCTGGCAGTGCTGGCGCATCCACAACTCGCTCCCCTTTGGGCTGTGACCGCCGCTCCCACTACCGAAGTTCTGCTGGCGGGCGCGCCGCCTGCCCCTGACCCGCTCCCAGCCCGCATAGTAGAAGCGCCGGAGCTAGGTCGCGTCACCTTGCTCGATTTCCCGCTAGATGCAACCGACCCGGTAGCCCGACGCACGTTCGCAGCTTACGCGGATCGGTATCGGGCGCTGGGTTTTACCGACATACGTGCGTGGTGGTTTGACCTGGAAACGCGAAGTGTGACAGAGTGCGATGCCAGCGATTTTATGATTTAAAGCATTATCATAAAAATACTTAACCTACTTGATCTATGACTACTTTCTTCGACCTTACCGCCCAACATCTTTACGGTACGACAACTGCTGACGCGCTCGCTGGCCAAGTGCTCGTCGTGCCTACGCGCCGCGCCGTGTGGTACCTGCAGGAAAGTTTGCGGCGGGCGCTGCCACCGGGTCGCGCACAGAGATCGCCGCGCGTGCTGCCGATGGAAGACTACGTGGCCGAGCTGGCGGGCGCTACCTGCTGCGCCGACGACGAGCTCGCGCTGCACCTGCGCCTCTACGATGTACTGAGCCGGTTTCTGCCAAATCTAACCTTCGACGATTTTGCCGGCTGGGGTCCTATTCTGTTGCGCGATTTTTCGCTCATCGATCAGGAGAACGGCGACCCCAAGGCCATCTTCGAGTATCTATCGGACGCGCAGGCCCTCGACCGTTGGAACCTTGAAATAGACCCTGACGCCGATTACGCGACCTCCGCGGCCCGCCGTTACTTGCGGTTTTGGCAACAGCTGGCGCCCGCCTACCACGCCTTCCGCGCCGAGCTGGAGCGCCGGGGCCTGGCGTATGCCGGGATGGCCTACCGCGCGGCCGTGACGGAGCTGCGCCGCCGCTTCGACGAAGACGGCGCGGCCACCGTACCGCACCACTGGTTTCTGGGACTGGGGCGACTCTCGGCTACCGAAACCGAGCTGATCCGGCTATTGCGCAAGCACGACCGCGCCGAAGTACGATTCGACGCCGATCAGTTTTACCTGGGGGGGTCGCCGTGCCGGGCGAAGCGCATCTTTCAGCAGGCCGCTGAGCGCCTCGATCTGCCCCGCACAGCGTTGGGCTGGGGGCCCGAAGGTGCCGGCACCGACTTACTCCATGGCCCGCGGGCGGTACGGATGCTGGCGGTGGCCAACCCCTCAGCTCAAGGGCGGGTGGCCGGACAGCTGGTTGCCGAAGCGCTGGCGGCGAATCCGGCCGCGACGATTGCCGTCGTACTCCCCGATGAATCTCTGCTACTCCCGGTACTGTACGGTCTGCCCGACACGGTCACAGAATTCAACGTAACGATGGGGCTGAGCTTTCAGGCGACGCCGCTTTTCAGCCTGATTGATCTACTCTTTGATCTGCAGCTTTCGGCTACGCCGAATTACGAATTACGAATTACGAATTACGAATTATCTGCCTCGGACCAGAAAACCCTGAATCCGAAGTTTGAGACTTTCTACCATCATCAGGCCGTCACGCGGTTGCTGAGTCACCCACTATTGAGGCGCTACGAACGCTTTCTGGCCGATCAGCCCGGTGGCCCACCCGCGCTGCTGGCCAGCTTGGCGGAGCGGATTACCGCGACCAACGCGGTGCTGGTGCCGTTGGAGCAGCTGCTGACGTGGAGTGCGCATCACCCGCTCGTCGCCGCCCTGTTTGCGCCGTGGCCGGATGCCGGCGGAGCCGTAGCGGCCCTGGAAACCCTGCACGACGCCCTGCGCCAGACCGTGGCGCCAAGCCCCGCACCACTGGAGGGTGAGTATCTGCTCGCGTTCCACCGCCTGATTCGTAATCTGGGACGCGCATTCGCCGAGCGCCCCGAACAGCCGAGCGTGCGCGCCTTCCGCCTGTTCCTGAATGCGCGACTGCGCGGCCTGCGGCTACCCTTCGAAGGACACCCGATTGCGCAGGTACAGGTGATGGGCTGGCTCGAAACGCGCGCCCTCGACTTCGATCACGTGATCATCCTGTCGTGCAACGAAGGCACCTTACCGGGCGCCAAGAAGATTGACTCGCTGCTTCCCCCCGACTTGCTGCGCGAGAAAGGCTTACCCACGTACCCCGATCGGGAGGCCGATACGGCGCACCAGTTTTGGCGCCTGCTCCAGCGAGCGGCCCGCGTCGACCTGCTCTACGCCCTGCCCGGGCCGGATGGCGGTATCCGGGTAGGGGAGCCCAGCCGGTTCCTGTTGCAGCTCGAGCACGATCTCGTGCCCGCTACGCGCGGGGCGACGACGTTGCGCACCCAAACCGTGCGGGTGCCCGTGCCGCAGCGCAAGGCCGACGCCGTGCTCGAAAAAACGCCTGAAGTGGTGGCGGCCCTGCGCGACGTGCTCGAAAAAAGTCTTTCGCCGTCGGCGCTCAACGACTTTGTTGGCTGCTCGCTGAAATTTTACTACAAGCGCGTGGCCCGCCTGAAGGCATCCGAGGAAGTGGAGGAAGAAGTGGGCGCCGATCAGATCGGGACGGCCGTTCATCAGGTGCTAGAAGAGCTGGTGGCGCCATACATTGCCCGGGGCGAGGCGATCACGGCGGCCGATGTCCGCGCGTGGCCGGCGCGGCTCCCCGAGCTGCTGCCGCGCGCCCTTGCTGCGGCCACGTCGAACGGGGAGCGGCAGGCGCCGCCCGACCAGGGAATGAACCACCTGCGGCGCCACGTAGCGCACCAGCAGCTCGAACAGTATTTCGCCGCCCTCGCTACGCAGCTCGAAACCACCAACGAGCCGCTGGTGGTGCTCGGCAAGGAGCAGGATCGCCACGGTACCGTGTTCGTCGACCTGCCCGCGTCAGCCGATGGGGTGCGGGCGGCCACCCGCGTG
>JBKJUQ010000458.1:0-11207 GCA_046590685.1 Hymenobacteraceae bacterium
AGCTTTTTTTACCGATTTCCTCATCCCTCAACTCAACCCCTCCGCCGATGCGCCGGGGCTGCGGCGGGTAGTTATTCCTAACGGGATCACATTCCGCGCGACGGCGGGCTCGCCGCATTGGGCGCGCTATCAGGAGGTGCTGAACTCATCGTCGGCCATTACTCAGACGACGCCCGAATTCACCAACGTGCGCGGCGGTCGCGGCCTGGTGACGGGCCGTGTACAGCACACCGTGACCCAAAACATCAATATGCTGCCCAACGGCTCCGGCCGGCGGGCCCTGGCGCGCTACCCGCAGCTCAAGTTCGACACGAACTGATTCGGCAGCAGCCCCCACCGCGCGCTGACAGTTTGTCACCGCGCGGCGGGCTTTCGGGCGCTGGCACCGGCCTTGTAAGCACGGACGCGGCTTGCTTCCCCACCGACTAAGGTGGCTGGAAAGCAAGCCGCGTCTTGTTTTTCTCGCGGAATTCTCTCCCCCTTATTTTCTTCCCCAATGGGCAAAATCATCGGAATCGACTTAGGCACCACCAACTCGTGCGTGGCCGTGATGGAAGGCAACGAGCCGGTTGTGATCCCCAACTCGGAAGGCCGCCGTACGACGCCCTCGATCGTGGCCTTTCTCGATAACGGGAACGGTGAGCGCAAAGTCGGCGACCCCGCCAAGCGGCAGGCGATCACGAACCCCAAAAACACGATCGCCTCGATCAAGCGGTTTATGGGGCGCGCGTTCTCCGAAGTGACGGAGGAGGGCAAGCACGTGGCTTACCAGCTCGCGCCGGGCCCTAACTCTACGGTGGCCGTGAAAATCGGCGACCGCACCTACACGCCGCAGGAAATCTCGGCGATGGTGCTCCAGAAAATGAAGCAAACGGCGGAGGATTACCTCGGCCAGCCCGTCACCCAAGCCGTCATCACGGTGCCGGCGTACTTCAACGACGCCCAGCGGCAGGCGACCAAAGAAGCCGGCGCGATCGCGGGCCTCGAAGTGATGCGCATCATCAACGAGCCGACGGCGGCCGCGCTCGCCTACGGGCTCGATAAAGATCACGTCGACCACAAGATCGCCGTGTATGACCTCGGCGGCGGCACGTTCGACATCTCCATCCTGGAGCTGAGCGAGGGCGTGTTTGAGGTGCTGAGCACCAACGGGGACACCCACCTCGGGGGCGACGACTTCGACCAGGTCATCATCAACTTCCTCGCCGACCAGTTTAAGTCGGAGAACGAAGGTCTCGACCTGCGCAACGACCCGATGGCCCTCCAGCGCCTGAAAGAGGCGGCGGAGAAAGCGAAAGTGGAGCTGTCGTCGTCGTCGGAAACCGAAATCAACCTGCCCTACATCACCGCCACGGCCTCCGGCCCGAAGCACCTGGTGGTGAAGCTGAGCCGCGCCAAGTTCGAGCAGCTCGCCGATTCGCTCATCAAGCGCTCGATGGAGCCGGTGAAGAAGGCACTCAGCGACGCGGGCCTGAAAATCACCGACATCGACGAGGTGATCCTCGTCGGCGGCTCGACGCGCATTCCGCGCATTCAGGAGGAAGTGGAGAAGTTCTTCGGCAAGAAGCCGAGCAAGGGCGTTAACCCCGACGAAGTGGTGGCCGTGGGCGCCGCCATCCAGGGTGGCGTGCTGACGGGCGAAGTGAAGGACGTGCTGCTGCTCGACGTGACGCCCCTGAGCCTCGGCATCGAGACGATGGGCGGCGTGATGACGCGCCTGATCGAGTCGAACACGACGATCCCGACGAAGAAAGCCGAAACGTTCAGCACGGCCTCCGACAACCAGCCGAGCGTCGAAATCCACGTCTTGCAGGGCGAGCGCCCGCTGGCGAACCAGAACCGCTCGATCACCAAGTTCAAGCTCGACGACATCCCGCCGGCCCGCCGCGGCGAGCCGCAGATTGAAGTCACCTTCGACATCGACGCCAACGGCATCCTGCACGTAACGGCGAAGGACAAGGCCACCGGCAAAGAGCAGAAAATCCGGATCGAAGCCAGCAGCGGCCTGACCGATGCCGATATCGAGCGGATGAAGAATGAGGCGAAAGCCAACGAGGCGAGCGATAAGGTCGAGAAAGAAACCATCGAGAAAGTCAACCAGGCCGACTCGATGATCTTCCAGACCGAAAAGCAGCTCACCGAATTCGGCGACAAGCTCTCGGAGCCGAACAAAGCCGCCGTCCAGGCGGCCCTCGACACGCTCAAAACCGCGCATGCCTCGCGTGATGCCGCCGCGATTGAATCGGCGATGACCGCCATCAACGCTGCCTGGCAGACCGCCTCGGCCGAGATGTACGCCCAGACCGGCGGCCAGGGCCAGCCCGATATGGGCGGGATGGGCGGCCAGCCCGGCGGCGGTGGCGGCACCCAAAGCCAGCCCGCCGGCGCCGACGGCGTGACCGACGTGGACTACGAGGAAGTGAAGTAAGCCGTAGCCGGCCCCGTCCTGGGACCGGAGTAAGTCGAAAGCCCGGCCCGCCAGTGATGGCGGGCCGGGCTTTACTTTTTCAGCGACTGGTTGAGTTCTAGCGGCTGATCACGTACGCGCGGTTCGCGTCGCCGACTTTGACCGCGACGGTGGCCTGCTTGAGCTCCACGGTGCCCTCGGGGGTAATGTCGAACTCAGCGCCGCGGTAGGTGGCTTTCGCGAAAGCTTCCTTGACACCCGCCGCTTCGCGCGGGGGCACCTTCAGCACGTACTTCCCGCTGGGAAACTGCCGGAACGTGAACGCGAAGCTCTCGGCATCGGCGTTGTAGGCGCCGAGCTCAGCATCCTGCCAGAGCGCCGTCAGCGCGTAGGTGCCCACGATCTTCTTGCGCGCTTCCTCGCGCAGCTCGGTCAGTTTGTCGGCGCGGGTGTCCATCCGCTTGCCGTACTCTTCGGTCTTCTCGTACTCGCCTTTCTTGGCCCACTTGAAGTGATAGTACTCCGTGTAGGCCGCCAAGCGGTCTTCGATGGTGGGTACGCGCCAGATCTTGAGCGTGCCATCGCGGCTGACGCTTGCCAGGTGGCGGCCATCGGGACTGAAGGTCACGTTTTCGACTTCCGCGGTGTGGGCGTCGGGGGTGCCGTTCGCGACCAGCTCGCATACCAGCAGGCCGCTGGCCATATCCCAGATCTTGATCTTGCGGTCGCCGCCGGCCGTCGCGATCAGCTGCCCGTCGGGGCTGAAGGCGGTGCTCCACACGTCGGAGACGTGCGCGGGCAGCGTGTAGATCAGGGCGCGGGTCTTCAGGTTCCAGACGCGGGCCGTGTTGTCCCAGCCGCCGCTGACCACTACCTGACCGTTCGGCGAGTACCGCGCGTCCCAGACTTCGTCGGTGTGGCCGTCGAGGGAGTACTTCTCCTTCCAGCCGTCCGTATCCCAGCCGCGCACCGAGTGGTCGCCGCTGGCGGTGAGCAGCTCGGTGCCGGTGTTGTTGAACGCCACCGACGTGATAGCCTCCGAGCGACCCTTGTTGTTGCGCTCGCGCTCGTAAGTGGTCGTCGGGGCGGCGGCGGCGGCCCGGCCCAGCCGCGCCACCTTCTGGCCGCTAAAGGTCTCCCAGACGATGGCCTGCCCGTCCCACCCGGCCGACGCCACCAGCTTGCTGTCGGGGCTGAAGGTCACGTCGCGCACGTAGTCGGTGTGGTCGGTATTGCGCCGAATCAGGTCGCCGGTGAGCGCATCCCACAAAATCAGCGCTTTATCGACGCCACCAGACGCCAGGTAGCGCCCGTTGGGCGAGAACTTCACGCACACTACGTCGTCGGTATGGCCCTTGAGGGTGAAGGTGGCTTTGCCGGTCGCTGCGTTCCAGATCGTGACGTCGCGGCCGAGCCCGCAGGTCGCCACCTTCGTGCCGTCGGGGCTGTAATCGACGCCCAGCAGGGCGGTCTTGACGGTGATCGTCTGCTCCAGCGGATTGGTGGGCAGATCCGCGAGAACGGTTTTCGCGGCGGGTGGTAGGGCCGGAGCCGGGGAGGGCGCGGGCGCCCCCAGGGTCAGTAAAAGTGTCAGCAGCATACTGCGGGAACAAATTGAAAGATGAAGGAAAAAATGCGTGGTTAGTAGAGCCCACCAACGGGGCGGTCGGGCCAGCGCGGCGAAGGCGGCAGCGCGGCCGGCGGCGCGAGCGCGGCCGAAGCGGCGGTGTCGGTGAGCGTTGGCAGAAAGTCGAGCAGCGCCGCCACTTCAGCGGGGGTGAGGCGGTGGGGGGCGTGGGTCTGGTGAAAGCCGTCGGTGATGACTTCCGCCAAAGTCGCGGCCGAGCCGTCGGCGCGGTAGGGCATCGTGACGGCCACGTTGCGCAGGGTCGGGGTCTTGAGCGAATCGCCGGCGGCCGTCGCGTACAGCCGCCCATCGCGAAACAGCGGCGCCGGGTGGCACTTGGCGCAGCCCGCCGGTCCGACGAACAGCGCCTCGCCCAGTTGCGCGGTGGGCGGGAGCGGGCTGCCGCCCCGGTGGGCGCGGTCGTAGGCGCTGGTAGGAGCGGCCAGCGTGGTCAGGTAGGCGGCCAGCGCGGCGTTGAGCGTGCCGGGCGTCAGCGGGGCGGTCGGCCCAAACGCCGCCGCAAACTGCTGGCGATACGCCGGAATCAGGCTCAGCCGCGCGATGACGGTATCGTAGCAGGTGCCAAACTCGCGCGGGCTGGCGATCACTTCGCCGATAACGTCCGCCAGGCTGCCGGCCCGCCCATCGTGGAAAAAGCGCGTCTGGGCCGCCGCGTACAGCACCGTGGGCGTATTGCGCACCAGATTGGTGGTGAACCGCAGCCCCCGCGCGGTAATGCGGTGATCGGTGAATGCCTTTTGGGGGCGGTGGCACGAGGCGCACGTACGCTTGCCGTTGGCGGAGAGTAGGGGCTCGAAGAATAATAGCCGCCCCAGCTCCCGCGCCGCCACCGGATTGGCCACGGCCGGAGCGGTGACGGCCGGGGGAGGCATGGCTTCGGCGCCGGCGTAGGCCAGCAGCAACCCGCTGGTCAGCAGGCCCCCGACGCGGAGAAGGGTAGAAAGCGGGAACAAGCGCACGGAGGAGCGAATCGGCTTGGCGGGATGGAGCAGTGCCCTACGACCCCGGAGGTCAGTAAGGAGGTCATAAAACTCCCGTTCGGGGCGCTTGTTTGGGGTTTTGTTGAAGGATGAGGTGCAAAGCGATGAACACGGCGCTGGCCGGGGCCAACGGCGTTGCTGGCGGGGCCAACGTACGCGCGGGGCCCCAGCCACCTTAGCGGGGCGCACGTAGCCGGCGCTGTCCGCGAGACGGCGTTGATTCGGCTTTTTGATCGTTTTGATTACTCCGGCTCTGAGACAGAGCCGGCTACGGCGGTTGGCGGCGGCGGGCGACTACGGCAGCCGGCTACGCCGTGGTGCCGGCGGCGATGATGGCCGCCAGCGCGGCGGCTTCGGCTTCCAGGGCCTCGGCGCGGACGCGCAGTAGGTGCCACTCGGCTATTTCGGTGGGCGTAAGGTCAGTGGGCTGCCTCAGTAGCCAGTCGCGCCGCCACGTCGCGTGCAGGTCGGCGTAGGTGGGGTTGGCGGGTGGAGTAGCGGGCACGGGTGGCAGCGTGGCCAGCAGCGCTGGCCGCGCCGCCCGCCACCGCGCCGCGTAGCGCGCCCGCGCCGCGTAGGCCCGTAAGGCGCGGCGCGTCTGGCGGGCGTGGTGCTGGCAATAGTCGCGGCGGGCCTCCAGCAGCTCGAAAGCCGGTGCCGGCGCGGCGGGCACCACCTCGGCGGAAGCCGCGGCATCGTCGATGAAATGCGGCAGATCCGCGGGTACGTTCACCGCCAGCGGGCGCAGGCCCTCGGCCACGGCCGGGCTGATGGAGCGCCGGCCGGCTTCGATATGGCCCACCAGCGCCCGACTGATGCCCAGATATATGGCCAGGTGAGCCTGCTCGATGTTGAAGTACCGCCGGACGTTCGCCAGCGGCCTATTGGAAAAGGAACGGTTGCGGGGCATACCCTAACGCGCCGGCAGGTTGTAGCATACGCGGCACGCAGCAAAATTATGCTACCAGCGTAGCTTAAGCAGAAATTTTGAAAATTATGCTACAGCCTCCGCTTGGGTGACCCGCGCCGAGTGCGCGGCCTGTTGGCCTATTACCTACCTTTGCTACGTAAGCAGACTCCGCTGCTTTCTTCCATCGCCTCCCGGCCCAATCGGGCTTGCGGCTGTGGCAGGACTCCGCCCGAAAGGCGACCACCGGCGCGGCGGTAAGCGGGTCATTGATCGGTAGCTCCTATGCAAAAAGTTTGGTTGATGGTGGCTATTGCTGCCCTTGTAAGCTCGAACGCCGTCGGTCAGGTGGCACCCATGGCGCCCGATACGGCGCGGTTCGGTGCGACCTACGCCACGGCCCTGCCGACGCTGGCCTTCGGCGATTGGGAACGCGACTACGGCCGATACGAGCGGTTCGTCACCAAGGACATTGCCCGGACGCAAATGGGCGTGACGTTCGAGAAAGACGGCATCGCGTCGTGGGTGGTCGGCAATTCGGCGCGGCCGCACGCGCAGCTCGACACCGCGACCCGCATCCTCGACCCCGCCAAGCTCGTCGGCCGCTGGCAAAGCGTGGTGAGTCGGGTGGTGGTCCACCGCGATTCGGCGGTGATGGCGGAAAAGAAGTTTTATCGCAGCGCGACCATCCGCCCCCTGCCGGGGCAGACGCAGGTTACGTTCGCCGACGGGAAGGTGACGATCTCGACCCGCCCGAGTGCCGAGGCCGTCTACGAGCGGGCCGGGCGCCAGAAGTACGCGCTGGTCAGTGGGCGGTACCTGTTGCTCTACGGACTGTCGAAAACCAGCGGCAGCATCAGTTTCGTCGGTTTCGACGCCGCCGGCCGGCTGATTCTGCGCAACTGCAGCGCCACCGAGCGCCGGGTGCGCGGGCGCTACCTCACCTATCAGACGGTGATGCAGGAAGGCATCTTCGAGCGGCAGGAAACCCGGAGCAACGCGGTGGCGGCCCCGGCTGGGCGGCAGCCGTAACGCTGCGGCGCGGGCGTGCCTGACATTTCGGGCGCGCTGAATCGGCGCACATCCGGCCGGGTGGCGGTTCTACCTTTGCCCGACTAATTCAACTTCGATTACCCGAATGGCCTCGACCACTTTTGATGTACTGATTATTGGCACCGGCCCGGGCGGCTACGTGGCCGCCATCCGCGCCTCGCAGCTGGGGCTGAAAGTAGGGGTCGTGGAGCGCGAATCGCTCGGCGGCATCTGCCTCAACTGGGGCTGCATCCCCACCAAAGCGCTGCTCAAGAGCGCGCAGGTATTCGACTACCTCAAGCATCCGCAGGAGTACGGCCTGTCGGCCGAGAACGTGGGCTACGACTTCGCCGCCGTCGTGAAACGTTCGCGGGGCGTGGCCGAGGGCATGAGCAAGGGCGTCACGTTCCTGATGAAGAAGAATAAGATCGAGGTCATCACGGGCGTCGCCAAGCTCAAAAGCGGCCGCGAAGTGACCGTGACGGCCGCCGACGGCAGCACGTCGGTGGTGGGCGCGAAACACATCATCCTCGCCACCGGCGCCCGCGCCCGCGAGCTGCCGAATCTGCCCATCGACGGCAAGAAAATCATCGGCTACCGCGCGGCGATGGTGCTGCCCACGCAGCCCAAAAAGATGGTGGTGGTGGGCAGCGGGGCCATCGGCGTCGAGTTCGCCTACTTCTACGCCACGATGGGCACCGACGTGACTATCGTCGAGTACCTGCCGCGCATCGTGCCCGTGGAGGACGAGGAAGTCTCGAAGCAACTCGAAAAGTCGTTCAAGAAAGCTGGCATCAAGATCCTGACGAACGCCTCCGTCGAGCGCGTGGATACGAGCGGCGTGGGCTGCATCGCGTTCGTGAAATCAGCCAAGGGCGAGGAGAAAATTGAGTGCGACGTGGTGCTGAGCGCCGTCGGCATCCAGGCGAACCTCGAAAATCTGGGCCTCGAGGAAGTCGGGGTGAAGGTAGACAAAGGCCGCGTGGTGGTCGATGAGATGTACCGCACCAGCGTGGCGGGCGTCTACGCCATCGGCGACCTGGTGCCCGGTCCGGCGCTGGCGCACGTCGCCTCCGCTGAAGGCATCATCTGCGTCGAAAACATCGCCGGTCAGCACCCGCACCCGCTCAACTACGGCAACATCCCCGGCTGCACCTACTGCACGCCGGAAATCGCGTCGGTCGGCCTCACCGAGGCGCAGGCCAAGGAACAGGGCTACGACATCAAGGTCGGCCGCTTCCCGTTCTCGGCGTCTGGCAAGGCCTCGGCGGCCGGTGTGAAGGATGGCTTCGTGAAAGTCATCTTCGACGCCAAGTACGGCGAGTGGCTCGGCGCCCACATGATCGGCGCGAACGTGACGGAGATGATTGCCGAAGTCGTCGTCGCCCGCAACCTCGAAACCACCGGCCACGAGATCATCAAGTCGGTCCACCCGCACCCTACCATGAGCGAAGCGGTGATGGAAGCCGCCGCTGCCGCGTACGGCGAGGTGATTCATTTGTAGTTGGTTGATGGTTGTTAGTTGATGGTTGATAGGTCGCAAAACCATCAACCCTCAACTAAAACCCATCAACTAACTACGCGCGCCGAATCTCGTCCTTGAGGTGCTCGATGAGCTGCACGAATTCCGGCTTGGCCTGAATACCGGGCTGCCACGCCAGCCCCATCTCCGCGAGGTTGTACTGGTGCTGTTTGGTGATCGTCGCCCCCGCGATGGGTTGTCCGGCAGCGTCGTGCTCGGGGCCTAACAGCCAAAGCGTATCGGAAAGGGCGGTGGTGGTGGCCAGGTCGTGGGAAACGATGACAACGGTGTTGAGCTCGTGGAGCGCGGTGACTTCGAGGATGATCTTCTTCACCTCGTCGACCATCGCGATGTCGAGGCCGGAGAACGGCTCATCCAGAATGATGAAGTGCTCGGAGCAGAGCAGCTGCTGGGCGATGGCCGCCCGCTGCCGCTGCCCGCCCGAGAGCTGCGCGGGGAACTTGCGTCGGTGCGGCGCCAGATGAAACCGCGTGAGCAGGTCTTCGGCGCGCGCCAGGGCGTCGGCGGGGGCGTGCTTGCGCTGCGCGGCGACCAGCAGGTTGTCGAGCAGCGTCCGGTGGTTGAACAGCGGGTAGCGCTGCTGCACGAACCCGACGTCGCCGGGGCACACCGGCCGCGGGGGCGTACCAACCAGTACGGTGCCGGTGGTCGGCGGCATCAACCCGGCGATGATGCGGCACAGCACCGACTTGCCGATGCCCGAGCGGCCATAAAACCCCACCACCTGGCCCTGCTGCACGCCGGGGCGCATTACGTTGAGCACGTCGAGACTGATGTCGCGCAGGATTACCTCACCGCCAAACTGCTTCGAGATATCGCGCAGCGCCAGTACGGGCTCGTGGTAGGAGTGAGTCGTGGATTGGTCCGCCATTACTTGGCCGCGTTAAGGTCGGAGTACGGGAAAAACAGACCCCGCAGGAAGGTAAACAACCAGTCCTGCAACGCGCCGGTAGCCAGAATCACGAGCTGAATCGCGACTACCCCGGCCAGGTGCAGGTAGCGGTTTTGCTTGTAAAGCAGCAGCCCTATCCCGCCCTCCGACTGGTAGAGCGTCTCGACGAGCGTAATCATCGTCCAGATGATGGCGAAGTTCTGCCGTACCACTTCGAGCATGTCGGCGAGCTTACCGAGCACCACCACCTCGAAAAAGCTCCGCCACTCGCTCATGCCCAGCGTGCGGGCGTGGTCCATCTCCTCCTGCGTCGTCGATAGAATGACGCTCGTCATCCCCGTCACCAGATACACCGTAGCGCCGAAAACGAGCACCGACAGCTTGACCTGATGGCCCGAGCTGAGCATGAGCGCCATAAAAAACGTGAGGCCGGTGAGCGTTAGGTAGCGCATCTTGCTCGCCGCGTAGGCCAGCGGCCGGAAGAAGGGCAGCGCCGTGAGGTAGGAAATGAGCAATGCCAGCACCGTGGCGATGCCAAGCGCGCCGAGGGCCGTGGTCAGGCTCGCCCACAGATCCTGAATCAGGCCCTGCGTCGTGACCAGATCCTTAAACGAGGTCAGCACTTCGCCCAGCGTAGGGAAGAGCTGCAACGGGTAAAACAGCCACAGCAGCAGCAACACCAGCACCTGACCGGCCACCATCGTCAGGTAGACCGGGCGGCGCGGCTTGGCGTTGGGGACGAACAGCTCTTTGAGCATAGGAGGCTAGTAACGAATGTGCGAATGTGCAAATGTGGACAATGTGTACATGAAGAGCTGCGCCCGAGTTGCATTCGCACATTCGCACATTAACCACATTCGCACATTAACTTAATTGCCCAGTACGATCTCCACGCGCCGGTTTTTGGCCTTACCAGCCGCCGTGCCGTTGCTGGCGATGGGCTCGGTGGGGCCGTGGGCGTACACCTGGATGCGGCCGTCGGGGAAGGCGCTGCTGCTTTTGCGCTCCAGCCACTGGCGCACGGCCATTGCGCGGTCTTCCGAGAGCTGCTGGTTAGCCTGCGGGTCGCCGGCGTTATCGGTGTGGCCGTGGACGGCGACTTTGAGGTTGCCGGCTACCACCAAGTCATCAAACAGTTGGTCGAGCTCGCGCTCGGCGGCAGGGGTGAAGGTGCTCTGGGCCGAGTTGAATTCAATATTCCAGGCGCGCTTGCTTACGCTGCGGCGGATCTCGTCGCCGGCGGCGAATTTCTGGGTTTCGGCTGGCGCGAGGGTTTTGCCCTTGTACCGGGCTTGCAGGTTGCGCAGCGGGGCCAGATCGAGCATTTCGTTGAGCGGTACGTACGTGGGCAGCTCTTTCGGGTACAGCTTGCTTTGCACGTCGCCGAAGGCTTTGTACACCGACGCGTAAATGTTGGTGCCGCCCTCGTTGAGGCCGAACAGGTTGAGGTTATCGCTGAAGTTGAAGGCTTTGCTGCCGCCGAGCTCCACCACCTCGCCGTTGCGGTCGGCTTCGGCGACGCCCTTGTAGTACTTGAGCCAGTACGCGCCGTTTTTATCCTTGTCGCCATACACTTCGGCCGAAATGTCGGCCGCGTGGCTCAGCGCCTCAGGGTGCGACTTTACCTGATCGCCGGCGACGGCGTGGGCGAGCATCAGGCCTTCTACTTCCTTGGGGTGGGCATCGTACCAGCGCTTGGTCGTGACCATAATGTTCGGCATCTGGTTCGAGTACTCTTTGGTCGACACGATGCTCACCAGCCCGCCTTTCTGCTTGGCGATGTTCACGTCGCCGGGCG
>JBKJUQ010000006.1:0-9856 GCA_046590685.1 Hymenobacteraceae bacterium
TATACCCCCGCCAATTGAAAATCCGGCCCGCTGCTATTTGGCTGGCTTCTATTTAGAAGCCAGTAGGGGGGATTGCAGGAGTTGAAATTTGGGGGCCAGCAAGGTGCGTAATTCGTCGGCCTGTCGTCGCAGCGCGTCGGGCTCGAAAAACCCCAGCACCGCCTGCCGAAACTCGGCAAACTTCTCGTAATACTTGCCCGCCAGCACCTGCTGATGCAATCGTCCCCAGAGGCGTTCGATCAGGTTGAGATTCGGGGCGTAGGCGGGCAAAAACCACTGTTCCAGCCGCGGATGCTTTCCCAACCAGTCGCTGACAAGGTGGCAGCGGTAGTAGCGCGCATTGTCGCAGATCACCACCACGCGCTCCGCCATCGGTTCGCTGGCCAGCAGCCGCTCGTAGAGGCGAATCGTGTCCTGGGCGTTGATCGAGTCGGCTTCCTGCACCAGCACCCGCGTTGGCTCATCGGCTTTCACCACGCCGTTGAGGTTTAGTCGTTTTCGGCCCGAGTTGGTCGGCAACAACGTCGCCTCTGCCGGTGCGCCACGTTCGACCCAGACGCGCGTGGGCGCGGCCTGGTGGCGCGGATGCACCGCGTCGGCAAAGTAGAACACGGGACGCGTGGCCGCCGGCTGGGCTTGCGCCTGCGTCAGGCGCTGCTCGAAGTGGGTTACAAACGCCGCCTGTGCGGCCGCATCGGCCTTGCCCGGCACGCGTCGCTGGCGCACGTTTACAAAATCGAGGCGATGTAACAGC
This sequence comes from Hymenobacteraceae bacterium, assembly GCA_046590685.1. Taxonomy (GTDB): domain Bacteria; phylum Bacteroidota; class Bacteroidia; order Cytophagales; family Hymenobacteraceae; genus JANNMJ01. The sequence continues at coordinate 755 of JBKJUQ010000006.1, forward strand.
GCCCGCACCGAAGAGACCGCATACGTCACGTGAAACGAGGCGGCGATCCAGGCCCCCACCTGCCGCGCCGTCGTGGCCGGTTCGGTCCGCACGTGGGCGGCCACGGCGGCCTGCTGCTCACTCGTCAGGTAGGCTGTGGAGCCGGCGTAGTCGTCGCGCAGGTAGTCGGCCAGATTGCCCGACAGGTACTTGTGCTTCCACTGCCCCACCGTGTCGGGGTGCACGTCAAGGGCGAGCGCTACGTCCGCATACGTAAAGCCGCTGTCAAGCATCACCAGCGCGGAAAGGCGCGCAAACGCCTTCTTCTCCCGCGTCGCCCGGCGCGCTTGCTGCACAGCGCTTAATTGCGGATCAGTTAACAGCCAACCCATAACCCAAACCTACGAACCAAAAAGCAAAATCGGATTCCCAATTAGCAGGAGTATAGTAGCGGCTCGTTGGGTGCTTCCAGTCGCATCCACACCGCTTTGCATTGAGTGGTGAGAATTCACATTTCACATTTCCTTCTCACCACTGCCCGTTGCCGTCCTGCTGGCCGCCGCTCGCGGGGGGAGGGGCATCAGTGGGCTCGCCCTCGGGCTTGAGGAGCTTAAACTCTACGCGGCGGTTGATGCGCCGGTCAGCTTCGGTGGTTTCGGGGACCCGCAGCGGGTTGGATGACCCGAACCCGTTGGCCGAGATGCGATTCTCGTCGAGCTTGCCGGCTTCCACGATGTATTGCTTGATGGCGAGCGAGCGAAACTGCGAGAGCTCCAGGTTTTCCTGCGGATCGCCCTGGCCGTCGGTGTGGCCGTTGATTTCGAGCTGAAACCCGGGGTGGTCGACCAGAAAGAGCTTGATACGGTCGAGCAGCGGCTTCATCGCGGGCGTGATATTGGCCCGGTTGGCCTCGAATTCGAGGTTTTGGAAGACGAGCGGGATTTGGTAGTTGATGAGCGTCGTCATCACCCGCAGGAGCGTATCGGTGTTCAGGTCGAGCTGCTTTTCAATCGTGAAGTAGTCCGGGCTCTGAATGAGCATCGCGTAGCGCGCGTGGTCGATTAGGTCGAAGTCGAACGTGCCGTCCTCGCGGATATAGCGCGAAGCGACTTCAATGCCGTTCGTGAGGTCGACGATGGACACGATGCCTTTCAGTGGCATATTGGTCACCGAATCCTTGAGTACGCCCTCCAGGTGCGTGATGGCGGTTGGCTGCGCCTCCATCGGTAGCGGGAAGGAGTAGAGGTCGAGGTTCTTGGCGTCGCGCGGGTCGGCGCGGGCGTAGTAGAGCAGCTTCGACTCGGCGTCGATGGTGAAGTAATATTCCGGCCCCTTGCCGTTGACGAGCGGCCCGATGTTGCGCGGCTCCTGCCACCGCTTACCAACTTTGTAGGTCTTGTAGATGTCGAAGTCGCCGAAGTTGAGCAGCTGCCCCCGCGACGAGAAGTACAGCACCTGATACAGCGGGTGGAAGTAAGGGCTCACCTCCGACTCGCGGGTGTTCACCACGGGCCCCATGTTTTGGGCCTTCGTCCAGCTGCCGTTTTTGAGGCGCCGCGCGAACCAGATGTCCGATAGCCCGAAGCCGCCGAGGCGGTCAGAGGCGAAATAGAGCGTATCCCCGGAAGGGGACAGCGACGGTTGCGAATCCCAGGAGCCGGAGTTGACGTTGGGACCTAGGTTGCGCGGGGCCGTCCAGACGGAGTCGTCGTTGAGCGTGGAGACGAACAGGTCGCAGTTGTGGTGGCAGTCGGGGCACTCGCACCGGGCGAAAACGAGCGTGTGGCCATCGCGCGATAAACACGCCGAGCCCTCGTTGAAGGGCGAAGAGATGGGCTTCGGAAACGCCTTCGCAGCGGTCCAGTAGCCGCCCTGGCGCTGGGAGTAGTACAATTCCTCATCCGGCTGATCGGTGAAGCCGCGGAGTACGCGCTTGCTCGAAAACACGATCACGTCGTTCGAGGGCGAAATCGCCGGGCCGTAGTCGGGATATTTAGAATTGACTTCGTCGCCCATCGACGTGTTGATCCCGCGCGGGGTAGGGAACGTCGCCACGTTCTTGCGGTATTCGACCAGCTCGTAGTAATACTTCAGGTTGACGTAGCGCTCGCGATCGGTGCGGTTGTCGAGCGAGTCGTAGTACAGCTGAACGCGCTTGATGTCGTTGCGCCGGTGCTTGAGGGCGAGGCGGTAGTACACCTTCGCCAGGGCCGTATCCTTCGGCACGCGCTCGCAAAGCTGAGCCAGCCGCCAGAGCAGGCGATTGTCAAATGCAAAATTCTGGACGCTGAATTTGCCCACGTAGGCGCGCATCAACGAGTAGGTTTTGCGGTAGTTCTTACGCTTCTCGGCTCGACGGATCGCCCGCAGCTCCTTTTTATTGCGGTAGAAGGCAAGCCGATACAGATTAGGGAAATCGACGACCGGATCGCCACCCGTCCGGCGGTCCCGCTTACGCAGACGGGTTTTACCACTCCCGGTCGAGTCTTTCGCCAGCTCGCGCCGCTTGAGCTTGAACGGCTTGGGCTTCGCGACCGGCTCTTCACTGGTCGAGTCGGTTTCCGTAGCCTCTTTTTCTTCTACCTGCGCCCGCGCCGTGCGCGGCGCCACCAGCAACAGCACCACCAAGCCCAGCAGCGGCAAGCCGCGCCAACAGGTGCGCATAAACTGGAGAAAATACAATAGCATCCGGGCGGGAGATAACGCAAAGGTAAACTTGCCGTCCGGCGCGGCGCAGCTTGAGGGGCGTACGCGCAAAAAAGCCATCCTGAGCGGAGCAAAGTGATCTGCCCCGGGGCCAATAGCCCAACGCGGGAGCTACTTCGATTCGCTCAGGATGGTAATTGAGAGAGCTAAAGCGATTAGGATGTCTTAGCGGTGGCCCGCCACGGAACCCGTCTCGGGGGGCAGGCCCCGGCGCTGGCCCTGGCTGTCGATGGGGCCGTTGAGGCCGTCGGTGAGGTCGGCGTCGGTGGCCCCGCTGACCAGGCCCGAGTCGTTAGGTGACAGCCCGCGGGTCGTCATCGCTACGGGGTTCTGACGCGCTAGCTCCGCTTCGGCTTCCGCGTGGTGCAGGGTGAAAAGGGGATCGCCGGGTTGCGGCGCTGCGGACGACTGGTTTTTCTTTTGGTTTGGCATACGGGATAAACGGCCGGCCGGAAAGTAAGCGGTCTGCCGAATCACGCTACGCGGCGGCGGTTGGGGCGGTTGCTGCCCCCATACCTGTCCGGTAGCCGAAGGCAGAAATTGGGCGCTTGGGAGCGCATTCCTAATTTCTGGCGCGGGCCTTGAGCCGTCGGGGCTTCTACCCCTTTGGGGGGAATAGGGCGACGACTGCGCTGCCATTGTGGCAATTCACTCGGCAGCCGCCGCCGTTAGCTGACAAGAATGACCCCGAACTTCCGTTTCTTTCCGCTGTTCACCGTGCCTGCCGAATTTTCCGCTGCCGACGACGACGGTGAGCTCATCGCTCCCGACCCGGCTGGCGATTCACTCGCCGAGCGCCCCACCGAACTGCCGTTACTGCCGGTGCGCAATACGGTGCTGTTCCCTGGAGTAGTGCTACCCGTTACGGTTAATCGTAAGAAAAGCATCAAGCTGGTTCGGCGAGCCTACCGTTCGTCCGCTAAGCTATTGGGGGTCGTCGCGCAACAGAATGCCAATGCCGACGATCCGTCGGTCGCCGATCTGTTCCCCGTCGGGACGCTCGCGCGAATTCTGAAGCTGCTGGTGCTGCCCGATGGCAACATCACCATCATCATCCAGGGGCAGAGCCGGTTCCGCGTCACGGAAGTCACCCAGGAGACGCCGTGGCTGGCGGCCCGCGTGACGTACCTGCCCGAATTTTTTCCCGAGCGACCCAGCAAGGAAGTGCGCGCGCTGGTGAGCAGCCTGAAAGACTCGGCCCAGAAAATCCTCAAACTCAACCCCGAGATTCCGCAGGAGGCGCAGGTGGCACTCGATAACATCGACTCACCCGCGTTCCTGACGCATTTTTTGTCGTCGAACATCAACGCCGAAGTCATCCAGAAACAGCGTCTGCTGGAAGAAGATAACGGCGTGACCCGCGGCACGATGCTGCTCGAATTGCTGCTCAAGGAGGTGCAGATGCTGGAGATGAAGCGCGAGATTCAAACCAAGGCGCACATCGAGATCGATCAGCAGCAGCGCGAGTATTTCCTGCGCCAGCAGATCAAAACCCTCCAGGACGAGCTGGGTTTCGACGGCCCCGAGCAGGAAGTCGAGCGCCTGCGCGCGCGCGGTACCAGCAAGCCGTGGCCCGAAGCCGTGGCCAAGCACTTCAACAAGGAGCTCGACAAGCTCGCGCGGTTGAATCCGCAGTCGGCGGAGTTCCCCATCACGCTCAACTACGCGGAGCTGCTGCTCGATTTGCCGTGGGGCGAGTACACGAAGGACAACTTCAACCTGAAGCGCACGCGCAAGATTCTCGATGAAGACCACTACGGCCTCGATAAGGTGAAGGAGCGGCTGATCGAATACCTGGCGGTGCTTAAGCTCAAAAACGATCTGCGCGCGCCGATCTTGTGCCTGTACGGCCCGCCCGGGGTCGGCAAAACGTCGCTCGGCCGCTCCGTCGCGCGGTCGTTGGGCCGCAAGTTCGCCCGGATGAGCTTGGGCGGAGTACGCGACGAGTCCGAGATCCGCGGCCACCGCAAAACCTACGTCGGCGCGATGCCGGGGCGCCTGATCAGCATCATCAAGAAAGCGGGCTCGTCGAACCCGGTGATTCTGCTGGATGAGATCGACAAAGTCGGCAACGACTTCCGCGGCGACCCGCAGGCCGCGCTCCTCGAAGTGCTCGACCCGGAGCAGAACTCAACGTTCACCGACAACTACCTCGAAGTCGAGTTCGACCTCTCGAAGGTGCTCTTCATTGCCACGGCCAACTCGCTCGATACCATCCACCCTGCCTTGCGCGACCGGATGGAAATCATCGACCTCACGGGCTACACCCTGGAAGAGAAAACCCAGATCGCGCGGCGCCACCTGGTTCCCAAGCAGGTCGCCGAGAATGGCCTGTTGCCCGAAGACGTGAGCGTGCCCCTGCCCACGCTCCACAAGCTCATCGATAGCTACACGCGCGAATCCGGCGTGCGCAACCTCGAACGGCAGATTGCCAAGCTGCTGCGCAGCGTGGCGCGTGCCAAAGCCACCGATGGGAAGGCGTTCACGCCGCGCGCCATCCAGCCCTCCGAAGTAGTGGGCATTATGGGCCCCGAGCGCTTCGACCGCGACCAGTACACCGACAACGACACCGCCGGCGTGGTGACGGGCCTGGCCTGGACGTCGGTCGGCGGCGATATCCTCTTCATCGAGACGCTCCTGAGCCGCGGCAAGGGCAAGCTTACGCTCTCCGGCCAGCTCGGCGATGTAATGAAAGAATCGGCGATGACTGCGCTGAGCTACCTGCGCTCCCGCGCCGACGACCTCGGGATCGACTACCGCCTCTTCGATCATTACGACCTCCACATCCACTTCCCCGAAGGCGCCGTGCCAAAGGATGGCCCCAGCGCCGGCATCGCCATCTTCACGGCCATCGCGTCGGTTTTTACCCAGCGAAAGGTGCGCGCCAAGCTCGCGATGACCGGCGAGATCACGCTGCGCGGTAAGGTCCTGCCCGTCGGCGGTATCAAGGAAAAACTGCTCGCCGCGCGCCGCTCCGGCCTCGAAACCATCCTGTTGAGCGAGAAAAACCGCAAGGACGTCACCGAAATCCCCGCCGAATACCTTAAGGGCCTCACCATCGAATACGTCGCGACCGTGGACGACGTCGTAGCCAAGGCCCTGCTCGCAGAGCAGGTGTCGCGGCCGCTCAAGCTCACCCTGCCGGATACGTTGGGGCCGTCTCATTAGAAGCGCGGCGTAGAAGTGGCGTGACAAAGCCGATCGGGGCAGATCGCACGGCAGGTTGGGCCAGCACGTCCCGCCGTCTGTTACGTATTTTTTCGGGGTAGCGCGTACTAAGTAAGCGCGGTTCTGCGTTCTGACTGTGGCGTCTTTGCCTTCGTACCTTCGGTTCCTGATGACTTACCGCTTCCGCTCCAGCCTGCTACTGCCGCTTGTTTTCGCGGGCTTCTCCGCCCACGCCCAAATCGGCGGCCAGCGCACGATGCAGTTTCTCGACCTGGCCACCAACGCGCGCCTGGCGGGGCTGGGGGGCATCAATGTTTCGGCCCCGGCCCCCAACGACCCGCAGGCCGGGCTCAGCAACCCGGCGCTCCTCGATACGGCGATGGCTGGTAAGCTGGCCTTCAGCTACGTGAATTTCGTGGCTGATCTCGCCCAGAACTCGTTGCAGTACGGCTTTCGGGCCGGCCGGCTGGGCACGCTCAGCGCGGGCCTGACGTACCTCAACTACGGGTCGTTCGAGGGATTCGATGAGGCGGGCAACACCACCGGCTCCTTTTCCGCCCACGACTACGCGCTCTCGCTGACGGCGGCGCGCCACCAGGGGCCGTTCACGCTCGGCGCGACGCTGCGGCTGGCGGCGGCGGCCGTCGCCGCCAATAAGTCGTCCGCTATCGCCGCCGATTTCGGGGCCCGCTTTCAGCACCCGACGCACCAGCTTTCGGTGGGGCTGGTGGTCCGGACGGTCGGGGTGCAGCTGCGCCCTTTCGACGGCGCTGACCGCGAGCCGCTGCCGTTCGACGTGCAGCTCGGCGTCACGTACAAGCCTGAGCACATGCCGGTGCGGTTTTCGGCTACCGCTCACCACCTGTACCAGGCAGATGTCGTCTACCTCGACCCCAGCGCGAAAGGCAAGCTCGACGAGAACAACAACGAAATCAAGCCGAAAAAGAGCTTGGGCGACAAGATTGGCCGCCACTTCGTGGGGTCTGCCGAGGTTATCCTATCCAAGAACCTCCATCTGCGCGCGGGCTACAACTACTTGCGCCGCCGGGAGCTGCGGCTCGAAAACGTTTCGGGCGGCGCGGGCTTTTCGTTCGGCGTGATGGTGCGGGTTAGCGCCTTTCAGCTCGAATTTACCCGGGCGATCTACAGCCCCGCGGGTGGTGGCTCGTACCTGACGCTGGTGAGCGACCTGCACCGGGTGTTCCGGAAAAAGAATTGAGTGATTGAGTGATCTTCGATTGAGTGATTGCGGTCGAATTGAAAAATCAGCTAATCACTCAATCACGCAATCGAAAATCACTCAATGGATTCCTCTCTTACTCCCGCGCGCATCGTCGCCGCCCTCGACGAATACATCATTGGTCAGCGCGAAGCCAAGCGGCACGTCGCCATCGCGTTGCGCAATCGCTGGCGACGGCTGCAAGCCCCCGCCGATCAGCAGGCCGATATCACCCCGAACAACATCCTGCTCATCGGCGCTACCGGCGTGGGCAAGACGGAGATTGCCCGGCGCTTAGCGGCCCTCGCCGACGCGCCCTTCGTGAAAGTGGAGGCGTCGAAATTCACGGAAGTTGGCTACGTCGGTCGTGATGTGGAGTCGATGGTGCGCGACTTGGCCGAGCAATCGATTCAGCTCGTCCGCCAGCGCCGCCAGCAAGCCGTCCGCCTTCAGGCGCAGGAGGCGGTGGAAGCGCGGATCCTCGATGCGCTACTGCCCGCCGTGAAAGGCCCCACCGGTGGGCGACCGGCGGGCTTCAGCTCCGCCAGCGAGCCGTCGGAGGATTTACCGCCCACCGCCGACGCTGACCTCAACGCCCGAACCCGGGAACGGCTGCTCGAGAAGCTGCGGGCCGGGGAGCTCGACCACCGCAAGATTGAGATTGCCGTGGCGCAAGCCGGTCCGAGCGGCGTGGGGATGATGCTGCCGCCGGGGATGGACGAATCCGCCATGCAGGGCTTGCAGGATATGCTCGGCTCGATGCTGCCCCGGGGCGGAAGCCGAACGCGCAAAGTGAGCGTGGCCGAAGCCCGCAAGCTATTGCTGGAGGAGGAAGCCGCTAAGCTCATCGATATGGAAGAGGTGAAGGAGGAGGCAATTCTCCGCGCCGAGAACGCCGGCATCATCTTCATCGACGAGATCGACAAAGTAGCGAGCAGCGGCCGCGCCAGCGGTGGGGGAGGAGGGGGGCGCGGGCCCGACATCAGCCGCGAAGGCGTGCAGCGCGACCTACTCCCGATCGTGGAAGGCTCGGTGGTGAGTACCAAGTACGGCCCCGTTCGCACCGACCACATCCTCTTTATTGCCGCGGGCGCCTTTCACGTTGCCAAGCCCAGCGATCTGATTCCGGAGCTTCAGGGCCGCTTTCCGATTCGCGTTGAGCTGCAGCCGCTCTCGGAAGACGACTTCTATCAGATTCTGCAAAAGCCGAAAACGGCGCTTACCCGCCAGTACGAGGCGCTGCTGGCGGCCGAGCACGTAACGCTCGTTTTTGAGGATGCCGCGCTGCGCTCACTCGCGCGGGTCGCGTTTGCGCTCAATGCCGAGATCGAGAACATCGGTGCCCGGCGCCTCCAGACTGTCATGAGCCACCTGTTGAGCGACATCCTCTTCGCCGTGCCCGATGAGCTGCCCGCCGATGGGCGCGTCGTCATCACCGCCGCCCTCGTCGAGGAGCGGCTGGCTGGCCTCGTGAAACGGCGCGACGTGAGCGAGTTCATTCTCTGAGTCTAACGACTAGGCCGGCCCCGGTCGCTAGCTCCGGACAGCGGGAAGCCAGCTCTGCACTCAAAAAACCCAACTCTGGAGAGACCGCCGGCCCCTCTGGACACCAAAACACGTGCTCTGGACACCCGGATGCGTGCTCCGGACAGAATTTCGCCAGCTCTGGACAACATTTCAGCAACTCTGCACACCAAAAATCCTACTCTGCACACCGAAGATCCTACTATGGACAATAAACTGACTCCTCTGGACAACAAGTAGCCTGCTCTGCATAGTCAGCTACTATCACTTGGTGCCTCAGGAGGTCCTATTGGCCCTTCCTGGGGCTGTTTCTTCAGAAAATACCAAAACCCGCGCCTCGGCTTTCGTCTCCTTCAGATGCAGTACTACCTCCTTACTGGTACCTCGCACGGGCTGGGCCGCGCCCTGGCCGCGCACCTGCTTACTGCCCCGGACGCTACCGTCGTGGGGGTGGCGCGGCAGGCGGCCGCCATCGAGCACCCGCGCTACGAGCATCTCCGCGTCGA
>JBKJUQ010000010.1:0-8082 GCA_046590685.1 Hymenobacteraceae bacterium
GCCAGTGTAAACTGCCTCCAAAAAGGATTGCACCTCATCAAGGTAGTTGTCATGCTGTTCCCAATCCTGATCCCTGTAGAAATGAGCTTTATAAGGAAGGTTGTCTGTCTGGTCGACGATTGTATTTCCGCAAGAGCATCCAAGTTTTGACATTTTTCTGATTGATAACCTGCCTCGAAGATCGCCTCGCAGGGCCTGCTTAGTTACTTCCCATCACGCTCGGTACCCCCTCCACCGCCGGCCGCGCCTCCTTCTTCTCCCCCACCTGCTGGCGCCACATGGCGTAGTAGAGGCCCTTGGTTTCGAGCAGCTCGCTGTGGCGGCCCATCTCGGCGATGCGGCCGCGTTCGAGGACGAAGATGCGGTCGGCGTGCAGCACGGTGCTCAGGCGGTGAGCGATGAGGATGGTGAGGTGCTGACCGGTGGCCGATAGCTCGCGCACGGTGCGCGAGATTTCTTCCTCCGTGAGGGAGTCGAGCGCAGAAGTGGCTTCATCGAAGACGAGCAGGGCGGGGTGGCGCAGCAGGGCGCGGGCGATGCTCAGGCGCTGCTTTTCGCCGCCGCTCACCTTCACGCCGCCTTCGCCGATGAGCGTATCGAGGCCGGCGGAGGCGCGGGCGAGCAGGGTGTGGGCGGCCGATTGGGTCAGCGCATTGGTAATCTCCTCGTCGGTGGCCTGGGGCGCCACGAACCGCATATTGTCGCGGATGGAGCCGGCGAAAAGCTGCGGGTCCTGCGTCACGAAGCCGATCTGCTCGCGCAGGGCGTCGAGGTCGAGCTCGGGACCGGGGATGTTGTTGTAGAGGATGCGGCCGTCTTTGGGCTGGTAGAGGCCCACCAGGAGCTTGACGAGGGTGGTTTTGCCCGCGCCGCTAGGACCGACGAACGCGATGGTTTCGCCTTGGGCGGCGCGGAACGAAATGTCGGTGAGGGCCGGAGAAGTGGCAGTGGGGTGCTGAAACGTGACGTGCTCGAAGGCGAAGTCGCGGATGCGGTCGATGGGCGTGGGATGCGCCGGCTTGGCTTCGATGGGGGTGTCGAGAATCGAGCGGAAGTTGGCGAGCGAGACTTCGGTTTCGCGGTAGACGTTGATGATGTTGCCCAGCTCCTGCAACGGCCCGAAGATGAAGAACGAGTAGATGAAGAGCGAGAAGAACTCGCCGACCGTGATCTTGCCGCTGAATACGAGGAACAGCATCAGCAGCAGGATGGCGTTGCGCAGCAGATTCACGCACGTACCCTGCACGAAGGCGAGCGAGCGGATGTAGCGGATTTTCTTGAGCTCCAGGGCCAGAATCTTCTGGGTGACGCCGTTGAGGCGCTCGGTTTCCTGCTGGGCCAGCCCGAGGCTTTTCACCAGCTCAATGTTGCGCAACGACTCGGTGGTGGAGCCCGCGAGCGCGGTGGTTTCCCGCACGATGGTCTGCTGCACGACCTTGATGCGCTTGCTGAGCACCGACGAGAGGATGCCGAGCAGCGGAATCGTGAGGAAGTAAATCGGCGCGATGACCCAATAGACCGAGATGGCGTAGATGACGACGAAAATGACGCCCACCAGCGACGTAAACAGCAGGTTGACGCCCATACTGATGAGCTTCTCGACGTCGGTACGCACTTTCTGGAGCTTGCCGAGCGTCTCGCCGGAGCGCTGGTCCTCAAACACCGAGTACGGCAGCTCCAGCGAGTGCCGCAGGCCGTCGGCGTACATCTGCGCGCCGAGCCGCTGGGTGACGACGTTGACGAAGTAGTCCTGGAAGTTCTTGGCAATGCGCGAGACCATCGCCACACCCATTGCCGCCAGAATCAAGAGGCCCGCGCCCTGCATAAAGCCGCTCGCGCCGAGCTTCTGCTTGACGGAGCCGGGGGCGGTAACGTACTCATCGATGATGTGGCGGAAGATCCACGGGTCGAGGAGCGAGAAGATTTGGTTGATGGCCGCCAGCCCGAGGGCCAGCGCCACTAAGCCCCAGTAGGGCTTCAGGTAGCGATACAGAATGTCCACGGCGCGGAAGACGGATGGGGCGCCAAAAAATTTCCAGCGCGGCTGCAAAGGTGGTCGCGCGCCCACGCATGCCCACCCAGGTCGGCCGCTAAGTTGGCTTGAGAGGGCACAAAAAGCGGGGCAATGCTATCTTCGGCGCCTGGCCTTCCCTACTCCCCCCTGCCTTGCGCACTACTTTCTTCCTGCCCGATGCGGTGCGCGCGCGCCGCGCCGCGGGGCTGCTGCTGGTCAGCCTGTCCCTTTTTGCTACTTCAGCGTTGCGCGCGCAACCCGCGCCGGCAGCCGTAGCCGCTAAAATTGAGATCCCGCCCATCGGCCCCGTGACGCTCGCCGAATTCGCGCCCGCCGCGTTTGTGGCCGATTCCGGAGCGGCCGCCGTGGTACTGTCGGACTTTGGCCGAACGTCCTTTTTGCAGGAAGGCCCAGGCTTCAAGGTGCGCTTCGAGCGAACTCGCCGGGTGAAGATTCTGCGGGCGGAAGGGCTGGAAGAAGCCACCATCAAGATTCAGCTGTATCACCGCGACAATGGCTTCGAAAAGCTCACGAGCCTGAAGGGCACGGCGTGGAATGCCGACGGCGGCAAGCTCCAGAAAACCGAAACCAAAAGCACGGCCGGTACCACCGTCCGGATCAGCGACTACGTCGACGAGCGGCGCCTGACGCTCGCCGACGCGCGGGTCGGGTCGGTGGTGGAGATCGGGTACGTGACGACATCGGACTTCATCTTTGAGCTACCGACGTGGTGGTTTGAGGAAGAAGGACTGCCGGTACGCCGCACTGAGTTGCGGGTAGAGATTCCGCAGTTCTTCGACTACGCGATGGAATTTCTCTCCTACTATCCCTTCGCGCTCGAAGAGCAGTCGCAGCGCACCTTTCAGGCGATGACCGTCAACGGGCAGCAGGTCAAGGCGACGAGTCTGCGGTGGGTGATGCTCAACGTACCCGCCTTCCGCGATGAGCGCTTCATCACGACCCCGGAAGATTACATGGCCCATATGCGCTTTCAGCTGCGCGCCACCAATATGCCCGGCGCCGGCTACCAGGCCTACTCGACGAGCTGGAAATCGGCGTCGGCCGAGCTGCTGCTGCACCCGCGCTTCGGGGAGGTTATCGGCATCGTGGGCGACCTGAGCAAACCCTTGCGCGACCTGCGCGACCACGAGCCCGATCTGCCAGCCCGCGCGAAAAGGGTGGTGGGCCTGGTCCGCGATGCGGTGGCCTGGAATGGCCGTAGCGGCATATACACCACCGGGCCGCTCACCGACGCGCTCCGCCAGCACACCGGAAATGTCGCGGAGGTCAACCTGCTGCTCGTAGGAGCGCTGCGCACGGCCGGCATCGAGGCCGACCCGGTGATTCTGAGCACCCGCGACCACGGCACCGTCCCCGAGGAGCTGCCACTGCTCGACCGGTTCAACTTCGTGCTCGCGCTCGCCCGGCTCCCCGGGCAAACCGAACCGGTTTTGCTCGACGCCTCCACGCCGTACGCGCCGCACGGCATGCTGCCCGAACGCTGCCTCGGCACCCGCGGCCGGGTAATCGTGCGCGACGAGCAGGACCAGCGGTGGGTGCCCGTCAAGGCCACCCACCAGTACACGAGCTTTACGTCGGGCACGATCAGCCCGGATGGCAAGGGCGGCACCACCGCCGCGCTCCACGTCGCCCTCACCGGTTACGCGGCTCAGCGGGCGCGGCGCCGGGCCGAAGAGCTGACCGCCGAAAAGCTCACGGCCCGCTACATCACGCCCGCGCCGGGCGCGCGCATCACCCGCCAAAATCTGAACCGGCCCAACGACCCGACCCAGCCGGTGACTCTCGAAGTGGAGGTGACCGACGCCGCCGAAGCGGGCGCCGCGCCGCCCGCGCTCGTGTTTATCGCGCTCAAGGAATTTGGCGGAATGGCCGAAAACCCGTTCCCTTCGCCCGAACGGCGCTTTCCGGTAGACCTAGGCTCCCCGCTGAACGAGACGCTGATGCTCGACGTGACCGTGCCCGCCGGCTACGTAATCGAAACCGTACCGGCCCCGCTCAATCTGCGCTCGCCCGACGGCCACGTGCGGGCCCAGTTTCGCTGCACGCCGGCGGAGGATGGGCGTTCGGTGCAGATCAGTAGCGCCCTGCTGCTGACCCGCACGGCGTTTGAGCCCCAGGAATACAGCGGCTTACGCACCATCTATTCCTCACTCGTGGCAAAGCACGCCGAGCCGCTGGTGCTCAAGCAGCAGGCCAAATAAGGTCGGCCGCGCTTACCACGCCCGGCGCCAGATCACCGTTTCCGCGACCGTATCGACCGGAACGAACCGGGCGGGCCGTACCCAGCGGGGCGCGGTTTCGACGAGGGTGCTGACGTAATAGTCGGCCGTGGAATCGGCCACGCCGGGCAGCGGGGAAAGCGATAGCGACGCGGCGCGCGCGAAGGCGGCGGCGTAGAACGACTCGTCGGAAAAAGCGATTCGCGCGTTCGGCAGCAACCGGTGCAGGACCTGTTGCGCGGTTTGGGCCGCCGCGGGCACGTCGGTGTAATAGAGCCGCGGGGGAAACTGCGTCGACCACGTCGCCACTTGCCAGCCTAGCAACGCGCAGAGCGCGGCCCCGACGATCAGCGTTCGCGGACGGCTGGCCGACGACGGTCCGCCAGGGGGATGAACATTCGCCCACGAACCTACTCCCGCCACCAGCAGCGCCAGTCCCAAACTCAACTGCCCGATGAGGTTACGATGGAAAGGCAGTCGCCGCATGCCGATGACCAGCACTACCAGTGCCACCAGCGCCAGCGCGTACAGCACGGTTGCCGCCGGCAGCGCCGAGAGGCGCCGCCGAAGCGCCGGCAGCAGCCCGAATGTCCCCAGTACGACGGGCAGGAGCAACAACCAACGACCAACCGGGTAGGTCAGGAATTCGGGAAAGCCATAGTCTAAGTACGTTGGGAGCACCGGTAGTGCGCCACGCACAAATTCACCTGTCGAAGCGGTCGTCGGTCCGACGTACGGGTTCTGCGTAAAGGCCCGCACGCCTGAAAATGCCAGTGCGGGCAGGTAAAAGATCAGCACCGCTAACCCAGCGGCCGTCTGCCAGCGCCAGAACCGGGCCTCCAGGCGGCGCTGCGTGAGTTGACCGCCGAGCGCGAAAACCAGTATCGCCGCGTGGAAATACAGAAACGACGGCAACACCGCGTAGCCCACCGCGCACCCGAGCGCGCACGCGGCGGCGCCCCGCCCCGCCGGGTGGCGGATAGCGGCCAGCACGCCCAGCGCCGCTCCCCAGTGCGCCAGGGCCAGCAGCGCGTAGCCGCGGTTCTGAGCGCCAAAGCCCCAGAGCGGCCCCTGCGTCGCGACCACCAGCGCGCCCAGCCCTGCCAGAACCGGCGACAGCGCCCCGCGCCGCAACGCGGCGTATGCGACGGCGACGGTCGTTACGTAGGCGGTGCCGGCCAGTAGTCTGCCCGTGAGCATCAGATCCGGCGCCCACCACCCAAACAGCGTCGCGTTGAGTAGATTGTGGAAGATATGGTTGTTGGGCAGCATGTAGTACGACCACGCCAAACCCGCCGGCCGGGCCGTCGCGTGCAGAGCCGAAAAGGCTTCGTCGTACGCGATCGGGAGGGCGGCATTTGCCCACAGCCAGAAGGCGCCCGCCGCGGCCACTACCACCCACCCGATAAAATCAAAGGAAGTCTGCTGACCGACTCGCCGCCCGATCGTGGGCCGGGTGCGCACCAGCCACCAAGCCGCACCCAGGCTCAGCGCGATAACCAGCCCGCACCACGCGTTCCCTTGCAGCTTCGTGGTGGGCGTGAAGAAGGCTGTCGTCCAGCTATCCTGCCGGTAGAACGGGCCGAAGGCGTGCGCGTAGCCTCGCGCCAAGCTGGCGTAGGGGGTCAGGATATAGCCGAGCGCGGCGGCCGCAACCCCAAGCAAGGCCGCCGCTCCCACGGCCCACGGTCGCAACCCGAAAATTGAGCGAAACCAAACATCTCTCACGCTGGCAAAGGAACGGCCCCGGCCGCTTCCTAATCAGGAGCAACCGGGGCCGCGTATTGCGTACGACTTCAACGAAGGGCTATTCGGCCGTCGCGGAGGTGGTGGTGGTGGGCACCACGGGCGGCACGGCCGTGGGAGACGGCGGCGAAGGCGTGGCTTGCACAACCGGCGGCGCGGGCCGCATTGAGCCGGTGTTCTCGATTTCCGAACGGATCTCGTTCGTGGCGTCGCGGAATTGGCGCATTCCCTTGCCCAATCCACGGGCAAGCTCCGGAATCCGATTCGCCCCGAAGAAAATCAGGATGAAGACGAGAATCAGCATCAGCTCGCCGCCGCCAATGTCGCCTAGAAATGCAAACAGCATAGTGGGCAGGAGATAGAAACGTTAGACCGTTGGCGGCAGCGTGCCGTCGGGGCGGCGCTCGGCGGGCGGCGGAGTTGGCTTCGGATCCGTTAGCTCCGTCGTGGCATCCTTGAACTCGCGCACGCCTTTACCAAGGCCCCGGGCCAGCTCCGGAATTTTTTTAGCGCCGAAAAATAGCAGCAGCACCACCAGAATGATGATCACTTCGGAACCACCCAGGTTGCCGATGAGAAATAGGGAAGCAAGAGTCATAACGAGAAGCGAGTAGCAAGACCCGCGAACAGGCCCTAAGGTGAGTGCCGCCGCCAGGTAGCAGTAGGCTTACCAGCGGGCGGCCACAAAAATACGGCCGGACCGCACCTTGTACCCGGCAACCGCCGGAAGGTTACGAAAGGTGCCGCCCGACGGCCGAGCCCTCACTTACGCTCGCCCCGGGGAGTAGCTTTCGGCGCCTCAATAAGGCCAATACTGGCCTGACTCAGCAGGTACACTTCGCCGCCTGGCCCGGCAATGGCGCGGGTCCAGGCTTGGCCACCCGGCGCGGCGGGCAGGCCCAACCGGCGCGGCGGAGCCGCCGTGGTGTAGAGGGTCTCAAAATGCAGCGAGCGACCATCCGGCGCTAAAAAGAAGAGCTCATCGCCTCGAAACTGCACGTCCACCACGGCGCCAGCGTCGGGCAACGCAATTTTGCGGCTGAAGGCGCCGAATATGTCGAACACGTAGATCCCCGAGGCGCGGTCGAGCAGATACAACCGGTTCTGGTAGGCGTGCAGCGCCCGAATGTCGGAGCGCGGCGACGTGAGGACCAGGTCGAGCGGCACAACAGTGGCGTTGCCGGGGTCGCGCGGGTCGAGACGCACGAGGGCGAGCTGCCGCTCATCGTAGAGCCAGATTGTGCCGTCGGGGGCGAGCGTGGCGGCGCGAATCAGCCGCTCGGCGGTGGCGGGGTAATCGGCAAACTGGAGGGCGGTCATCGGCGCCAGAAAGCGGTCGAAAATCGTGAGCCCCTGCCGGTCGTCGTAAAAGGCGAGTACTTTGCCCGTGAAGCCCGCGTCGAGGGCCGCGAGGTGCCCCCGGACCGGCGCCGAGTACGTTTGGAGTCGCTGCCCGCTGGGGGCTAGCTGGACGATATTCTGCAAGGCATCCGCCACGTAAAGCACGCCATTGGGGTCGGCGGAAGCGGCGCCGGGCTTTTCGAAAGCCGTCACCCGTGCCAGCCGCAGCGAGTCAACCACCGGGGCCTGCGCCCGGACGGCCAGGCTAAGCAGCCACGCGATGCTTACGGTAAGGGCCCATCTGGTCATGACTCGAAGTATTCCAGCCGCAGCTCGCGGCCATCGTACACGGCGTAGGAGCAATAATTCACCCACTCGCCCAGGTTCAGGTAGCGGCTGGTGGCGTCCACGGCGACGTCGAGCGGCAAGTGGCGGTGCCCGAAGACGTAGAAGTCGTGCGGCTGCCGGGCCTGCACGGCGCGGCAGTACTGCAGCAGCCACTCGTCTTCGCCCAGGTACACTTCTTCTTTCTTCGTGCCCGCCAGGCGGCTGCGGCGACTCCAGAAATTGGCCAGGCCGATGCCGATATTGGGGTGAATCCGCGCGAAGAGCCACTGCGCGACCGGGCTCGCAAAAACGCGCTTGAGCACTTTGTACGTGTGGTCGTTGGGCCCCAGACCGTCGCCGTGGCCCAGCACGAAGCGGTGCGCCCCGAGCTGCACGCTCAGGGGGCAGCGCACC
>JBKJUQ010000128.1:0-16031 GCA_046590685.1 Hymenobacteraceae bacterium
GTTTTCGCTCTTCTCTCCTTTGGAAAAGAGTTGGGAGTAAGAACTCCATCTCATCACCTGTATCCAAACGTGGGACTTTCGCTACTATTCAGCGAAGCGAGCAACTTACAGACGCAGCGCTTCTTCGACGAAGTAAGCTTGACCATTGGCTGTAAAATCGAGCTGGACGCGCCAGTGACCCGGCTGTAGCCGGCTGGTATTGAGCAGCTGCGTCAGATCGGCAGACGGCTGAAGCGGCACGGTGAAATCCAGGCGCGCATCGGAGGGGCGGAAGAAGTGTATTTCGCCCCGGATGGGCTGACCCGCCAGCGCCAGCGGGAGCTTGATATGCAGGCGGCGACCCGTCGCGACGAGACGAATAGGCACGGCGAGCGCGGCCGTGCGGGCTTGGGCCGCGATGCGCTGCTGGTAATCCAGCTCCTGCTGGTAGTAGTCGGCGCTGACCAGCTCCACCTCCGTCCGCATCGCGCGCGCGACCATCAGGCCAATGTAGGCGGCGAAGAGCACGAACGTGCCGATGATGAGGTACGGAATCAGCGAGGCAGTAGGCTTGGTAGCGACGGGGTGGTTTTCGGCAGAAATCATCGGCGTGGAGTGAACGAGTGGCGCAATCGGGTTAAGCAGCGATTTGGCTAAGCGCCGGGGGCCAGAAACTTGGTATTGGTTTCGGTCAGCAGCTTGCCGTGCGAGAAGACGCCGATGCGCACCGGATTGCTCACCTTCGGGAGCGCCGTACGGGGTAGCTCCGCGAAGAACACCCCCTGCACACTGCCCTGGGCGGGCAACAGCAGGCGCGACTGCCCCACCAGCTTAATGTGTCCGCCGGCGGGCTCCAGCACCCGCAGCTCGATGGGCTGGGCCGCGTTGGTTTTGTTGATGACCGACACGTTGTAGAGGTTCGTGATGGTGCCCTGCGTGGTCTTCTGATAGAGCTGGCCGGGCGTGCGCAGCACCGTGGCGGCCACGTTGGGGCGGGTAGCCAGTAGCACGATCAGGCCCGTGGAGAGCGCCAGCAGCACGCCCGTATAGGCCCGCACCCGGCTGGTGACGCGCCAAGGCGTTTTCTCGGCGATGTGGCGCTCGGAATCAACCCGAATTAGCCCCAGCGGCAGATGCACCTGCTCCATGATGTGGTTGCAGGCGTCGATGCAGGCGGTGCAGTTGGTGCATTCGAGCTGGGTACCGTGGCGGATGTCGATGCCCACTGGGCAGACCTGCACGCACTGGTGGCAGTCGATGCAGTCGCCGGCAATGCGTTCCTGCCCCTTGTGCAGCTTCTCGCGCGGCTCGCCCCGCTGATAGTCGTAGGCCACCACCAGCGATTCCTGGGTCAGCAGCACGCTTTGCAGCCGGCCGTAGGGGCAGACGATGGTGCAGACCTGCTCGCGGAAAATGGCGAACACGTACCAGAACACACCCGTGAAGACGGCCATCATCGCCAACCCGACCGCGTGCTGCGCGGGCGGCTCCGTGACGAGCTTCACCAGCGCGTCGGAGCCGATGATGTAGGCTAGGAAGGTGTTGGCGATCAGGAAAGAAATCAACACGAAGACGGTCTGTTTGCCGCCCTTACGCCAGATCTTATTCCACGTCCAGGGGGCTTTGTCGAGCGCCTTCTGCGCCGGGCCGTCGCCCTCGAATCGGTACTCGATCCGGCGGAATACCATCTCCAGAAAGATGGTCTGCGGACACACCCAGCCGCAGAACACCCGGCCGTACACCACCGTAAAAAGCGCGATGCAGACGATGAACGTCAGCAGTGCCACCAGCAGGATAAAGAAATCCTGGGGCCAGAAGATCGAGCCCAGAATGATGAAGCGCCGCGCGGGGAAGTTGAGCATCAGCACCGGCAGGCCGCTCGGCAGCCGCAGCCACGGCCCCGCGAACAGCAGCGCCAGCAGGCCGTAGCTCACCCACTTACGGGCGCGGTACAGCGGGCCGGCGGGCTGCTTGGGGTAGAGCCAGACGCGCTCCCCCGCGGCGTTCACCGTAGCGATCGTATCGCGGTAGTCTGTTTCGGGGGTGAGCATAGGTGTTGTGCGGACTTCAGTCCGCAGTTGGTCATTGTCGAACGGCGGACTGAAGTCCGCCCTACCCCCGATTAGCGCGTATCCGGCGGCGGCCGGGGCATTCCCTCAGGTTGGGGCGCGCCGGGGGGCGGCAGCTGCACGGTGGGGTCGGCTTTGGGGGCGGCGGTGCCGGCGGGGGTTTCGCGCTCGCCTTGCGGCGCCTTGCCGTTGGCGGGGTTGGAGCCGTGCAGACTGAGCACGTAGGAAGCCGTCTGGAGCAGCTGCTTGCCCGTCAGCTTTCCTTTCCAGGCCACCATTCCCTTGCTCTGGACGCCGTACTTGATGGTGTGGTAGACCTTGTTGACTTCGCCGCCGTGCAGCCAGTACTCGTCGGTGAGGTTCGGGCCGACGGTGCCTTCGCCGGCTTTCCCGTGGCAGGCGGCGCAGTTCTGCGCGAACACCGCGTGGCCCGCCGCCAGGTCGGCCACGGCCAGCAGGGGCTGGAAATTGGTGGCTTTGTTGGGGTCGTCGTTGGCGCCGAGCTGCTGGGTGAGCAGCGCGGCCTGCGCCATCTCGCCGCGGTACTCGTCGAGGGTCAGGGGGCCGGTGTCGGTGACGTGGAAGTACACCATGTACACCACCGCGAAGCCGATGCTCCCCAGAAACAGGGCTTTCCACCACGGCGGCAGGTCGTTGTCGTATTCCTGAATGCCGTCGTAGTCGTGGGCTTCCATTACGAGGTTCTGGTCGCGGCCGGTGAGCACGACGGGGTCGCCGACGAAAAGCCCCAGCATCCGACCGCTCCAGGTGTCGTGGAGGGCCGGGTCCTGATACACTTTCAGCAGCAGGGGGCGGGCCTGGTAGAGCACGATAAGGGCCAGCAGGAGCACCATCATGAGCAGGAAAATACCGACGGAGGTGAGCAGAACGAACTCCGCCGAGGCGGGGGGCGCGTTCGCGGCCGCGGCACTGGCGGCCGGCGTGGCCGATATAACCACGACCGAATTGACCGCATCAGCGACCTGCGCGGTGGCCGACCCGGTGAGCAGCGCCAGCCCGGTGGCCAGCAACAAGGGGTTTACCTTCAGCACGGGGCACCTCCTTGCTGGACGGGGGTGGCAAAGTCATCTCCTTGCAGCGGCAGCTGGCTCATCCGGTCGATGAAGTCGGCCTTCACCAGCAGCGCGTAGGCCAACAGGCCGAGGAAGAACAGGCCGAAGATGCCGAAGGAGATCAGCGGATATAGCGCGATGCCGTCGATGGCGCGCAGGACGTTCTTTTCCATTGAGATTGAATTGTAGCCGGCACTATCTCAGTGCCGGCGTGATGTGTGACGAAGCCCGACAACCGGCACGGAGACAGTGCCGGCTACGACCAGCTGGCTACTGCGCGCTGGCCTGCACGTTGAGCGGCGCGGCGACGGAATCGGGCAGCGGCTGGCGCTTGATGTCGATGCCCAGGCGCTGGAGGTAGGCGATGAGGGCGATGATCTCGCGGTCAGACTTCACCTCGATGTCTTCCTTGCGCAGCGCAGCCACGATGCCTTCGGCCTGTTGGCGGGCTTCGGCCACGGCCCGATCTTCATAGCCTTCCGGGTACGGCGTGCCGAGGCCGCGCAACACACTGATCTTTTTGGCGGTGTGCGAGTAGTCGATGGTATTGTCGAAGAGCCACGGGTAGGGCGGCATGATCGAGCCGGGCGACATACTCGTCGGGTCGAGCATGTGGTGGTAGTGCCACGAGTCGGGGTACTTGCCGCCGGTGCGGTGCAGGTCGGGGCCGGTGCGCTTGGAGCCCCACAGGAACGGGCGGTCGTACACGAACTCGCCCGCCTTGGAGTACTCGCCGTAGCGCTCGGTTTCGGAGCGGAACGGGCGGATCATCTGGCTGTGGCAGTTCACGCAGCCTTCCTTGATGTAGAGGTCGCGGCCTTCGAGTTCGAGGCTGGTGTAGGGCGTCACGGCGGCGATGGTGGGGATGTTGGACTTGACCAGGTAGGTGGGGATCAGTTCGACGAGCCCGCCGATCAGCACCGCGATGGTGGCGCCGATGCTGAGCTGCACGGGGCGGCGCTCGAGCCAGCCGTGCCAATGGTGCGCCTTTTCGGCGGCATCCAGCTCGGCGCTGAGCGGCACGAGGGCGGGCGCCTGGGCCTCTTCCTGGGCCAGCAGCGTGCCGGCGGCAGCGGTCTTCCAGAGGTTATAGACCATCAGAAACACGCCGCTCAGGTACAGCAGGCCGCCGACGCCGCGCAGGTAGTACATCGGTACGAGCTGGAGGACGGTCTCCAGAAAGTTGGGATACTGGAGCATCCCCTCGGCGTTGAACTGCTTCCACATCAGCCCCTGCGTGAAGCCCGCCCAGTACATCGGCAGCGCGTAGAACAGGATGCCGAGCGTGCCGAGCCAGAAGTGGGCGTTGGCAAGGCCCTTGGAGTGCAAGGGCGTCCGGTAGAGACGCGGCCAGAGCCAGTAGAGCACCGCGAACGTGAGGAAGCCGTTCCAGCCGAGGGCACCGACGTGGACGTGCGCGACGATCCAGTCGGTATAGTGGGCGATGGCGTTGACGTTCTTGAGCGAGAGCAGCGGGCCTTCGAAGGTGGCCATGCCGTAGGCGGTGATGGCCACGACGAAGAACTTGAGCACCGGCTCTTCGCGCACTTTGTCCCAGGCGCCGCGCAGGGTGAGCAGGCCGTTGATCATCCCGCCCCACGAGGGTGCCAAAAGCATAATCGAGAACACGACGCCCAGGCTTTGCGCCCAGTCGGGCAGGGCGGTGTAGAGCAGGTGGTGCGGCCCGGCCCAGATGTAGAGGAAGATCAGACTCCAGAAGTGAATGATCGAAAGCCGGTAGGAATAGACCGGCCGACCGGCCGCTTTGGGCAGGAAGTAGTACATCAGCCCGAGGTAGGGCGTGGTGAGGAAGAACGCGACGGCGTTGTGGCCATACCACCACTGCACAAGGGCATCCTGCACGCCGGCGTAGATCGGGTAGCTCTTGAAGAGCGAGACGGGCACGGCGGCCGAGTTGACGATGTGCAGCACCGCCACGGTGAGGAAGGTGGCGATGTAGAACCAGATGGCGACGTACAGATGCCGCTCCCTACGCTTGGCAATCGTGCCGAACATATTCCAGCCGAACACCACCCACACGAGGGTGATGAGGATGTCGATGGGCCATTCCAGCTCGGCGTACTCCTTGGATGTGGTCAACCCCAGCGGCAGGGTGATGAGCGCGGCCAGAATGACGAGCTGCCAGCCCCAGAAATGCAGCTTGCTGAGCTTCTTCGAGTACATCGGCGCCTTGCACAGCCGCTGCAATGAGTAGTAAACGCCCGTGAAGATGCCGTTGCCGACGAACGCGAAGATGACGGCGTTGGTGTGCAGCGGCCGGATGCGGCCGAACGTGGTAACCGCCGTGTTCATATTCAGCGCGGGCACGGCGAGCTGAAAGGCGATGAGCACGCCGATGATCATCCCGGCGACGCCCCAGAAGACGGTGGCGACACCGAAGTCGCGCACGATTCGGTTGTCGTAGTAGAACGTCTCGACCGCGGGCGGGGCGGGCGTCGGCGGGGGCGCCAGCGCCGGGGACGGCAGCTCGATTTCCAGCGGGGTGATCGGGGAGGACATGGGGCAGGGCAGCAGGGGAATTGCTCCCGCAAAGCTCCCGCAGCCCTTCGCCGGGAAAACTGACGGATGTCAGATGCCGGGGTGATTTTAGTCAGCCTGGCTCACTCCAGCCGGGCATTCCCCACGCGTATGCTCGCTTGGCAGGTTACTCGCCGCGCACGGAGTCCGCCGCGTTGACCAGGTGGTGCGAGTCGATCGCGTTGACCTCCGGTAGCACCTTAGCGGGAGTCGGACTACTTCCTGCCCGCCGCTGGGTGAGCCAGCGTTTTACCCACTGTTCGAGCTTATGGTGCACTGGCGCCAGCAGCAACGCCAGCCCCATCATCGTGAGCAGCATGAGCACCGGGCTGTTGTGCGTGAGATCCTCAATAGTGGGGCCCGTGAGAATCGATATAAACTCAAAGACCAGCAGCAGCGCCACCAATCCGAGCACTCCGGCCGCGCGGGTCGTGGCCAGACGACGGCTGAGCAGTACCAGCATCACCAGCAAACTCAGAATGAAGATGGCAATGCCCAGCATCTCGAGGTTATAGACCCGCGCCTCCTGCGCCCGCTCGGCCGCTGCCCGCATCTCCTGTTGCCGGATGTTTTCAGCAAACAACAGGCGCTGCACGTGCTGAAGCTTTTCCTGGCTGAAGAGCGAGTCCTTGGCAACGGTCACCAGCTCCAGGTAGCGGAACGCGCTATCGGGACGGTGCTGGCTTTTGAAATAGTCCATCAAGACCCTGCTCGCCGCCAGGATCTGCTTGCTGAACCCGCCCCGCTGCCCCGTAACCAGCGACAGCCGCGTGTAGCGCAACATAGAGTCGACCTGGTGCTGCTCCCGAAACAGGTCAGCGATGCTCAGGTAGGTGACGCAGAGGCCATCGTCGGAGCCCACCTGGTGGAGGTAGGGCACCCCCAGACGGTAATAGCGCATCGCTACCAAGGGCTGGTGCTGGCCGGCATAAATACTACCCAAGTTTGTCAGCGCAATGCCCAGATACTCGGCATCGCCCCGCTGCAAGGCCATCTTATAGCCCCGATGGGAATAGAGCAACGCCGAGTCGAGCCGGTTGAGCTGCTCGTAGCTGGCGCCCAGGTTGAGCAGCTGCAGGGTCACGCCCGCGTCATCATGAATGGCCTGTTGAATGGCCAGGGCGCGGAAGGTGTAGCGAAGCGAAGCCCGCTGGTCGCCCTGCTCCGCGTAGATGTTACCGATATTGCTCAGGTTGACCGCCAGGCCCTTGGAATATTTAATCTGCTCGTTGATCGTGAGCGCGGCTAAGAAGGAAGTCAGCGCCTGGGGCAGATTCCCCACCAGCCAATAGGCCAGGCCCTGGTTGTTGAGGCAGGCGGCCTCGCCTTTCTTGAACCTGATTTTTCGGGCCAGCCGCAAACCGGTCTGGGCGTAGTGCAACGCCAGGTCGGGGCGGGAATTACGATGGGCATAGCTGAGCTGCTTGAGCAGCAGCACGCGGCTGGTATCCTGCGTTTCTACCCGCAGCAATCGGGCAAGACTGTCGGTTTCCGGGTTGTTGGCGGTAGCTGGAAAGGCCAGTAAAAACCCCAGCAGGAAGCCCAGCCCGATACCCCGCGCCCCCCGGCTGCGGCCGCGTGTTTTCATCCGGGAGCTGAGCTCACCAAGCCAGGTTTCTGCGAACCTCGCCGCTCGCCGGAGCGGAACCTTGGCAGCAGCTTCTGACGCGAGTGGTTCGGGATAGTACACGGGCATAATGACAAGCATAGCCCCTACTCGATCACCAGGCGCCGGGTCTGCGGGCCGCAGCGCAGCAGGTAGAGGCCGGCGGGCAGGCCGCGCAGGTCAAGGGTGGTTTCCGGCTCGCTCCTCTCCCGGAAAGCAGTGCGAACCGGGCGGCCCCACGCATCAAACAGCGTGGCCAAGCCGCTGGGGGCACCCGTCAGGCGGGTAGCCTGGTGCGCCGGATTAGGAAAGAGCGTCAGCCGGGGCACGGCTTCCTCATCGGGCACGGCCATAGGGGCGGCCAGGCGGCTGATGAAGAAGGCGTAGGCGCCGGAGCCGTTGGTGAGCGTAGTGGCGCCGCAAGCCATCGTCGCCCCGAGAAACTCCCCGGCCATTACCACATTGCCGCCCCCATCTACGGCCAGTTCCTGGCCGATGTCGAGCCCGGGGCCACCCGCTTTCTTGGCCCATTGCCACGCGCCAGCGGCGCTCACCTGGGCCACATACACGTCGTTGCTCCCAGGCAGCGTCGTACTGCCGAAGCTGGTCGTCGGGCTGTCGAAGGAGCCGGTCACGTACGCATTACCGCTCCGGCTCACCGCCAGCCCGTGGCTTTTCTCCGCCCCGGCACAGCCCGCGCTCACTGCCCATTGCCACGCGCCGCCCGCCGAGAGTCTGGCGACGAATAAATCGCCCAACTCGGGGTTGGGGGAATTCGTCAGGTTGGTGCTGCCAAAGCTGGCGGCAACACTTCTGAAGGTGCCGGTGATGAACACATTGCCGCTGCCATCGACGGCCAGATCAGTGCTCTGGTCGATTCCGCTGCCGCCGCCGCGAATCACCCCGCGCCACTGGCCGGCCGGATTCAGGCTCCCCACGAACACGTCTTTCTGGCCAGCACTGCTGACCTGGGTACCGCCAAAGGTCGCCGTACCCGCAAAAGCACCGGTCAGGTGCACATTGCCGCTGCCATCAAGGGCCAGGCCGCTGCCCGCATCATCGGCGGGGCCACCCGCGCTGGCGGCCCACTGCCAGACGCCGGCGGGTGTGAGTTTGGCCGCGTACACATCCGCCCCGCCGTTACTGGTCAGGGTGGTGGGGCCGAAGGTGGCGGTTCCGGAGTAGCTGCCGGTGAGGTAGAGATTGCCGAGCGTGTCGAGCGCCATCGCAAAATCGGCGTTATAGCCACTACCTCTTCCGTCCACCGCCCACTGCCAAACGCCGGCCGCATTGAGTTTGGCCACGAACACGCTGCTCCCGGCGGTCTGGGTGAGGGTGGTAGGGCCGAAGGTGGCGATCAAACTGTTGTAGTAGCCGGCCACGTACACGTTGCCGCTACTGTCCACGGCGAGCTCCAGCCCGCTGTCGGCGGCGTTGCCGCCGGCGCGCACGGCCCACTCGTACGCCCCGCTGCTCGTAAGCTTGGCCACGAATACGTCGCTGGTGTCGGCACTGGTGAGGGTAGTCGCGCCAAAGGTGGCCGACCCGCTGAACCGCCCTGTCACGTACACGTTACCGGCGGCATCGGCGGCCGTGCCTTTGCTGTAGCCCATCCCCGGGCTGTCGGCCCACTGCCAGGCAGGAGTCTGCGCCCAGGTGGCGCCCGCCGGCAGCAGCAAACAAATGAACCCGACTGCCAGGGGCAGCCAGTGCGACAGCAGCTTTTGCATCGGAGTAGGGCTAACGGGTTGCGGCCGAAAGATAGCCGTTTTACCAGATCGTTTCCTACTCCACCACCAGCGGCCCTGGGCAAGCGCATCTCACCGGACGCTGCGCGCCCCCTCGCCTACTTACTCACCTACTTACTTGCTGCGCCCGCCGGGGATCGTGGGGCGCACCTCCACCTTGCTCGGCAGGGTGCGGGCAGGCATGCGAATCAAATCGACTACCAGCTGGCCGATGTCTTCGGGCTGAATCTTCCAGGCGTCTTTCTCGCTCACGGCGTGGTCGCCGAACTCGGTGGCTACTGAGCCGGGCATAATGGTGGTCACTTTGATGCCGTCCTTGCGCAAGTCGAGCATAATGGCCTGCGAGAATCCCACCAGTCCAAACTTACTGGCGTTGTAGGCCGAGCCATTCTCGAAGAAGTTGGTGCCCGCCAGGCTGGCGATGCTCATAAAGTACCCTTCGCTGGCTTTCAGCGCGGCGAGCGTCGCCTTCACCGTGTAGAATACGCCTGTCAGGTTGCTGTCGATGGTTTCCTGCCACTGCTCGGGCGTCAGGTCCTGAATGGGGGCGAAGTGGCCCACGCCCGCGTTGGCGATGACATAGTCGACCCGCCCCCACTGCTGCATTACCGCCGCTACCGCGGCCTGCTGGGCGTCGAGGGCGCGCACGTCGGCCGCGAACCCCAGTGCGTAGCCGGGGCGGATGGCGTTGAGCTTAGCCGCTGCCTCATCAGCAGCACCTTGGGAACGGCTGGTGATCGCGACGCGGATTCCTTGATTGATGAGGGCTTCGGCGATGCCGTAGCCAATGCCTTTGGAGCCGCCGGTGATGAAGGCGGTACGGATGAGGTCTGCCATTGGGGAAGTGCTTGAAAAATGGGGTGTACGGTGGAGGAAGCGGGGTCGGGCGGGGACGGGTCAACGTGCGTCATCCGAATCGCGCCGCGCAACCCGCTTCATCACGGATTTGCGCGGCCAACCCAACGGCCCGACCTACGCCTTCGCGCGGGTCGGACCACTGGGGTTGTGACGGCTCGGGCCCGCCCGTTGCCGGCCTACGCACGTCGAGCAGACGCGTGGAGTGGAATGCCTGAAGGCCGTTTTACCGCTTGCTACGCCTCGTATACGGGCGAGAAGGTGCCTGCCGGCTGCCCGTCAGCGACGGGGTAATCGATGTAGCCATCGGCAAAACCGCCGGGGCCGGGCGCGTAGAACGTCGCGGCGTCGGGCTCCGCCAGGGGCAGCCCGCTTTTCAGGCGCTCCACCAGATCGGGGTTGGCGATGAAGGGACGCCCGATCGCTACCAGATCGGCCCGGCCGCTGGTCAATGCTTCGTCGATGGCTGCTACCGTGGAGTAGCCGCCGCTCAGAATCAGCGTGTTCGTAAACTTCGCCCGGACCGCCGCTACCGTGGCGACCGGCACGGCCGGCGCGCCCATGCTGGCGTGGTCGACGAGGTGCAGATACACGATCCCGAGCTTCTGGAGCTCCTCGGCCAGGTAGGCGTAGGTTTCGTCGATCTCGGCGTAGTGGGGCATATCTGAGGCCATTCCCCACGGCGAGAGTCGAATGCCGGTGCGCTCCGGCCCGATGGCTTCGGCCACGGCCTTCGTTACTTCCAGCACGAAGCGGGCGCGGTTCTGCACGCTCCCGCCGTAGGCATCGGTCCGCTGATTCGAGTGCGGGTTCAGGAACTGCTCCAGCAGATAGCCGTTGGCGCCGTGCAATTCGACGCCGTCGAAGCCCGCTTCCAGGGCGAGCTTGGCGCTGTGCACGAATTCGGCGCGCACCCGCGCCAGCTCCTCCGTTTGCAGGGCGCGGGGCATTGGGTGCGGCTGCATCTGCGCCTGGTCGGTCCACATATCGCCCGCGGCCGTCACCGCCGACGGGGCGACGCCTTCCGCGCCGGCCGGCAGGTTGTGCCCGTGAAAGATGCGGCCCGTGTGCATCAGCTGCACGAAGATGTGCCCGCCGTGGTGGTGCACGGTCTCGGTCACGCGCTGCCAGTTGATGGCCTGCTCCTGGGTGAAGAGGCCCGGGATGCGCGCGTAGCCCAAGCCATCGGCCGCCGGTGAAGTGCCTTCGGTAATGATGAGGCCGGCGGTGGCGCGCTGCCGGTAGTACTCAGCCATCAGCTCGTTGGGCACATTGCCCAGGGCGCGGCTGCGCGTCATGGGAGCCATTACGATGTGGTTGGTCAGGGTAAGCGGGCCCAGCGGGGCCGGCTCAAATGCTTTGTGCGTCATAATTGCGAGGAATACCGTCGCGCCGGAATGGCGATGAGATGGCAAACGGATACCCGACAAACGTGTAGGTACACGAATTGTTTTCCCTCCCTCGTCAACTCTTCCGCCTCCCCTGTTTTTGTCCCTTCTGGCTCGCGTCCGGCTTGAGGCTTGTTTACCCGGCGGATAGCGCTGGAAAGCGCCGCCCCCGCAGGCGGGACGGCCGCCTACCTCTCCCCTACCGCCTCACCCCATCAGCACAATGGCGCGACCGGCGCCGCCCCGCAGGTTGGCCACTTGCCATGGTTCTCCCTCCCGAAAACCCCCATTCTCTCACCCCTTCACCGAGGGTAAAGCAACGATAAAGCGTAGCTACAGCCCGGCAAGACCGACTCTAAAGCAAGGTCAACTCATTCCTGTCCTATTGATAGCGCATAGTAAGCGCATTCAAGTAGCGTCCTGCTCTCGTTTTTGTCCTATCACCCTCCCCCGCGATCCCCGCTTGCCTCTCCGGTCTTCTTACCCCAGCTCCCCGCGAACGGTCGTTGCATTGCCCGGCCGCTCCAACACCGCCGCTTCCCGTCCGCCTTCTGCCCGAACCATCTCCTGCGCGGCATAGTGCCACCAGCCGCCTGAGATCGTTGCGGCCGCTGTCTACGGCCTCGCCTTCCTCCAGCAGTCCGCAGCAGCTGTCAGGCCCCCGGTGGTAACTCCTGCTCCTCCTCGAACAGCACCCGCACCCCCGGGGTATAGGTATCATCGAACTGGCCCGAGCGGGCGGCCCACAGGAAGGCGCCCAGGAAGCTGAGGGCTACCGTTAGGCTGATACCGATGAGCAGGAAAAGGATGGTCATTGGGGGATCGGGCGGGAGAAGTGAACTACCGGGCGGAAGTTTGCTGCAACATCGCCGGGACGCCGGGCGCGGCTACTGCGCCAACCCCACCAGCTCCGACCTCGCCTCCCCGCCGCCTTATGACCTCTGTCAGCCAACACTTCGAAGTTTTCTCCCAACGCATTACGCAGTGGACCGGCTCGACGGGGTCGTTCCTGCTGGCGCTCACCACCATCATCGTCTGGGCCCTGACCGGCCCCCTGTTTGGCTACTCCGAAACCTGGCAGCTCGTCATCAATACCGGTACCACCATTATCACGTTTCTGATGGTGTTTCTGATTCAGCGGGCTCAAAACAAGGACTCGCGGGCCCTGCACCTGAAACTCAACGAGCTGATCGCCGCCACCAAAGGCGCCAGCAACCGGCTGGTCAACGCGGAGGATATGGCCGAGGGCGAGCTGATCATCCTGCACGAGTACTATAGCCGGCTGGTGGCGGAAGCCAAGCAGGACACCGACTTGCTCCAGACGCACTCGGTCGAGGAGGCCGAGCAGAATCAACAGTTCAAGCACGAACACCTGCTCGAACGTCAAAACGACACTCCGGCGGCGTAGTACGCCCCTCATAGCTGCTGCCGGCGGGCGGCGCGGCGGACGAGGGCGGTGGCGGTGAGCATGACGCTGATGGAGGAGATGGGCATCAGGATGGCCGACGCGATGGGGGTAAACAGGCCCTGCACGGCCAGCGTGAGGCCGACGGCGTTGTAGGCGAGCGAGAGGCCGAAGGTGATGACCACGGCGCGCAGGCTGCCGCGGGTGAAGCGCAGAAAGGCAGGGAGCTGGCGCAGGCTGGCGGCATCGAGGATGGCGTCGGAGGCGGGCGAGAAGTTGCTCAGGGAGTCGGTAAGGGCGATGCCGACGTCGGCGGCGCGCAGGGCCCCGGCGTCGTTGAGACCGTCGCCGATCATCACCACGGTGCGGCCCTGGCGCTGGAGGTCGGCGATGTAGGTGAGCTTGTCGAGGGGCGATTGGCGGAAGCGTAGCTCGGCGCGGGGGCCGAAGAGGGCGCGGAGGCGGGCGGTTTCGCCGGCGTGGTCGCCGGAGAGGACGGCGAGGTGGTAGTGGGGCTGAAGGGCGGCGAGGATGGCGGGAAGGCCGTCGCGGTACACGTTCTCGAAGATGAACCGGCCGGTGACTTCGCCGCCGAACGCGACGCACACTTCGGCGGGGTCGCCGTCGAACTCGCCGGGGGGCGGGGGCGGGAGATGGGTGGCGGCGGAACCCCCGGAGGAGCTCACGAAGGCGCGGCCGCCGACGCGCACCGCCATTCCGGCGACGGTGGCGCGTAGACCCTGGCCGGGCTTTTCGGTGAAGTGGGCGACGAAATCGTCGTAGTCGCTGGCGCCGAGCTCCTGGCGCAGGCGCAAGCTGAGCGGGTGGGTGCTGCACCCGACCAGGGCGGCCAATCGCTGGTGCTGGCGCGGGGTGAGAGGGGCGCCCTCGTAGCGGACTTGCGAGCGCTTGACGTCGGTGAGGGTGCCGGTTTTGTCGAACACGAGGGTGTCGGCGCGGGCGAGGGCTTCGGCGACGACGGCGTTCTTGAGGTAGAATTGGTGGCGGCCGAAGATGCCCAGGGCGGTACCGAGGGCGAAGGGGGTGGCGAGCGAGAGCGCGCATGGGCAGGCGATGACCAGCACGGCGGTGAAGGCCCGCACGGCCATCGCGGCGTCGTGGCGGTAGCCGTACCAGTAGCCGACGGCGCCGAGCGCGAGCACCAGCGTGGCGCCCACGAACCAGCGGCTGACGCGGTTGGCGTAGGTTTCGAGGCCGGTGTTCCCCGGACTGCCTACGCGCTCGGCTTTCTGGAAGGCAGGGTTGTTCCAGAGCTGGGTCAGGTAGCCCTGCGACACCTCGCGCACGACTTCGAGCTCGACGGCGTCGGCGAGCTGGCGGCCGCCGGCGTAGATGATCTCGCCGGGCACTTTCAGAACCGGCGCGGACTCGCCGGTGACGAAGGAGTAGTCGATCTGGCCGGCGCCGCGCAGCAGGATGGCGTCGGCGGGAATGACTTCCTGGTGGCGGACGCGGATGCGGTCGCCGACGTGCAGCTCCTTGACGGAGACGGTGGTTTCGGCGGCGTCGGTGAGGCGGGTGACGGCGACGGGGAAGTAAGAGGTGAAATCGCGGTCGAACCGGAGCGCGTCGGTGGTGCGCTGCTGCGCCCATTTGCCGATGAGCAGGAAGAAGACGAGACCGGTGAAGGAGTCGAAGTAGCCCACCCCGTGGCCGCGCACCACCTCAATGGTGCTGACGGTGAAGAGGGCCGTCAGCCCGAGGGAGATCGGAAAGTCGAGGTTGATGTAGCGCTGCCGCAGCCCCCGCCCCGCCGACTGAAAGAAGCCCCGCGCGCTCACCAGCAGCACTGGCAGGGCCAGCGCCAGGCTCAGGTAGCCGAAGAAGCGGCCGAAGCCGGTCGCCCGCTCGCCGACAAGCGCCAGGTAGTCGGGGAAGGCCAGCAGCATGACGTTGCCGAAGGCGAAGCCCGCCAGCCCGAGCTTGATGAGCAGCGGGCGGTTGGTGGGCGGCGCCCGCGTACCCAGCTCGGCGAGGGTGAGCTGCGGCTCGTAGCCGATGGCGGCGAGCAGGGTCACGACGTCGCGCAGGGAGGTTTCCTGGGGGCGGTACGCGAGGCTGATCTCTTTGCGGGGGAAGTTGACCCGCGACTCCACGACGTGCGGGTTGAGGCGGTAGAGGTGCTCGAGCAGCCAGATGCAGGAGGCGCAGTGCATCTGCGGCAAATGCAGCGTGAGGCGCGCGAGCGTCGGGCTGCGGAACGCGAGCAGCTGCGCTTGCACGGCGGGCTCGTCGAGGTAGGCGAAGCGGCCGGGCAGCTCGATGGCGGGCACCTTCCGGCCGGGCTGGCCGTCGGCGAGGGTGTAGTACTGGCACAGGTTGCGCCCGGCGAGCAGCTCGTACACGGCCCGGCACCCCGCGCAGCAGAAGGGCTGGCCGTGACTGGTGTGACTGGTTAGGGGCTGGGGCGGACAGGCATCGCCGCAGTGCGCGCAGGCGATGGGCGCGGCCGTTGGGGCCGGAATCGAAGATGTAGACACGGAAAAGGGCGGTGGATTCGCGAAGCGAAATTCCGGCGATTCGCGCCCCGATAACCTGACGAACATCAGGTACCGCCGTGATTCTGCTCACCCCCGCGGTGGGCCAAACGTGCGAGCTTTGCCTTAAACCAACCGGCTGAGCCGCACGGCCCCGGTCGGATTACTTTTCCTGCTTTCCCTCCCCTTCCGATGACTCAGCCCGACATTCAAACCGACGACGACATCCGCACGCTGGTTCATTCTTTCTACGACCGCGTGCAGGCCGATCCGCTGCTCAGCCCCATCTTCAACGACGTCGAGGGGTTTGACTGGCCGGAGCATTTAGCCGTGCTCGTCAATTTCTGGAGCAGTCTGCTGCTGGGGCGGGCGGCCTACAAAGGCCATCCTTTCCCCAAGCACCTGGCGCTGCCGATCTACCGGGAGCATTTTTCCCGCTGGCTGAATCTGTTTTTTGTCAACGTAGATGCGCGGTTCGCCGGGCCCAAAGCGGAGGAAGCCAAAGCCAAGGCGCTCAGCATCGCAACCCTGTTTCAGCACAAGATGGACCTGGAGCCGGAGGCCGTAACGCGCGGCTGAAGCAGACCGGGGGTGGTGGGTGCTCTCGAAGAATCCGGTTACCAGTGGGCCCGTCGCAGCTTCTCGGGTTCGAGCACCCGGATCGTGCGCGGCGTCAGCTCGATCAGCCCATCCTGCTTGAACTCACTCAGGGTGCGCGTCAGCGACTCCGGCGCGGTGCCCACCATTGCGGCCATATCCTCGCGGGTGAGCTGAATGGAAGCGTCCGGCAGCGTCGCCTGTTCGTGCAGGCGCAGCAGGATATCGGCCACGCGCCGCCGGATGGAGTTGTACGCCATCGCGAGCAGCTGCTG
>JBKJUQ010000283.1:0-17016 GCA_046590685.1 Hymenobacteraceae bacterium
GTCGAATCCATCGAGGAAGTCTTCGCCCAAATCCGCCGCATCACCGCCAAAGAGCTGCTCGAAATCGCCAACGAAGTGCTGGCGGAGGATCGGCTGAGCGGGTTGATGTTCGTGCCGGAGAAGTAGGTGGAAGAGATCGTCGCTTTTACCTGGGCATTCTTGATCTTTGGGCTGCTGTATGGAGGCGCATCGTTCGTGATATTCTGGCTATTCGCGACATTTATTAACTATGTTTTTGGCACCTCAAAACTCCCCACGCGCCGAACGCGGTACTGGCTGTTAGCTGGATCGGCCCCTGTTGGCGCTTTTATGGGAGTGGTATGTCTGGATGGTATGATGGATGGAGGGCCACCAACCCAACTTAAGCCGATGGGACCTTGGCTGATTGCCGTCTTCTTGCTTGCGCTGCTGTTACTCGGCATCGGCTGGCCGCTGGGCCGGCTGATATCCGCGTTTATCTACTCGGCAATGGGTACGAAAGCGTGGCCGCTGAAGCAGGTTGCTGCGGGCGTGCTGGGCGCAATCCTGACCTTGGTACTACTGGTGGTGATCTCGTGGGCGGGCGTTAGCGTTGGCAAGATGGTCTTTCACTGATGGGCTTGTTCTGTCTTCGCCGAAGAGCGGCTGAAGCTGATGTCGCCGGAGAAGTAACGCGGTTCGCAAGATGGATGTGATAGTCGTCTTTTTGTCTGTCTTAGTCATTTGCATAGTAGGCTTAGTTGTATTTGCCACTTTATGGCTGATTGCTACTTGTTTCAGCTATGTCTTCAGTAATTCACCCCTTCACGCACCACGCAAGAATAAGTGGCTGCTTGGTGCTACCGGAGTATTAACCTTATTCCTAGTCTACATACTGTTCCTAGTACTTGCTGATTATGCTGACTAACTATTAGCGCTACCTTGCCGCCCCATGTCCCACCCCTCCTCCGAACCCCGCCTGGCCGTCATCATCGACGCCGATAACGTTTCCGCCGCGCCCATCCGCGAGCTGATCGCCGAAATCTCGCGCCACGGCACCCCCACCGTGCGGCGCATCTACGGCGACTGGACCCAGCAGAATATGCAGCAGTGGAAGAACGTGCTCCACGAGCACGCCATCACGCCGGTGCAGCAGTACCGCAACACGGTCGGCAAGAACGCCTCCGACTCGGCGATGATCATCGACGCGATGGACATCCTGTATGCGGGCAACGTGGAGGGCTTCTGCATCGTGTCGAGCGACGCCGACTTTACCCGCCTCGCCACCCGGCTGCGCGAGGCCGGCTTGCGGGTGTTCGGCTTCGGCGCCAAGCACACGCCGCGGCCGTTCGTGGCCGCCTGCGAGCAGTTCATCTACCTCGAAGTGCTTACCCGCGAGCCGGCGACTCCCACCGGCAAGCCCGACCGCCGCAGCAACGAGCCGCCCCCCGGCCCCCGGTCGGAGGAGGCCGCGCCGGCTGGCCCGGTCAGTTTGCGCACCATTGAGGGCGAGCTGACGACGATCATCGACGACCTGGCCGACGACGAGGGCTGGGCGAGCCTCGGCGCGGTCGGCACGCAATTGCTCAAACAGCAACCCGACTTCGACCCGCGGCTCTACAAGCACGCCAGCCTCAGCAAGCTGATCGCCACGCTGCCCGACTTCGAGCTGGGCAAGCAGGAGTCGGCGTCGGGCCGGGGGTTTTCCTACTACGTGCGGCGGGCGGAGTAAGCCTGAACGTACCGCGAAGCTCCAGCTTCGCCCACTGCCCGACTGCGAAGCTGGAGCTTCGCGGTACACCGCCCAATGCCATTCCTCCCCCCGGACCTCCTCGCTTACGCCGACCAGCACACCGCGCCCGAGCCGCCGTTGCTCGCGCGGCTGGCGCGCGAGACGTACGTGCGCGTCCACAAGGCGCGGATGATCAGCGGGCACGCGCAGGGGCGGCTGCTGAGTCTGCTGAGTAAGCTGATGCGGCCGCGGCGCATCCTCGAAATCGGCACGTTCACGGGGTACTCGGCGCTGTGTCTGGCCGAGGGGCTGGCGCCCGACGGCGAGCTGCACACGCTCGATGTCAACGATGAGCTGGCGGCTCTCGCCACGCGCTACTTCGCCGAAGCCGGGCTGGGCGGGCGCATCCACGGGCATTGGGGCCGGCCGGCGGCCGCAGTACTCCCCACCCTGAGCCCGCAGGCCGGGCCGTGGGACCTGGTGTTCATTGACGCCGACAAAGAGCAGAACCAGCGCTACTTCGACTTAGTGATCGATCACGTTCGTCCCGGCGGACTGCTGATCGTCGACAACGTGCTGTGGTACGGCAAAATCGTCGATGCCTACCTGCCCGGCCCCACGCGCGCCCTCGACAAGGAAACGCGCGCGGTGCGCGCTTTCAACGCAGCCGTGGCGCACGACCCGCGCGTGGAACCCGTTTTTCTGCCCGTGCGCGACGGACTTCTGTTGCTGCGGAAAGTCTGACACCGGCCTTTAGGGGGTTGATTTTGGCTTTTTGTCTTTCATTCCCGGCGCACAAGTGCCTGCT
This sequence comes from Hymenobacteraceae bacterium, assembly GCA_046590685.1. Lineage (GTDB taxonomy): Bacteria > Bacteroidota > Bacteroidia > Cytophagales > Hymenobacteraceae > JANNMJ01. Next base: position 2,499 of record JBKJUQ010000283.1, read on the forward strand.
GAGGACGAAATGAATTCCGTGGAACATCGCGGCGGCTGGGTTTCTTTTGCAGATGAAAGCGCATCAAGCCACCCGACCGCGCCGGTTGCCGCCTACGCCGCCGCGCCGAATTCCTCCTTCTTCATTCCTCATTCTCCGTAGATGACGCCGTTTCGCGCCTCTTCCCTCCTGGCCCTCGGGCTGCTGACCGTCGGCGTTGCTCGGGCCGTGCCCACGCCGCGCCCGGTTCTGCGTGCGCCGACTGCCTTTTTTGTGGCAGCCGCGCCGCTCATCGCCCCCACGGTGCCGGCTTCGGTGGAGTTCGCCGGTCTCCAGCTCGACCTGACCGACGGCGGTCGGGCGGCCGTCCAGCGGCTGGTCGATGCGCTTTATCGCCACCCCACGTACCTCCAGCAGAAGGTGGAGCGGGCCGACACCTACTTCCCCATCATCGACCGGGTATTCAAGGAGGAAGGCGTGCCGAATGAGCTGCGGTACCTGGCACTCCAGGAAAGCGGACTCGTGTCGGACGCCGTCTCGACGTCGAACGCGGTCGGGTTCTGGCAGATGAAAAAAGAGGCGGCGGCCGATTTCAATCTGCGCGTCAATGCCGAGGTCGATGAGCGGCGCCACATCGTGGAATCGTCGCGCGGGGCGGCGCGCTACTTCAAGCGCTCCAACGCGCAGCTCAACAACTGGGTCAACTCGTTGATGAGCTACTATACGGGCCTCGGCGGCGCCAAGCGGCTCGTGAGCCCCGCCGACGCTTATGCCCGTCGGATGACGATCACGGAAACGACTCATCCTTACGTCATCACCTTCATCGCCCACAAGCTGGCGTTTGAGGGACAGTGCGGGCTGAACCCTGCCCCGGCGCTGCGCCTCGAAGAAGTGAAGGCCCGGCCGGGTCAGACCCTCGACGAGCTGGCCGCCAGCCTGAGCGCGAACCCCGCCGAAGTCAGCAAGTACAACAAGTGGCTGCTGGCGCCCGCCGTGCCCGCCGACAAGCAATACTCCGTGCTGGTGCCGGTGACGGGTCCGGCGATCTTGGTGGCGGCGGTGGAAACGCCGGTCGCCGAGCTGGCTTTCCCGACGCCCCCGCCGGTTGATAATCCGCAGCTGCCGCCGCCGGAAGTCACGCAGGTCAATGGCCTCAAGGCCGTGGTGGCGCGCAAGGGCGATACGCCCGACATCCTGGCCCTCGTGGTGGGGATGGATACCAAGCGTTTCCGCTACCTCAACGACCTCAGCGAGCGCGATGGCGTGGTGGAAGGTCGCCCGTACTACCTCCAGAAAAAGCGCAACCGCGCCGTGGCGGAGTATCACGTCGCCCAACCGGGCGAAACAGTGGTGCAAATCAGCCAGCAGTATGGTGTAAAGGCCAAGATGGTGCTCAAGAAGAACCGGATGACGGCCAGCGACCCGCTCCAGCCGGGCCGCCTGCTGTGGCTGCAGCACACGCGGCCGGTGGATGTGCCGATTGAGTTTATGTCGATCGTGCCGGCCGCCCCCGCCGTCGCCGCTGCCCCCGCGACCAGCTCGCTCCCCCCTGTCACCGCCGTAGCCGCCCCCGAAACGGCCACCGACACGGCCGATACCGACGATATACCGCCCGTGGCTGCTGCGGCGTCGCAGCCAGTCGTCACCAGCACTACTCCACCCGCCGCAAACGCAACCACAACTGCCGCAAACGCAACCACGGCTGCCGCAAACGCAACCACGGCTGCCGCAAACACAACTGCGACTGCCGCAAACACAACTGCGACTGCCGTAAACGCAACTGCGACTGCCGCAAACACAACCGCGACTACCGCAAACGCAACTGCGATTGCCGCAAACACAACCGCGACTGCCGCGAACGCAAACACGACCGCCGCGAACGCGCCTTCGATGAGCTCCGGCACTGCCAAGCCCGTTGGACAACCCCTTCCAACGGCTCCGCCGGCGCCGACTACCGCTATGGCCCAGCCGCTGACTGGTCAGAGCCATATCGTAGTGAAGGGCGAAACGCTCTCGGCGCTCGCCCGCCAGTACGGCGTTACGGTGAAAGATTTGATGACCTGGAACAGCTTAGCCTCGCCGAATCTGCGACTGGGCCAACTGCTGCGCATCAGCGCCCCGGCTCCCGGTACCGCACCCGTGGCTCCTGCCCCCACCCCACCGACCGTCGATGAAGCGGGTGTTACGCGGCACACGGTGGCGGCCGGCGAGTCGCTCTACCGCCTCGCCAAGCAATACGGCGTGAGCGTGCAGCAGCTGATGGAGTGGAACAGCCTACCCGATTTCAACGTCAAGCTCGGGCAGCAGCTCATCGTTAGCAAAAAGTAGCGGAGTCCGCTACTCCCAACAACGAAACGGTCCGGCAACTTGCGTTGCCGGACCGTTTCGTTGTTGGGAAAGAAGCCAGGCCGCGCCTGGGAGGCCGGTGGTGCTCCTCAGGCGCGTCAACCTTAATCGCGCTCCGAAATCAGAGGCAGGTTGAGCTTCTGCCGCACCGCGTTTTCGGTGTAGTCAGTGCCCCCTGCGCCCGCCCGCGTGAAGATGATCTTGCCCTCCGGGTCGATCAGGTAGGTGGCCGGCAGCGAGGCGGCCTTATACGACTGCGCAACGCCACCATCGGCATCGAGGGCAATCGGAAAAGACATCTGCAACAGGTTAGCTTTTTCGAGCAAGCCTTTAGGGGCGCGAACATCCGTACCGGTCATCACGCAGAGCATCTGGAAGTTGCCGCGCGTGCGAAGGGCCTTGTACATCTCGTTGTAGCGGCCGATGAGCTTCCGATTCGCCAGCGAGTCGGTGCCGAGCGTGAAGATTTGCAACAGTACGTACTTGCCGCGCAGGTCCTGCAGGTACATCCCCTTGGTGTTGGCGAAGAACTTGATCGACGAGATCTCCGGCGCCATCCCCCCGTCGGTGTAGGCCACCGAATCGGGCTCACGCGCTTCAGGTGCGGCCGGCTTGGCGGCGGCTTCAGCGGTTGGTATCGAATTTTTGGGGTCAAAATCCGACGGCCGGGCGCGCTCGGTGCACGCGCTGCCAAGGGCCAGCAACCCGGCCGCCGTGAGTGCAAGCAAGGAGGAAGCAGAAAGTGGACGAGTCATAAACGGGTAAAGGATTGGGATAACCACGCTGCAGTTGTGGAGAAGTCGCAGCACCCGGAATTCCCGGACGGGGCGAATATACGGGCCACCCGGGTCCGGAGATACCGCCCGATCAATTTTGTACCTTTGGCTACGAGCCCGCCACCGGCTCGTTCCCGCTGATTCCTGTCGATTTTTTCCGCCCGATGACCCAATTCAGTCACCTCCACTGCCACACTCAGTACTCGCTGCTCGACGGGCAGGCGTCAATTTCGGCGCTGATGAAAAAGGCGCAGGCCGACGGCATGCCCGCCGTCGCGATGACCGACCACGGTAACATGTTCGGGGCGTTTAACTTCGTGGCGGAGGCGAACAAGTACAACGTGAAGCCCATCGTGGGCTGCGAGTTTTACCTGGTCGAAGACCGCCACAAAAAGGCGTTCAGCCGGGAGAAAGGCGAAAAGGACGTCCGCTACCACCAGCTGCTGCTGGCGAAAGATCAGGCGGGCTACCAGAACCTGGCGAAGCTCTGCTCGATGTCGTTCATCGAGGGCGTGTATTCGAAGTATCCGCGGATTGACAAGGAGCTGCTCGTGAAGTACCACGAGGGGCTGATCGCGACGTCGTGCTGCATCGGGGCGACGCTGCCGCAACTGGTGCTCTTTAAGGGCGAAGCGGCGGCTGAGGAAGAGCTGAAGTGGTGGCTCGACCTGTTCGGCGACGACTACTACATCGAGATTCAGCGGCACGGGCTGATGAATTTCGACTCGACCGGCAAAAGCCAGGAAGACGTCAACCAGACGCTGCTGCGGCTGGCGCACAAGCACGGCGTGAAGGTGATCGCCACGAACGACTCGCACTACGTCGACCAGCAGGACTGGGCCGCCCACGACCTGCTGCTGTGCGTGAATACCAACGAGTTGGAGTCGGCGCCGGTCGGCGATTTCCAGACCAAGTACTTCCGCCTCATTTCCGGCGATAAGCAGGTGCACTACGGCCACCTCGATGAGCTGCGCGCCCAACACGCCAACGGCCCCGACGCGGCCATCCGCGCCCAGCTCAACCGCATCGACGAGGAAACCGCGAAGCCCCGCCCCGCCGCCCGCTTCGGCTTCAACAACGACCAGTTTTTCTTCAAGTCCACGGCCGAGATGGCCGCGCTGTTCGCCGACGTGCCCGAGAGCATCGCGAATACGCAGGAGATCGTGGATAAGATCACGCCGCCGAAGCTCCAGCGCGACATTCTGCTGCCGAACTTCCCGCTGCCGCCGCAGTTCGCCACCGCCGACGACTTCCTGCGCAGCCTCACGTTTGAGGGCGCTTTCGGGGGCGCGCGGCCGCGCTACTCGGAGCGCACGCCCGAGATCGAAGAGCGCCTCAACTACGAGCTGCGCATCATCCAGACGATGGGGTTCGCCGGCTACTTCCTCATCACCCAGGACTTTATCAACCACGGCCGCTCGGTGGGCGTGGCAGTGGGGCCGGGCCGGGGCTCGGCGGCAGGCTCGGCAGTGGCGTACTGCGTCGGAATCACCAACATCGACCCCATCAAGTACTCGCTGCTCTTCGAGCGGTTTCTGAACCCGGAGCGCGTGTCGATGCCCGATATCGACATCGACTTCGACGACGTGAACCGGCAGAAAGTCATCGACTACGTGATCGGCAAGTATGGCAAGACGCAGGTCGCGCAGATCATTACGTTCGGCTCGATGGCGGCTAAGTCGTCCATTAAGGATGTGGCTCGGGCAATGGATCTACCCCTCGCGCAAGCCAACGAGCTGGCGAAGATGGTCCCCGAAAAGCCCGGCACCACCCTGGCCGGCGCGTTCCGCGACGTGCCCGAGCTGCGCGCGATCCGCGAAAACGACGCCGACCCGCGCAGCCGCATTCTGCGCCTCGCCGAGAAGTTGGAAGGTTCGGTGCGCAATACCGGCATCCACGCCGCGGGCGTCATCATCGCCCCCGACGATATCACCAAATACATCCCCGTCTCCACCTCCAAGGACTCGGATCTGCTCGTCACGCAGTTCGACGGCAAGGTGATCGAGAGCGCCGGGATGCTCAAGATGGACTTCTTGGGCCTCAAAACCCTGACCATTATCGTGGATGCGATCAACCTGATCGAGAAAAACCACGGCATCAGGATTAACATCGACGACATCCCCCTCGACGATGCCAAGACCTACGCGCTCTACCAGCGCGGCGATACTATTGGCACATTCCAGTTCGAGTCGGACGGGATGCGGCAGTACCTCCGCGATCTCAAGCCGACCGACATCGAGGATCTGATCGCGATGAACGCGCTTTACCGGCCCGGCCCGATGGCGTTCATCCCCGATTTCATCAACCGCAAGCACGGCCGCGAGCCCATCGAGTACCCGCACGCCCTGCTGGAGCCCATTCTCTCCTACTCGCAAGGGATTATGGTGTACCAGGAGCAGATTATGCAGACCGCCCAGGTGCTGGCAGGCTACTCGCTCGGCGGCGCCGACCTCCTGCGCCGCGCGATGGGCAAGAAGGATATGAAGAAGATGGCGCTGGAGCGCGTCAAGTTCGTGGAGGGCGCCGGCAAGCTCCACGGCATCGCCGAGAAAAAGGCGTCGGAAGTATTCGACGTGATGGAGAAGTTCGCGGAGTACGGCTTTAACCGCTCGCACTCCGCAGCCTACAGCGTCGTAGCGTACCAGACCGGCTACCTCAAAGCCAACTACCCGGCCGAGTACATGGCCGCGGTGCTGACCAACAATATGGGCGACATCAAGAAGATTACGTTCTTCATTGAGGAAGCCCGGCGGCAGGGCGTGGCGGTGCTCGGGCCTGATGTCAACGAGTCGGACCTCAAGTTCAACGTCAACGCCCAGGGGCAGATCCGCTTCGGGCTGGCCGCGGTTAAGGGCGCAGGCGAGGCGGCCGTGGAGAGCCTGGTAGCCGAGCGCGACAAGGCGGGCCTCTACCAGCACATCTTCGATTTCGCCAAGCGCGTCAACCTGCGCGCGGTGAACAAGAAAACCTTCGAGAGTCTGGCGCAGGCCGGCGCCTTCGACTCGTTCGAGCGCTACCACCGTCGCCAGTACCTGGAGGCGCCCACGGGCGACCAGCCGCTGATTGAAAAGGCCATGAAGGTGGCCCAGCAGTACCAGGCCGCGCAGGATTCGTCGCAGCACAGCCTGTTTGGCGGCGGGGCGGGCGACATCCAGATTCCGCTGCCCAAAATTGCGGAGCTAGAACCCTGGAATCCGAGCGAGAAGCTGCGGCGCGAAAAGGAAGTCGTTGGCTTCTACCTTTCCGGTCACCCCCTCGACGACTTTAAGATGGAGCTTAAAGCGTGGTGTTCGTGCAGCCTCGATGGCCTTGCTGACAGCAAAATGCACAATCGCGACGCCACCGTCGCCGGGCTCATCACCAACGTGGCGTTCAAGACCACCAAGGCCGGCAAGCCTTTCGCCTCGTTTTCTATTGAAGACTACGATGGCTCGCTCCAGCTCGCGCTTTTCAACGATGACTACATGCGCCTCGCGCCCCTCATCAACCCCAAAAACTACCCCAACGAGATCGTACCGCCCGTGCTGGTGCGCGGCAAGATGGCGGCCCGCTACAACAGCACCGAGTTCGAGTTCCGGATCGCGGCCATCGAGCTCCTGAGCGAAGTGGCCGATAAGCGGGCTAGTGGCGTGCGAGTCCCGATCGAGGTTCGGCGGCTCTCCCCTGCCCTACTGCAAGGCCTGGAAGACGCCGCGCGGTCTGCCACCGGCACCAAGCAACTCGAGATCACCATTCGCTCCGAAGAAGACAGTATGGACGTGCGCCTCACCTCTCGCCGGTTGCGCATCGAACCCAAAGCATTTCTGTTGAAACTCCAGGAGCTCGCGGTAGAAGGCGAGCTCATTTAGCGCTTGCCAGCAGTACCTGTTGATGCCCACGGCCCAGCAGCACGATCCCGAGCAACCAGGCTCAGGGTTTCGGCAGGGCGACGGGATCGCCAATCCGACTGAATGTGACGGTGTTGTTCAGGCCGCTTACTTCTACCATCGTCAGGCCCGCAAACTGGCCGGTTGTTGAGTTCAGGTAAGCGTCGTAGGTGCCGGCGTACATCCCATCGCCGCTAACCGTGAAATGGTAATGGTCGCAGCTACTACCTTCTATCGTTCCAACGCCAACCTTGGGCGGCTCCGCTACGCGTTGCATATCGGGGCGCGACGGAGCGAAGCACCCGATTACCAGATCCACGCTCACGTCCTGCATCGGCGTCATTACGTCTTCCTTCCAGCTATCTCCCACCTTCCGGTAGTTTTTCAGGATAGAGTTCATTCGAAGCCATTCGCCGGGCTCACCGCCGCCTGACATCGTAAAGTGCCAACCGCGCCGACTGGCCTCGTAATCCCCCTCCGTGCGCTGCGTGCTCTCGCCGGGTCGGCTGGTCGTGAGGATGAAGTGATACCCCGGCGCGGCGCGCAGGGTACTGAAGGCTCTGACGTAGGGAGTTTCGCCGGCAAGTAGTGCGACGGCCTTAGCGGCGGGCTTGGCCGCTGTCGGTACGGGAGTCGTGGCGGGTGGGGGCGGGTTCACCGCCTGCTCCGGCGGGGCGTTTCCGCTGCATCCCATCAGTATCATTCCCCAACAAGCCACGGCTGCTACGTGGAGCTGTGCGATGTACTGCCACGCCCTCTTCAACTTTGCGATAAAGGCGATCATAGCTATCGAATTGGTTGGGAGGAAAAGAAAGTATACCGGCCTAAACAAAAAGAAGACACTTGTTTTTAAGAACTCACTAAGCGCAAAGAGTGGCTTCAACTACCTCATTTGCCTGACACTCCGTCAGCTAAGGGGTATCAACGCCTCGATGAGCAGCCCCGGCCCAACGCTTGCTGAACCGGACTGTACGGACGCTGGTTAGCTGCCGATTCGCACATTTGCGTACACATTGTGACGGCAGCCTGCCGTTCCGCCGACGGCGAGCGGCGTTTATCTCGCATACCTTTCAATTTCCCCCCAGCAATGGCACATAAAGCGCTGGAAATTACCGACGCCAACTTCCAAGACGTCATCAATTCCGACAAACCTGTTCTCGTCGATTTCTGGGCCGAATGGTGCGGACCGTGCCGCATGGTTGGCCCAGTCGTCGAAGAGCTGGCGGGTGAGTACGAAGGTCGGGCTATCGTCGGTAAAGTCGACGTTGACGCGAATCCGCAGATTTCGATGAAATTTGGTATTCGCTCAATCCCCACCCTCCTCGTCTTCAAAAACGGACAAGTAGTGGACAAGCAAGTAGGCGCGGTGCCGAAAAACGTCCTGGCCGCTAAGCTCGATGCGCAGGTAACGGCTTAAAGCGCCGGCCTGTATCGATTCGCGAAAGCGCAAACGCCCGCCCGGCTCTGGTAGTCGGGCGGGCGTTTGCGCTTTTTCTAAGCTGTTCGGCGGAGTTATCGCACGTGGGCGCGAATACGTTCGGCCATCGTGACTAGATCTACGGCGGAGGGAGAAAACTTCGGATTGCCGAAATTCATGTCGCTCACCGTATCCATCGGGATAAGGTGAATGTGCGCGTGTGGCACTTCCAGACCGATGACTGCTACGCCTACCCGCCGACAGTCAACGGCCGCCCGGACGGCTTTCGCCACGCGCTTCGCGAATACGTGGAGCGCGGCTAACTCCTCGTCGGGCAAGTCGAAAATCCAATCAGTTTCCCGCTTAGGAATCACGAGCGTGTGACCTGCGCGGAGCGGGCTAATATCGAGAAACGCTAAAAAACGGTCGTCCTCGGCTACTTTATGCGCCGGAATCTCGCCGGCAACGATCCGCGAAAAAATCGTTGACATGAGCGCGCTAGCGGCTTATTTCGAGGACTTCAAACTCCAGCTTGCCCGCTGGTACGGTAATCTCCGCCACGTCACCCACCGTCTTACCGAGTAGCCCCCGGCCGATGGGCGATTTCACCGAAATTTTACCCGCTGCCAGATCGGCTTCTTCTTCCGCAACGAGCGTGTAGTTGAGCAACTGTCCGTTCTTCCTGTTCTTCAGCTTTACCTTAGATAGAATAAGTGCCTTGCTAGTATCGAGCACCGATTCATCCACGAGGCGCGCGTTGCCAATGACCTCTTCGAGCTTGGCAATCTTCAGCTCCAGATGGCCTTGAGCATCTTTAGCCGCATCATACTCCGCATTTTCACTTAAATCGCCTTTGTCGCGCGCTTCGGCTAATTGGTAGGCCACATCGGCGCGACCGCGAACCTTAAGGTCGCTAAGCTCTTCTTTGAGCTTCTGCAGGCCTTCAGCAGTGTAGTAATTGAGCGTTGACATCGTGGCTGACGATGGAAGTAATACGTGAGAAAACGCCCGCCTCAGCAGCGGACCCGGCGTGCCCCTTTGGGCCGGACACCGTATCGGTCTGTGCGAAAATAAAAAGAACGGCTCCCTGAGGGGCGCCGCTCTTCTTATTCAGCTTGGTCGACTAGAACAAAAGTACTACAGTACGACCCGGATTCCTACCGTGTGCGTCCCGTTCCATGGGTTCGTTGCTCGGAAAGAGTAATCAATCCCGAAGTGGTGGCGCTTTACGTCAGTATCCTGTGCTTCTTCCCCATTCTTACCAAATGGGACTTCAACTGTCGCACCAGCGGTCAGGCCCGTATGGGCCGTGCTCCGCAACCCGTCAACCGTGGTGTTTTTCATGAAATCGTAGCCGCCGCGCACCATAAATTTTTCCATGAACGCGTACTCTAAGCCTCCCTGGTACTGATCGTTGGAGAACGTATTCGAGACAAAATTCGCGGCACCCGTAATCCGGTTGTCGTCATTAAGCTGAAAATCGTACTGTGCCCCAATAGTAAGCATCGTTGGGATTTCGAGCGGCTCGGAGCGGCCATTAACCGAGCGGGTCTGGTCGGCGGCTACTACCCCTGGCAACACCCCGCGGTAGCTCAAGCCATCACCGGTGTATTGCATGTCAGGCCCCACGTTGCGGAGCGCCACACCTACCTTGAAGTTTCTGGCGTCCGGATTAGCTCCTCCCAAATGGGTCTGGTACTGTACCGCGCCATCGATAGCAATCCCACTCGCTGAAACGGCTGGTAGGCTAGTCGTCACCATTCGCACGGTGATACCACCTGTAATGGAATTCGAGAAGATCTTCGCGTATGACAGCCCCACGTTGAGAATCGTGGGCTTAAAAGTTACCGTAGCGTCCGGCTGCTCTTCAGTCGTCTGATAGAAGTCGCCCAGATTCCATGAAACTGCTGATAAGCCGATCACGCCACCCGACTTGCCAAGCTGTTGACCGATCCCAATCGCGTTGACGGAAATGCCGGTTCCCTGCATCCACCGAGTAGAGGAAAACAGCACTTCCGTTCCTCTGACATAGGCTAAACCGCCGACGTTAGAGTTGACAGATTCAACCCCTCGGATGCCCGCTGAGTTAGCGTTAGCCCACCCTGATGAGCGCCCCCAAGGGTTGACGGTCAACTCGGTTGCGCCGGCTTGACCTCTTTTTTGGTCGTTACCAGCCAAGGTCGGCGCGGTTGAGAGTAGCGACATACCCACGAGCAGGCCGCAATAGACGTTTTTCATATGCATTTACAGCTGGCAGCGTTGCCGCTACTGATGAAAGCTCAACCGGTGATTAAAAGGATTCAAGGTCAGCCGGACGCATCACCCCAAACCACTTAACGATTTCTTCGCAACCTGTCTCCTTGTCGACGACGTGGAACAGATAAATCCCCGATGCAATCGGCAGGTTATTATCGTTCTTGAGGTCATAATCAAGGAAAGTCGCCGAGTCATCCTTTTTCAGGCGTCGCACCAATGTTCCGTTCAAGGTATACACGGTGATCGTGCACTTGCGGGGCAGATTCGTTAGTTTGACAATATTGTCGAGTTGGCGCCCTTCGTACTGGGAGAAAGCATAGTACGGATTAGGTACGACTCGCACTAACGAGAGCGCCTTGCAGGCTACATCTCGCTGATTTTGTTGCGCTACCTGACTATTCAGCGAGAAGGAATACTCCGGATTCGTATTCGGCCCCAACGTAACATCTGCGGGAGCCGGATAGGAAACAAACGCACGATCTACCCGGATGCGCACGCGAGCCTCTGATTGAAGGAGACTCTGGCCTGATAGCAGACGAGGGTACCCAATCCACATGATTTGGTCGTAGAGCTCTTTGTACTGTTTGCGGACCTGTCCGGCGGGCAAAAGAGCGATTTCGTCCTGACGGCGTTCCATCGCTACGCCTTCATCGTATTTGGTGTCGGTCACGTAGATGTAGTTGCGGCCAGCGTAGAGATCGCCCGGTCCTCCAGTACCAGGTTCCCAAATCAGGTCCGCCCCTTTATCGGCATCTTGCCCACCGGAGATAAGCGGAGCTGAGCTTTCCGCGAACATCATATTAAGGCGCAGTCCCCGATCGATATCAATGGCATAGCCTGGGAACCAGCCCATCCCAGTAGATGGCTGTCCTGAAGGAGCTATACTCCCATCAGGCTGCCCATTTACACCGACGGACGGCTTGGTGCTATTACGTTTCGTGAGCGAGTAGCCAGGATTCGGCGAGTTGATTTGCAGAACGGCTACCCGCGTCCACTTCGACTTATCACTCGTCAACACCACGTCAACGCTGTGCAGGTTGTACAGGCGCCGTATCGGTTCTACCACGTACTGGGCACCGAAGGAGTTTACGGGTAGCGCATTCGTGTACGCGGCCCAAGTAGCAGCCGTCGTTCCTCCGCCTATAGATACCGGCAGGATGCTGTTCGTGTACACGTTGCTGAAATCAAACGTGCGGGTAGTCGAACCGGCAGTTGTCGGACGCAGCCAGTTTACCCCAAATCGGTTCGTCGCGATGGTACCGGGCTCGTTCGGCACACCAGCTAGCCACGCTTGACCGGTATGCGTCAGCGTTGATTCTTGGAACTGGGCTTGCGTGTTTACCCGGTTTTGAAAACCGGGAGTTCGGCCCGTCTTTAGCTGGATCGAAAGGCCGTATTCCGGAATCAGCTCCTCATTGACTTCTGATACACGGCGCTCAACGTAATGCCAATTCGATTGATTCTTGACGCGCCATTTCCAGAAATCATGCAGCGTGAACTCACGAGCAACTGCCCGGCCGCCTCCGCCTTCAACTTCGAATGGCCGCGGCTCAACATCGTAACCCGTCAAGGTTGAGTCACCGGCACCAATCTGGTAGCGGGCAATCGCCGCCGTGAACGTTCCACCTAGGTGGTCGTTGAGCATTTCAATCTCTAAGGTGACCAAATTGTCCCGTACGCCGTCAATTGACACCGTTTGGTCACTGATAATCCGCCGAACAATGGCCCGACCGGGAATCTGAACACCGGACCCAGTGTCGATGCGTGCCGTCATCCGTGGCATCGCAGGTACCGGAATACCGTTGACCGTATCAGCCGGAGTTGCCGCGCGTCCCGTCTCACCATTCTTGTACTGCCCAGTCGAGACGATAACATCATTCTCCCTAGGGTAGCTACCCTGCAAAGTTGAAAGGCGATACGTTAAACGGCTGGAAAATTTGACCGTGAACTGCTCATTGCTAACTCGTGCGGGGTCATAGATTCTCACGCTGATCGGAGCTTGCCCCTGCTTATACGTCAGCTCAAGTTTCTCCCGATCGCGAACGATGTCTTGCTCGTCACGATCCGTAATGTTTAGTACGTTACCACCCGCACCCATCCCTAACACCCGGGTAACGGGCACTTGGTCGTAAACAGCTGAATTAAGGACTGTTCCGTTGTTGCGAGGCGTAATCTTAGCCGGAATTGCGGTAACGCCCCCAAGGTTACCGGGTAGGTACCGGACAACAGCCCGCGTGGTCGCGGTGCTCGGGTCAGGATTATAAGCGTAGGGTACTACCTTAAAATAGTAGCGCTTGAAATTCACGAGCCGCGGGTTATCGCCGTCGGGAAATTGCGTAGTCGTGATGTTGAGCGTATGGAAGATACCACGATCCGCGTTTTGCGCATCCACTTTCTGTTTTGGCACGAATGAGTTGACATCCGAATCAAACTCGACGTTTGCGATGCTCGTCACCCCGTTCACCAGATCGCCCCGGGCAATCAGACGAGCCTTGTTTTCGTCGTTGAGCTGGTCGCCCTGGATGTTCTCGTCAATCGTTTCGTATACCAGATAGCCCTCAAACTTGTAGCTACGGTCAGCTACCCCGGGCGAGTTGGATTTCACGTCCAGCGTAAAATTCTCCGTGTTAATCGTCCGCCCCTGTTCATCGATCGCCGTCCCGGGTTGGATAGCCAAGACGATTTGCTGATCGAGTTCGGTAGCCATTACGATCGGCTTCGGTGGCCCAATGACCGGGCGGAAATTTCGATCAAAAAGCTCCTGCGCGAGGTCATCGGCTACGACATTGAGCGCGACTGAACCTTGAGCACCGCCGCTACCGGACGCCGTCCAGATTACCCCCACCGTTACATTCGTTACGGCGCCGGGCAGTAGTGTGAAGGGGCCCGCTGACTGCAGAAAGCGCCGGTCAGCGGCCACGTTCGACTGTCCCATGCCATTCGTGTTGCTCTCCGACCACAGGTGCGGCGGCACTACTCCGGGAACGGGCGGATTATGAAAGCCGAATCCATAAGGATCGGAGCTAATAGCTCCTCCATCGGGAAACATGAAGGCATAAGGCTCGGTACGAACCGTACTGGTTCCCGTCAAACCATCCCCTCCATAGCGCAGATCGATCCCAGTCGTGATTTTGCTGCGTAGGTAGTTATAGAAGTGAACGGCTTCATCCGGGTTACCATTCGGAGAGTTGTTTACGTTGTTATAGTAAACGAAATTCGACATAATAATCTTCTCCCCGGGCTCATCTACTGAGTCTGGATTGAAGGCGCCAGTCAAGTAGCTGTCACGGTCGTTGTCGATTCCATCTCCTGGATCTGCCAGGGGGCCTTCAAAGAAGTCCACTGATACGGTGGGAGGGTTCGTGCCATAACCACTCACACCTTCGTCAGTATCATCACCGTTATAGCAGAAGCCTAGCCCCCGCGAAACGTCGCACCCAACGAAGTCATCGTTGAAATACCCTAAGTCAGGGTCGACCCATTGGCCAATCCACGTCTGATTAAGGGTCTTTGAGCTCTTATTAATAACCTTCTGCTTATAGAAGGTCATGCTGTTGAGCAGATCTGACGTCTGAAAAGCGAATGCCATCACGTCAACTTCTAATCCGATGGCCGGAGTGAGCGGGCGCTTCAATCCCCCCACGTCATTCATTACCCACCAAATCGCTTGGTCGCCAAGAATATCAGGATAATCGCCCCGCATTGGGTCATAGTTGCCATCACCGTCTACATCGACAAACGGCGCTAACTCATTCTCCATTCGCGGACGCAGAAGGAAGGGGTTATTACGCCCCGGCCACTCCCGGATGGTTTGCGGGATTACCTCCGGGGAGGAGGGCAACCCGCCGGCCCGAAACTGGTCGATGACGGCCTTATCG
>JBKJUQ010000393.1:0-4158 GCA_046590685.1 Hymenobacteraceae bacterium
CCTGCGTAAGTCCTGACCCCTTATCCTGATGGCTGCTTCGCGTCTCTCCGTTGCAACTACCGTCAATGTTCCCGTGGAGCGCGCGTGGGCCTGCTGGACAATGCCCGAGCACATCACACAGTGGAACCACGCGTCTGCCGACTGGTACACTCCGCGCGCTGAGAACGACCTGCGGGTCGGTGGCCGGTTCGTTTTTCGGATGGAAGCGCGCGATGGCAGCGTAGGCTTCGATTTCGCGGGCGACTATGAAGCCGTAGCGCCGCTCCAGCGCCTCGTCTACCGCCTCGCCGATGATCGCCGCGTGGAGGTTACGTTCGAGGCAGGCGAAGGGGGCACGCGGGTAGTCGAGACATTCGACCCCGACACCACGCATCCGGCGGAAATGCAGCAGGCCGGTTGGCAGGCCATACTCGACAACTTCAAGCGCTACGCGGAGGGCACGGCCGGCTAAGCGGCTGCGTGCGACCAATTCATCGGCTGGCTTCTCGACCGCCGCGCGCAGCCGCGTCCCGCGCCGATCGGGAAAGCCGTCAACCTTTTCTCCTTCGCCACCGTGGACGAGGCGTTGAGCATGGGGGGTGACCAAATTAGAGATAAAGGACAGGATTTACGCATGAGGCGAAAAAGGGCCTGCCAACGCGGTTATGGCGGTCCCGCAGGGACTACCGTTCGGTAGAAAACCGCATTTGCCGCTATATTCCTTGGTCCCGGAGGGACTACCTGTTTCGACCAGTGGGTAAGTCCTGAAAGGAGTTACAGCTGCGGATTCTTGCGTGCCAATTATTCAACCACAATCCCAGTTACCGCGAAGCTTGCCGCAGTGACGGCATTCAAAAACATAGTAAGTCGCATACCACTCCTCCAACTTGGTTTCACCTTCGGGTAGGCTCTCGCTCCATAAGTGATTCCCTTCTGTATCCGTCATCTCCAGGAACAGCTTTTTGCCATCACCTTCTTTACTGTTTGCATAGAAGTCACTTGGCTCCCACGTGCCTTTGTAAATCATGAAATCGGCACAATGCGTCAGCCATATCTCATTTTGGCAGGTTGCAATCCGTGGAGTTCTGCGCAGTTCGGTCAAGATTTCGACCCCAACTGCGGGCGGGTTTTGCTGATTATGCAGATAGACTTTCTTCAAGCCATCCTCATCCAAGAGCCCCCACTCTGTGTCGTGCCAAAATTCAAATCGGCCTTCACTTAGGCAGTTTCGACAGCCAATTTTCCCCTCTTTTTCTTTCTCGTCAAATTTTGCTGTTATGGCGTAACTCAAGTCAAAGCAGAAATCGGTTTTGCCGCAAATAGAGCAGACTGACTTGTCTAGGATGACGTCGCTCATGTCGTCAAGCGGCCCTTGGAAATACTTGAAGGTCATTTTTTAGGCAAAATCGGTTAGTCCCTTTGGGACCATCGAATGGCGAAAAATTTGATATTTCTAGCGATCGGTAGTCCCTTCGGGACCGCCAAAATCAGGTTTTAGGCTGTTTTTACTCCGTGCGTGATTCCCGTTTCCGTTACAACGCAGCTAACCATTCCATTCCTTCACCGTCTCAATAAAGCACCGCACCTTATCGGGGTCGGTATCGGGGTACACGCCGTGGCCGAGGTTGGCGATGTGCGGGCCGCCCCGGAAAGCGGCGAGCATCTTGCGCGTTTCCTGCCGGATGGAATCGAACGAGCCGTAGAGCGCGGCGGGATCGAGGTTGCCTTGGAGCGTGACAGTGGGGCCAACCAGCCGGCGCACGGCCGCTGGGTCGTGGTGCCAGTCGAGGCCGACCGTGCGCACGCCGGGCAGCGTGGCGAGGGAAGCCGTCGCGAACCACGCGCCGAGCGCGAACACCGTGACGGGCACGGCCGGGGTGCTCGTGACCGCATCAGCGGCGCCGAGCGCGGCGGTGATCTGCGCGAGGTAAGGCTGCGAGAACGCGGCGTACGTGTCGGGTCCGAGGATGCCGGCCCACGAATCGAATACCTGCACGACGTCGGCGCCGGCGCGCACCTGGGCGCGCAGGTAATCAATCGTGACGTCGGTGATGCGCTGCAACAGATCGTGAGCGAGGGCGGGGTGCTCGGCCAGCAGGCGGCGGGCGGTGCTGAAGGTTTTCGACCCCGAACCTTCGACCATGTAGGCCAGAATCGTCCAGGGCGCGCCGGCGAAGCCGATGAGCGGGACGCGGCCCGCCAGCGCTGTTTTGGTCAGGCGGATGGCGTCGAGCACGTAGCGTAAGTGGGTTTCCGCCTCCGGCCCGCGCAAGGCGGCCACGTCGGCGGCCGAGCGGATGGCGCGCGGGAAGCGCGGGCCTTTCGCCTCAACCATCTCGTAGGGGAGGCCCATCGCTTCGGGCACGACGAGAATGTCGGAGAAGATGATGGCCGCGTCGACGCCGAGTAGCTCGACGGGCTGAATCGTGACTTCCGCGGCGAACTCAGGCGTCTCCACCAATTCCTTGAAGCCGCCCATCTTGGCGCGCACGGCGCGGTATTCGGGTAGGATTCGGCCGGCCTGCCGCATCAGCCAGACGGGTGGGCGCTCGGTGGTTTCGCCGCGGGCGGCGCGCAGGAAGAGATCGTTCATTAGAATGAACAATGAACAATGATCAATGAGTAATGCGTGGGTTCTTTCCTCGCGGCCTCATTGCTCATTGTTCATTGATAATTAATTATTGAAAAAATACCGCTTTCAGGCCGCTCACGATGAAGCTGACGCCGAGCGCGAGCGTGATGAACGACATAATGCGCGAGAGCGCCGCCAGCCCAGCTTTGCCCATAAAGCGCGTCAGGCGCACCGAAAACGAGAGCACGACGAACGACGCGACCGACACCCCCACGATGGCGAGCAGAATCAGCGGGAAGTCCCAGAACTTAAGCTTCTCGGTGAACAGGCCGATGGCGATAGCGATGGAGCCGGGCCCGGAAAGCAGCGGCATCGCCAGGGGCGTAAACGAGATGTCGGGCTTGTGCTGCGACGCCACGACGGTCTCGTTGTCGAGCTTGCCGCCGCCGCTGCTCGGGGTGGCGTTGAGCATATCGAGCGCCGACTTGAAGAGCATGATGCCGCCGGCGATGCGCAGGTCGTGGATCCGCAGGCCGAAGAAGCTCAGGATGTACTGCCCCGCCAGGAAAAAGACGAACAGGATGAGCGTCATGTAAAAGCACGCGCGCAGCGCAATGCGGGTGCGCCGGGCGGCGGAGTCGCCGTCGGTGAGCGTCAGAAACACCGGCATCGCCCCGAAGGGGTTGACCACGGAGAAGAGCGCCGAAAACGTGCCGAGTAAAATGTCCATCCGGGCGCAAAAGTAGACCGCAGATTCAGCGGATTCAGCAGATTGCGCAGATTAACGAAGCCAGTCGGGGTGGCGCGCGACCTTTGCGGCGCTCGTTGGCGGCTGGCGCTGCGCCGGAGGCCCGACCCCGCGACCTCTTAATCGAAAATCACTCAATCGCTCAATCGAAAATGAGAGTCCTCGGAATCCTTGGCGGTGGTCAGCTTGGGCGGATGCTGTGTCAGGCGGCGCTCGACCTGCCCATTCGTACCCGCGTCCTCGACCCTGACGCGAACGCCCCCGCGGCCCACTGCTGCGACGAATTTGTGATCGGTGATTTCGCCGATGAAGCGACCGTGGTGGCCTTTGGCGCCGGCTGCGACGTGCTCACCATCGAGATCGAGCACGTATCCGTCGCGGGGCTGCTGGCCCTGCAAGCCGCCGGCAAAGCCGTTTATCCCGACCCCGCCGCCCTCGCCATCATCCAGGACAAGGGCGCGCAGAAAGCGTTTTACCGCCAGCACGCCCTGCCGACGGCCGATTTCCGGTTGGCCGAAACCCGCGCCGACCTTGCCCGGCACGTCGATTTTCTGCCGGCTTTCCAGAAGCTGCGACGCGGCGGTTACGATGGCAACGGCGTACGGTCCCTGCCCGATGTGGCCGCTATCGCGGGGGCGTTTGACGCGCCGAGTGTGCTCGAAGCGCGGGTAGCGTGCGTCAAGGAGCTGGCGGTGGTTTGCGCGCGGTCAGTAGCCGGGGAGGTGCGCGCCTTTCCGGTGGTGGAGATGGTGTTTGACCCGCACACGAATCTGGTAACGACGCTGGTAGCGCCCGCCGATCTTAACGCCGAAACGGCAGCCCGCGCCACCGCACTGGCCGTACGCACCTGCGAAGCCTT
>JBKJUQ010000521.1:0-5918 GCA_046590685.1 Hymenobacteraceae bacterium
GGGCGTCACCTCAACCCCCATTTCCCGCAGGAATTTCAGGGTGCCCCCCGTGGAGTACAGCGTGACGCCGTAGCGGCGCAGCACCTCCACGAGGGGCGCGAGGCGGTCTTTGTGGTAAACGGAGAGCAGGGCGGAGGTAATGCGACGGTTCATAAGCGGTGATTTTCGGTGATGGGGGGGCTGTGGTAATTGGTTAGACCGGGACGACGATTTCGTTGGCGGGCACCGTAGGGCCGAGGGTGCGGCGGGCAAACGCCACCGGGTTTTCGCCGCGTGCCACGGCTTCGACCACCAGCGGCAGGTAGCGGTGTTCGAGCGCGAGCACGCTGGCCGCCAGGGTTTGGGCATCATCGTCGTGCCACACCCGGCAGCGTGCCTGGAGCAGCACGGCGCCGTCGTCGTAGTGCTCGTTCACGAGGTGAATCGTGATGCCCGACTCGCGCTCAGAGGCCGCCAGCACGGCTTCGTGGACGCGGTGGCCGTGCATCCCCTTGCCCCCAAACTTGGGCAGCAGGCTCGGATGAATATTGAGGATACGGCCCGCGTACGCGGCGACGAAGGCGGGTGGTATCAGCCAGAGAAAGCCCGCCAGCACGATCAGGTCCGGCCGAAACTCCGTCGCCAGCAGGTGCTGCACCTTGCCGGCGCGCAACTCGTCGCGGGTGAAGACGGCCGTGGGGATTCCCGCGCGCGCCGCGTGGGCCAGGGCCCCGGCCGCGGGGTTATTCGAGAGCAGCCCCACGACCCGCGCCACTTGCGGGCGGTGGGCAAAATGGCGGATTAGCTGCTCGGCGTTGGAGCCGCCGCCCGATGCCAGTAGCACTACGCGGCAAGGTGGCGGGGAAGATAAAGGCGCAACGGAAGCAGAATCGGCCACGGGGCGGATATTCGGCGCGGTGCCCGTTAAGGTGGAGCGGGCGGGCGCGGGGTCCGGGCGCCAAAGGTAGCCGCCGGGGGTGAACCGTTCCCGCCGGTCCGGGTTAGGCGTAGCCCCGGCGCGTGGCACGGTAATTTCGCCGCCGCCACCCGTCGTTTCTCCGCCCCGCTCGCCGCCGTCGATGAAAAATTATTACCAGGTACTCGGTGTCCCGGAAGCAGCGAGCGAGCGCGAGATCAAGCAGGCCCACCATCAGCTAGCGCTGCTGCTGCACCCCGACCGCACGCCGGACCCGCAGGCGCAGGCGCATTTTCTGAGGTGCAGGAGGCGTACGAGATCCTCGGCGACCAGCACCGGCGCCTGGCCTACGACTTACTCCGGCAGCGCGCCCGGGAGCTCGCGCAGGCCCCGCGGCACGGCCCGTCGCCCTACGATCCGCCGCCGGCACCCGTGCGCCGACGCGGGCCGCGTCAGCAAGATATCTGGGCCGCGCAGCTGCGCCGCTACGTGCCGTGGGCGCGGCGGGTCAATTGGCTGATGGTGGGGTTCTGCCTATCGCTCTTCGCCGACTGGGCCGTACCGATGCGCGAGTTCGCCGAGGAGCACGTGGTCGCGCGCGAAGTGGTGTTCGTGTCGGTTTCGCGGGCGAACCCGCGCATCGCCTACCACATCACGACGACGAACACTGATTTTATCCTGCGCGAGGAGTTCGGGATCGATCGCTTGCGCGTGGGCTGGCCCCTGACCGTCTGGCGAACCCCGCTGTGGCGGATCGTGCGGCGCATTCGGCCCCATGGCCTGGCCGCCTTTCAGCCCTACGCGGGGGGGATTTACAGCGCGCTCGCGTTTTGGCCGGCGATTCTGCTGCTGGTGGCTACCGTCGGCTTACTGCCGCGCTGTTCGCACGAGCAGCAGGTCAACGCGGCGGTGGTGGCGGGGCTGCTGTTCATTATCACCGTATTCGTGCTGGTGAAGTCGGCTTAGAAGCTACTTGATCTGGCTCGGCGCTACTCGGCCATAACTCGAGCAACGAAAACGCCCGCGCTCCGGCCACTAGGGGCTGGAACGCGGGCGCTGATAAGCACGCGGGGCGCTGATTTATTCGCCGCCGAAGTGGTACGCCACCGTCACGTGGATCACGCGGTTGGTTAGCTTGCTCTTGTCGGAATCGCTCGTCGTATCGCCTTCATAGTCTGGGATAAGCGTATTCAGACCCAGCCCGTAGCCCGCCTGCACCTGAAACCGGTTCATCAGATACCCGATACCGGCGTTGATGCCGAAGTCTGGCTGGCGGACAAATTCCGTCTTCTCCTTCTTCGCATCGTCGCGCGTCACTTCTGACTTGAACTCGACGTCGCCGTCGCCTTTGAAAGAGACTTCAGATGAGGCAATCTGCTGACCACCAAAGCTGGTAGTCGATGTCACTTTGCTATCAAATTCATACTTGCCGCCCATACCGAAGCCTACGTATGGCCCGGCAAATACCTGGAAGCCTTGATCGCCACCCGTGGTGTACACCAGATTCACTGGAATGTCGATATACCCCAGGCTCATCTGGCCAGTAGACGTGCCTTTGCTGGTGGTCGTAAACCCGTCTTGGGTGGTGGTTTCGTCCACCTTTTCGTCAAGCTTGTATCCCTTCATCGAATACGTCAGGGCCGGCTGGATCGCAAGGTTGCCAAAGCGAGCGTTCATCATCAGGCCAAATGAGGCGCCGATTTTCATCTGCGTGTCAGGCTCCTTGGCGCCGTCTTTCTTGTCGGCGTCGCTCAGCTTGTACTTGACATTCGCCAGGTTGATGCCCACTTTCGGGCCGAAGGTGATCTGCGCGTGCGCGGCGCCAGCACCAAGTAACAGCGCTACGGCGAGCGCGGAATGGACAATCTTTTTCATCGGAGGGGTATTGAAAAAACTTGTGAATGGAAGAAGGAACAGAAGAGCCGCTTAGTGACGACTCCTGCCGCTATATGCAAAGCGGTGCAGTGAGGTAACCTCTCAGCGCGCTCCCGCCACTCTGCTGGCACGGCCCTTTCTGCGGGGAACTCGGTCCCGATAGGCATAAAAAACCCCTCCGCTGCCGAAGCAGCGGAGGGGTCAGCCGAAGGTCGAAGCTTACTTAAGGCTTACTCTCCGCCAAGGTAAAAAGTGGCGCCGATCTGGATATTACCCAGGATGAACAACGAGCGCAGATCGGCTTGGGCGGTAAAGCTGGAGGTGGTGTAATCTTCTTCCTTCGCCCCCGCCGGCAGGTCTTTTTGGCGCCGCCGGTCGTACCCGAGGCGGATGGCGCTCGTCATAATCTCCAGGCCGAAGCGTTTGGTCGGGAAATACGCAAAGCCGGGGGTGAGCCCGGCGTTGATGATGCCGAATTTGACATCATCCGGGCTTACCGGTGCGCTTTGACCGTCGTACTTCGTCGTTCGCTTACTGCCACCAAATCCGACGCCCAACTGACCAAAAATCGCGGCCTTCTCACCAAGCGGCTTGTAATAGCGCACAAAGGGCCCAGCCAGCATCGTTTTATTAGTGCTGGTCGTTTTTAGGGTGCCAAATGCATCATCAGGAAGCCGGATCTGCTGAGTAGTGACATTCTCCGTCGCGGAGTAATGAAAGTTTAGCCCAACGGCCAAATTATCCAGCAGGAAATATCCGACCTGGGGGGAGAAGAAGCCCGAGCTGTTTTTTAGATTTCTGAATTGAATATTTTGGTCCTCCGGGCGGCTACTGGAGAACCCGCCACCGCCACCTACCAGAATATGGCCGGCCGATAGTTGCGCGTGCGCGCTGCCGGCGCTCATTAAACTGACGGCCACGCAAGCGGCTTGAATGATTTTTCTCATGGGAGGAGTAGAAGTGGACACGGGTGAAAAAGAAAAGCGTCGAAGCGACGGTTCAGTCGCTTCGACGCTACATTCAAAAGGATTCGGTGAAGTAACCCGGCGGCAGAAGCTGCGCCCGCGCGCCCGGCGCTACGTTAAAGGTTCTCGTTATCGAGCTGTTGCGCTTGCTGGCGGCGCTCCAGCTGGCGGGCGTCGACGGCAATACGGCTTTTGCGGCCTAGCCGCAGATTCAGCGACTCCACGAGCAGCGAGAAAGCCATCGCGAAGTAGACGTAGCCCTTCGAGATGTGCTGATGAAGGCCTTCGGCCACCAGCATCATCCCGATCATAATCAGAAACGAGAGCGCCAGCATTTTGACGGTCGGGTGGCGATTGACGAAGTTCGACACGGCACCCGCAAACGCGAGCATAATCCCCATGGAGAGGATGACGGCCAAAATCATCACCATCACTTCGCGGGCCAGGCCCACGGCGGTGAGAATGGAGTCGAAAGAGAAAACGATATCGACGACCACGATTTGCGCGATGATGGCCGGAAGCGTCACGCGCGCCACGTTGGCTTTCATTTCGGCCTCCGTGTCATCCGCTACGTCGAATTTATCGTGAATCTCCGTCGTGCTTTTCCAGATCAGAAACAGTCCGCCGCCGAGCAGAATAAGGTCGCGGCCCGTTACCTCCCACCCCCCGGGGATGAAGGACAGCGTGAAGAGCGGATCCTTCAGGCCAACTATCCAGGTGATGCTCAACAGCAGCATCACGCGAAAGACGAGCGCCAGCAGCAAGCCAATCGTGCGGGCCCGTGGCTGCTCCGACTCGGGTAGCTTGCCCGCTACCAGCGAGATGAAGATGATATTGTCAATGCCGAGCACGATCTCCATAAAGGTGAGCGTGAGCAGCGAAATCCAGGTTTGGGCGGAAGAAAAGATTGAAAAATCGAAGTCCACTACGAAGTGATTGGCGGTGATAGGAAGGAAGCGGGGAAGCACGACGGTACGCCGCTCGTCTGCCGTACGGGATGCGGCGGCGCGAAGGCGAAAATGCCCCGAGTAGCGCGCCTCAGTCGCTACTTCATATTGACGAACTGGAGCGGCTGGCCGATCTCGGCGCGCCGGAGAGCGGCAATGATTTTCTGTAGCTCATCGATGTTCTTGCTCGTCACGCGCACCTGATCGTCCATGACCTGCGCGACAACTTTAAGCTTCGTCTCCTTAATAACGGCCATCACCTTGCGGCAGGCGTCTTTGTCGAGGCCGGCGCGCACTTTAATGATCTTCTTTACCAGATTACCGGCGGGCTTGATATCCTCGGAGAAATCGAGCGCCGTGCCATCAATCCCCTGCTTAATGACGCGCGTGAGCAGAATATCTTCCAGCGCCTGCACCCGCATGTCATTCTCTGACGACAGCGTGACGGCGTTTTCTTTTTTGTCAAACTCGATCCCGCCTTTCGTATCGCGCAGGTCGTAACGCGTAGCGAGCTCCTTTTTAGCCGTATTGACGGCGTTGTCAAGAGTTTGCGAATCAACTTTGGAAACGATATCGAATGAAGGCATCGGGCAGGCAGGTTTTGGTAACGATTTTTTAAGGCAGGGCAGCGGGCTACGCGTGGCCTGGCGGGCGGTCAGAGGTACTCAGTCGACGCTGATAACCACTTTTTTCGGGTACTTGATTTCATAAGCCAGCTTCCAGGCGCGGGTTTCGCCCGGTTGCAGACGGGCTTGCCACGCGAGGCGGCCCGTTTCGGGGTTAAGCTGCGCGCCGGAGATTTCCTTTGCTTCGACCTGAATACGCGAGTCGGCGGCAACCGGGATCTGTTCCTCTACTCGCAGCGGAGTGACCTGCTGGCGCAGGTTTTTCGCCGTAATGACGTAACTCACCGCATCGGTGACGGTGCCACCAAACAGCGCTCGCTTCGAAAACTCGCGCGACTTCTCGCGCCGCACCACCACGTTGCGGTCGGGGCCAAGCGTCAGGCGCAGCGTGTCGACGGCGCGACCCGGGTCGAGGTCAAACGCGCCCGTGAACGTGCCATCGAGGTACGTGTTGGCGCGGCCGGGTAGCAGATTATACTGCTCCCACCCGGTAACGGCCGCCGTGAGGAAGGCCGTCTCGGTGAGCTTCGGCACCACGGTCAGGCCGTACGTAGCCGGCAGTTCGGCGCGCTGCACCTCCACCGTGTGCGGCCGGCCGTCGGCGGGCACG